>JBOGEA010000516.1:0-3271 GCA_050743205.1 Egibacteraceae bacterium | reverse complement strand
CTCCCCCGGACCCCCTGGCCGCCTGAACCGCGCTCCGCTGCGCTTCGCCCGCAACTCAAGGTCGCGATTCTCAAACACGCTCTGAGGCCTGGATGACGGAACTGAGCCGACGCCCCTGCGGTTGACGTGGGCGTGGGGAACGCCTACCATTGATGAATGAACGTTCATTCAGTGAGGCGGGGTCAGATCCTCGACGCCGCGACGACTGTCTTCGCCGCGAGGGGCTTTCACCGGGCGACGGTCCGCGACGTGGCGCGGGCCGCTGGGGTGGCAGACGGGACGATCTACAACTACTTCGAGAGCAAACCGGCGCTCCTGCTCGGCATCCTCGACCGCCTGAACGAGACCGAGCGGCGCGGCGACGATCTGGCGCGCTCCCTCGACATGGACCTGCGGACGTTCATGACGTCCTACTTCCGCCAGCGGATGACCACGCTGACCCAAGACGGCCTGGAGGCCTTCCGCGTACTGCTGCCCGAGGTCCTAGCGGACCCCCAGCTGCGCGAGCGCTACCTCACCCAGATCGTCGAGCCGACGTTCGCGCTGGCCGAGGACGTCGGAGCCCAGTGGGTCCAGCAGGGCAAAGCGCGCCCGCTGAACATGCCGCTCGTGCTGCGCGCCGTGTCGGCCACGTTCCTCGGCCTGCTGATCCTGCGCCTGCTCGGCGACCCGCAGGTCGAGGCCCACTGGGACGAACTCCCCGAGCTGCTCACCACCCTGATGATCGACGGTCTGGACCGACGCGAAGGAGGCGGGCATGACCCCGCTCAGTGACACCAACATCACAAGCCCGGCGTTCAAGGCGGATCCATATCCCTTCTACGCCCGCCTGCGCGAGGAGGCGCCCGTCTGCCGGGTCCGGCTGCCCGACAAGCGCGACGCGTGGCTGATCGCCCGCCACACCGACGTGGCCGCCGCCCTCAAGGACCCTCGCCTCGTCAAGGACCGGCGCAACGCGATGTCCCCGGAGCAGCTGCGCCGCCAGCCGTGGGTGCCCACGTTCGCGAAGCCTCTGTTGCGCAACATGCTCGACGTCGACGGCGCCGACCACGCCCGGCTGCGCGCGCTCGTGCACAAGGCGTTCACCCCCCGGCGCGTCGAGCAGATGCGCGAGCGGGTGCAGGCCCTGACCGACGAGCTGCTCGACACGGCCACGCGCGAGGGGCGCATCGACCTGATCCGCCAGTACGCGCTGCCGCTGCCGACCACGGTGATCGCGTGGATGCTCGGCATACCGGAGACCGATCGGCTGCGCTTCCATCGTTGGACCAGCAGGATCGTCGCGGCCGCAGGCTCGCGGCGAACCGGGCTGGCCGCCCTTCAGAGCCTCCTCGCGATCATGCGCTACCTGCGCCGCCAGATCACCGCGCGACGCACGGACCCCAGAGACGACATCCTGACCGCGCTGGTGCAGGCGGAGGATGCCGGCGACCGCCTCGATGAGGACGAGCTGCTCGCGATGGTGTTCCTGCTGCTCATCGCGGGGCACGAGACGACCGTCAACCTCATCGGCAACGGCACGCTCGCTCTGCTCTGCCACCCCGACGAGATGGTGCGGCTGCGCGACGATCCCGGGCTGATCGCCACAGCCGTCGAGGAGCTGCTGCGCTACGCCAGCCCCGTGGAGACCGCCACCGAACGCTACGCCCGCGAGGACCTGGAGATCGCCGGGGTCGCCATCCCCCGCGGCGGGCTGGTCCTGGCGGCCCTCGCCTCCGCCAACCGCGACCATCGCCAGTTCCCGCGGCCCGACACGCTGGACCTCACACGCCACCCGAACCCGCACCTCGCCTTCGGCGCGGGAGTCCACTACTGCCTCGGCGCGCCGCTCGCCCGGCTCGAGGGCCAGATCGCCATCGCCACGCTGCTGCGCCGACTGCCCGACCTGCGCCTGACCGCACCGCCCGAGACGCTGCGCTGGCGGCCCGGGCTGATCCTGCGCGGCCTCGAGGCCCTCCCGGTCACCGCTGGCCAACCCTCACGGCGCCGTGTGGGCGCTCGGACCCCTTGATGACTGTGCTACTATAGGAGCTACGATCACAGCTCAAGGGGTAGAGATGAAAGCGACGGCCGCTGAGGCGATGGCCCAGGCGCTGGAGCAGTTGTCGGAGGGCACCTCCCGGACTCGCCCGGTGTCGGTCAGCCTGCCAGGTCCCCTGGTCGAGGCACTTCAGAAGCTCACGGAGGAGGGCGTGGTCTCCAGCACGTCAGCGGCGGCCACGGAGGCGCTGACGCAGTGGGCGTACAACAAGCTCCTGCGCTTGGCGCTGGACGAGATGTACGACGAGCAGCCCGATCTGCGACCTCGCCCTGAGCGGGTGTGGGCGATGGCAGAGCGCCTCGGTGTGAGCCTGCCTCGACCCGCCAGTGAGGTCGCTTGAGATGGACGCTGTGCTCGACAGCGGAGCGCTGACGGCGTGGGCGAGCCGGCGACCCCCCGCCCAGCTGCTGGAGCTGTTGGAGGTCGTGGCCGCATCGGGTGGGATCGTCATCGTGCCCACTGTGACCGTCGTGGAATCGACTACAGGTCGCCAGCCGGAGGATGCGTCAGTCAATCATCGGCTGCGGCGCGCGTTCCCCGACCCGTGCACCCTGGAGCGGGCGCGCCAGGCGGCCAAGCTGCGGTTCCGTTGCGACCGAGAGGTCTCAGCCGTCGATGCGGTCGTGGCCGCAACCACTGCCGAGCGCGGTCATGCCGTGGTGGCGACCAGCGATCCCGACGACCTGCAAGCCCTGCTCGCGCCAGCGGGCGCGCGCCACCCGGTCATCAGAGTGTGACCCCGCACCCGGTCGAGAACCGCCTTACCTGCGGAGATGCAAGCCGATGACCGACGTCCATCGTCCGAGAACGAGCAGGCCTCCCTGCAGGTAAGGCGGCCAGTCGGTGAGCTAAAAGAGGACGACGGCCAGCTCAGCCACGCGTTGCGCTCCGGACCAGCAGCGTAGGGCTCGTTGCCGTGCTTGTGCGCGATCGTCACGGGAACGCGGTGTCCCGCTCGGCGTGGCCAATGGGTCGGTCGGGACCCTCAGTCGACGAACTCGAATCGAACTCCTACGGCGTCGTATGTCCGGGTTGCACGCCGGTCTCGCGTGAGGAGCGTGAGGCCGGCTTTCGCCGCGGTCACCCCGATCAGTGCGTCATAAATTGGGGTCCTTTGTAGCTTCTGTAGGTCGCCAATTTTGCCATATCTCGCACTCATACCACAAAACACGAAGAGCGCAAAAAATGAAATTGTGGCGAGCGGAGATGTGAGTGCACAGCCTTCACACG
>JBOGEA010000515.1:0-3286 GCA_050743205.1 Egibacteraceae bacterium | reverse complement strand
CTGGGTCGTACCATGCGCGAGCATCGTGATGGCATCCTGGCCTCGATACGTTTGCGGTTGTCCCATGGCCGTGTCGAGGGATTGAACAACAAGATCCGATTGATCACCAGGCGCGCCTTCGGGTTTCACTCCGCCAAAGCCGCCGCTGCCATGGTCCTATTGTGTTGTGGACCCGTCACTCTCCTACTTCCACATGAGAAGCGAGCCTAATCACCACCTACAGAAGCTACAAAGGACCCAGGTCTTTTGCTACCGGGGCACAATGCGCGCTTGTTCGGGATCGAAGTCAATGGTCAACGGCGCAGTGCACGTTCCGACGCTGCGACGCTTCCTTCGGACGCCAGCTCAGCAATGGCGCTGTCTGGTGAGGATTGCCGCACTCGGTGCCGAGCGGTGACCACCTCTACCGGCGGCGGCACCGCCGAGGCGAGCTCGGCCACCGCCGCTTCGAGACTCACTTCAGCATCATCGTCAGCGCGCCCACCAGCACAGCGTTGGTGGCGGGGTCACGGACCGTCACGCGCAGGTAGTCCGGGCCCAGGCCGGGGAAGGTCGAGGGGCGCACGGCGATGCCCTGGCCCATTAGCGCGGTGTGGACGCGGGGGCCGTCCGGGACACGCACGAGGAGGAAGTTGGCGGCCCCGTCGAAGACGGTGACGCCGTCCAGCGCGCGCAGGTCGGCCGCCAGACGCGAGCGGGCGCGGGCGACGTCGCCGGCCACGCGAAGCCGGTACGCCTCATCACCGGCGCACGCCTGCACCGCGGCCAACGCCAGCGCGCTGGTCGCCCATGGCGGGCGGGCGGCGACGCAGCGGGCGACCAGCCCGGCCGGGCCCAGCAGGTAACCGGCCCGCACCCCCGCCAGGCCCCACAGCTTCGTGACGCTGCGCACGACGACCAGCCCGGGCAGGTCACGGCGGCCGGCCAGGCTGTAGGCGGCCTCGTCGGCGACGAAGTCCATGAACGCCTCGTCGACCAGCGTGACCCGACCCGGCCGGCACAGCGCCGCGACCCGCTCGGGGTCGTCCAGCGTGCCCGTCGGATTGTTCGGATTGCCCACAACCACCAGATCCGCGTCCGGACCGACCTCCGATGGCTCCAGGCGCCACCCCTGACCGGCCCGGCGCAGCACGTACGAGACCTGCACACCCGCAGCGCGCAGCGCGGCCTCTGGCTCGGTGAAGCTGGGGTGCACTCCGACCGCCGCGCGGGCGTTGACCACGCGGGCGAGCACGTGGAACGCCTCGGTCGCCCCAGCTGTGACCAGCACCTCGGCCTCTGGCCTGCCATGACGGGCGGCGACCGCCGCGCGCGCCGCGGCCTCGTCGGGGTACCGGCCCGCCCGGTCGAGCGCGGCGTCGAGCACCACGCGGATGTGCGGCGGCGGCGCGTCCCCGTGGACGTTCACGGCGAAGTCGATCGCGCCCTCGGGCACCATCCGGTCGCCATGAACCGGGGTGTGCGGGACCACGCCAACCTCCCCCACCCACCCGCCCTTCACGGAGTACGGCGCCGACACACCCAAGGGTCTGCCCGCGACTACGAGCAGGGTGCGGGCGGCGTGCCGGGCGAGGCGCGCCTTCGCGTCTCCCGCGAGGTCCAGCCACCGCCGGGTTGAGGCGTCGGCGGGCACGACGCCCAGGCCGGACTCCTCGGCCACGACGACGACTGGGCCGCCGTCGTGAGCGGCGGCGGCCGCGCACAGCGCGTCGACCTCGGCGAGGATCGCGGCCTTCGCGCGCGCGCCTTCGGCCCCCCACGGCGCGACCTCATCGGAGGTCCACAGGCCGTGCGCCCCCATCCGGCCGGCCAACCACAGCCCCAGCGCATCGACGAGCACGGCGCTGCCGGGCGGGGCGGCGGTGACGGCGGCGGCCAGCGCGGACGTCTCGACCGTCTGCCAGCACCGGGGCCGCCGCGCGCGGTGCGCGGCGATGCGCTCAGCCATCTCCGCGTCGCTGACCGTCCCCGTCGCCACGTACACCACGCGCGACGCGCCAGCGACGAGCGACTCGGCGACCGCGCTCTTGCCCGAGCGCGTCCCGCCGAGCACGAGGACCAGGTCAGCCATGCTGATGCCCGGTGATCGGCGCCCCGACTTGATGCTCGAACCCTGGCAGCGGAACGCGGTGGACGCAGGTGTCGCAGCTCATCCGCACCTCGCCCGCCAGAGCCTCACGGTAACGCTCCAACACCAACCCGGCGACGCGGTCGTCGGGCCCGAGATAGCGGGTCACCTGAACGGCCACGTCGGGGTACGCGCGGGCGAAGTCGCCGGTTTGGGCGCGGATGCGCTGCTCCAGGACACCGGTGAACAGGAAATACGGGACGACGGCGATGCGCGGGGCGCCGAGCCGGCGGCAGCGCTCCAGTCCCTCCGGCACGCGAGGGCTGGTGATGCCGACGAAGCAGGCCTCGACGATCGGCCAGTCACGGCCCTCCCACAGCAGCCGCGCCACCTTGTGGAGGTCGGCGTTGGCGTCGGGGTCGGACGAGCCGCGGCCGACCAGCAGGACGGCGGTGTCGGCCCGGCGCTCAGGCTCGACTGACGCCGCCAGCCGCTCCTCGACGACGGCGAGCAGATCCGGATGGACGCCCAACTGCCGGCCGTAGGAGAACCGCACACCGGGGAAGTCACGCCGCGCCGCAACCACGCTCGCCGCCATGTCCGTCTTCGCGTGCCCCGCGCCGACGAGCACGAGCGGCACCACCACGACATGATCGTGACCGGCGGCGACGAGGTCGCCGATCGCGACCGACAGCGGCGGCGGCGCCAGCTCGAGGAACCCGGCGCCGACGGCCAACTCGGGCGCGAGCGCCCGCACCCGGTCCGCGAGCGCGAAGTACTCGGCGATGCCGGCCTGGCTGGTCGTGCCGTGACCGGCCAGCAGCAACGCGGGTGCTGGCATCAGCGTCCCTCCCAATAGCGCAGCGCGTTCAGGGCAGCGGCGGCGACGGCGGCGCCGCCTTTCGGACCGCGGTTGGTGCAGGCGGGCAGGCCGCTGCCGCGCAGCGCCCGCTTCGCCTCGACCGCCCCGACGAAGCCGACCGGCAGGCCTATCACCAGCGCGGGGCTGGCGTCGAGTGAGAGCAGCGCCACCAGCGCGGTGGGGGCACAGCCGATCACGTAGACCGCGCCCGGCCCGACACTGGCGGCAGCGCGCCGGATCCCGGCGGCGCTGCGGGTATCTCGCGCCTCTCCAGCCGCGTCGTCAAGCCCAATCACATAGCCCGCGCCCGGCCCGACACTGGCGGCAGCGCGCCGGATCCCGGCGGCGCTACGGGT
>JBOGEA010000514.1:0-3297 GCA_050743205.1 Egibacteraceae bacterium | reverse complement strand
GGTTGACAGCGCAACCAGAATAGACGACCATCTCATGAGATGGTCAGAGGATGGCAGAATGAGCGAAGGCGAAAAAACCGAAAAGATCACCATCAATCTGGGATTGGTGGATTTAGGACAAGTCGACCTGTTGGTGCAAGAGGGCTTCTATGCGAACCGCACCGACTTCATCCGAACGGCGATCCGCATCCAGCTTGCCGCCCATGCGGAGGCGGTCAATCACACGGTGGCGCGCAAGACGCTGGTGCTTGGTGTGCAGCGGTACACGCGCCACGATCTGGAGGCAGCCCGTGCGGAGGGCCACAAGCTGCAGATCCGAGTGCTCGGCCTGGCCAGCATCGCCGACGATGTCCCCGCGGAGCTGGCCCTGGCGACCATTGACTCAGTCGAGGTGCTCGGGGCCTTCCGGGCTAGTGCCGCCGTGAAGGCGGCGCTGGCGGGACGCATCGTGTGAACCGGACGCACCGGACATCGTGACGGGTGCAAAGATCCAGAAGCGCTGCGGCGGCAGCGAGAAATCACGGAGAGAGGAAAATCTGCGATGAACGAGCACATGCAGGCCGCGATGGCCGAAGCCACACGCCTCACGGTCGCGGGGCAACTCGCCGAGGCGACCGCACTCATTCAACGGCTGCTGGGCAACCCGCCCGACGCCGGCATGCCCACAGCAGCGCCGAACAGCGCTCACGAACCGATCCAGCCACAGGTCCGCGTCCTCGATGCCTTCCCACCACCCGCGGTGACCCGGGGCACGGGCCAGGAGACCGGAGCAGCCCGCGTGACCGAACTGCTTCGTCGCGCCGCGGCGATGTCCGTGCGCTCCTCTGATGTGCGGCGTCGCGTGTTGCGGGGCGGCGCGCGCCCGTTCCCCTCTGTGTCAGACCTGTCTGTGTCAGACCTGGAACCCACTGGACCGCGAGCCGGGGGACAGTTCGTTGATGCTTCCTATACCAATGCCGCCGGGACCCGTGCCTACAAGCTGTACATCCCCACTGGCTGTACCGGACAAGCCGCGCCCCTGGTCGTCATGCTGCACGGGGGCACACAGACGGCCGTTGATTTCGCGGCGGGCACGCGCATGAACGGGTTCGCGGAACGGGACACGTTCCTTGTCGCCTACCCTGAGCAGCCCCCTTCCGCGAATCCCTTGAAGTGTTGGAATTGGTTCCAGGCCGCCCACCAACACCGCGGTACAGGCGAGCCGTCCCTCATCGCGGGGATCACGCAGAAGATTATGAGCGCCTATCACGTTGATGCCAGCCGAGTCTACGTAGCCGGCTTTTCGGCCGGTGCCGCCATGGCCGTGATCATGGCCGAGACCCACTCCGACCTGTACGCCGCCGCCGGCGTGCATTCTGGCCTCGCCTACGGCGCCGCCCATGATCTGCCCTCCGCGTTCGCCGCGATGAGACAGGGGGCGCCCTCGGTACCCTCGCATGCTCGCCAGCCGGCCTCGGCCATCCCGCTGATCGTGTTTCACGGAGATCACGATCACACCGTTGACTCGGCCAACGCGGACTGCATCCTTGGCCACTGGGGCCAGGCGGCTGACCCTGAGCGCAGAGGCGACGCGCGCGGGCCCGCACGACCAGCAACGGTCAAGCGGGGGCAGGTGGCCGGCGGGCATGCGTACACGCGATGCCTCTACCCTGACGCCAGCGATGGGGCGGCCATAGAGCAGTGGATCATCCATGAGGCGGGCCATGCCTGGTCAGGGGGCAGTCCCCACGGCTCGTACACGGATCCGCGGGGGCCTGATGCCTCCGCCGAGCTGGTGCGCTTTTTCAACGAGCACTCCAAGCCAGCGCCCTGACCAGCACGCTCACGCCCCGATCGAGCCCCTCTGTGTCAACCATTGCCGTCAGTGACGCATCCCGCTGTCCCCTCCATGCAGGTCCCGCGCTCAATCCTGTCAGCGGTGAAGTTCCCGGGCGGCGGCGCTATGACGCCGCGCCCTCCCGCTCATGGTCCTCGGGAGCCGTGATCCACTGCACCAGTTGGATCGTCACTCCGTTGGGGTCCGTGACCTGGAAGAATCGCTCTCCCCACGGTTCGGTTTCGATCGGGGTCGTGATCGACATGCCCTCTTCCTGGACACGGGAATACTCAACGTCGATGTCGTCCACGACGAACACCACGAGCAGCCCGTCAGCCCGCCGCCCACGAAGGCGTTGGGGCTTGAACATGGCAAGACCGGTGCGCAGAAAGATCACATTGAAGCCGGCATCCGGCCTGGACAAGGACACAAAGCCGTCAGCGGCCATGTCTTCGACGAAGCCGAAGTGGTCCTTGAGGAAGCTCGCCGACGCCTCGACGTCGTCCACATTGAGCGAGATGGCTGAAGCGGTGATCCGCACGTGCTCTCCTGACTCGTCCTGAGCCGCAATGTACGTCACCCGGAGGAGGATCAGGAGGTGGCAGGCGACAGGAGCAGCGCCGGCGATCCGGCGCGGACGCTGGGCCTGCTGTGGCGGGCGCCCGCACAGGGGCAGCCCCGGCCAGGCCCGAAGCGCGGACGGTCCGTCGACGACATCGTCGCGACCGCCATCACGCTCGCGGACGCCGAGGGCCTCGACTCGCTGACGGTGCGACGGGTCGCGCGGGAGATGCAGGTCGCACCCATGACGCTCTACACCTGCGTCCCCGGAAAGGCGGAGCTGCTCGACCTCATGCTCGATGACGTCTACCGCCGGATGCGCCACACCGACACCGAAGGACAGCCTTGGCGCAGCCGCGTGGAGGCCATCGCCCACGACAACCGGCTGCTGTGCAACCGGCACCCGTGGGCCGCCGCCGTCTCCACCGTCCGCCCGCCGCTGGGCCCCGGCCTCATGGCCGAATACGAGCGCGAGCTGCGGGCGTTCGACGATCTGGGGCTGGACGACGTTGAGATGGACGCGGCCCTGACGTTCGTCCTCGGGTTCGTCCGCACCGCGACGCTCGCCGAAGCCCAAGCCGAGGCCGCCAAGCGCGAAAGCGACCTGAACGACCAGCAGTGGTGGGAGATCAACGAGCCATTTGCTCGCCCGCGTCATGGACCAGACCGCCTACCCCACCGCAGCGCACGTAGGCACCGCCGCGCGGGACTGGCCCATGCAGCCGCCTACAGTCCCGAGCACGCCTGCGACTTCGGCCTTGAGCGGGTCCTCGACGGACTCCGCACGCTCATCGCCCGCCGCGGAAGCTGACCGGACTGCCCCCTCCCACTCGTCGGGCGACCGCAAAGCGGCCCTCGGCCGCACAACAGCGACCCTCGACGCGTGTCCCGCTACAGGCGTTTGTCTAACGGGGCTGCGC
>JBOGEA010000513.1:0-3302 GCA_050743205.1 Egibacteraceae bacterium | reverse complement strand
CCTCGACGTGGTCCGGGACTTCGCCGCCGAGCGGGTCGCGCCCCGCGCCGCGGCGGACGAGGAGGCCGGGCGGTTCCCGCGCGAGGTGTTCGACGAGTTGGGGCGGATGGACCTGATGGGCCTGCCGTTCGCGGAGGAGCACGGCGGGTCCGGCCTCGGATACGGCGTGTACCTGCGGGTGGTGGAGGAACTGTCCCGCGCCTTCCTGGCCGTGGGGCTGGGCCTGTCCGTGCACACGCTGGCGACGTGGGCGGTGGCGACGTACGCGAGCGACGAGGTCCGCAAGGAGTTGCTCCCCGCGATGACCGCCGGGCGGATGCTCGGCGCCTACTCGCTGTCCGAGCCGGGCAGCGGCTCGGACGCGGCTGGGCTGGTGACCCGCGCGGCGCGGGAGGGCGACTCCTACGTCGTCGACGGCACGAAGGCGTGGGTCACGCACGCCGGCCACGCGGGTCTCTACGTACTGATGTGCCGGACCTCCCCTGAGCGCACCCGCGGTATCAGCGCCCTGCTCGTGCCTGCGGGTACCCCCGGCATGCGCTTCCCGCCGCCTGAGAAGAAGATGGGGCTGCGGTCCTCGCCTACGGGTCAGATCACCTTCGACGGCGCGCGGGTGCCGGCCCGCAACCTGCTTGCCGTAGAGGGCCAGGGCCTGCAGATCGCCCTGAGCGCGCTGGACGGCGGCCGGCTGGGGATCGCGGCCTGCTCGACGGGCCTGGCCCAGTCGGCGCTGGACTACGCGGTCGCCTACGCGCGCGAGCGGCGCCAGTTCGGCCGCCCGATCGGGGAGTTCCAGGGCGTGGCGTTCATGCTTGCCGACATGGCGACGGGCATCGAGGCCGCCCGCGCGCTGTGGATCGAGGCTGCCGCGCGCCGTGACGTGGGCGAGCCGTTCGGCCCGCACGCGGCGATGGCGAAGCTGCTCGCCTCGGACACGGCGATGCGCGTGACGACCGACGCCGTGCAGGTCTTCGGCGGCTACGGCTGCACGACCGACTACCCCGTCGAGCGCCTCATGCGCGAGGCCAAGATCCTCCAGATCGTTGAGGGCACCAACCAGGTCCAGCGCATGGTGATCGCCCGCGCCCTCCTCGGTGGATAGGGACCGCAGGATCGTCCGTCGGGCGCTGCTCGCGGGGCTGCTCGTGTGGGTCGCGCTCGCCGCTCTGCTCGTCGGCGCGACGGTGCGGGCCGGTCTCGGGGGCCGGCAGGGGGCGATGGCGGCGTTCCTCGCCCTGTGCTTCGGCTCGGCGACGTCCAGCCTGTGGCTGCTGCTCGCACTCGTCCTCGACGCCTTCGCCAGCCAGCCCATCAGCCGCCGCCGCCAACTGTGGACCGCCGCCACCGTGCTCTTCACCATGATCTCCCCCGTCCTCGTACTCGGCGCCCAGGCCCCCGCCTAAGGCGCCTTAAGCCCGATGCCGTTTCTTGTCTCCGTGGGTGGCTGATCGCCGACACGCTTGGCAGCAGCCGCTTCCTGCCGATGCGTCTGTGCACGCAGGCTGTCGCACAATCGGGAGCAAGGGCTGCGGGCGCGCGGGGCGGGACGCTGGCAGACCCCGCGGACCCGACCGCGGCTCGCGCGGACCCCGCGGGCACGACCGCGGCTCGCGCGGACTCGGTGGCCCCGCCTCAGCGAGGCCACCGGTAAAACCCGCGCGGGCGCTGGCATGGCGGTCATTGGCGGTCCGGCGGGTGCAGCCGCCACCTTCCGTCGGGCTCTCGGGCCAGCCGCCACTTCCGCTCATGCACATTCCCATGACACACAGCGCACAGCAAGGTCAAATTAGTCAAATCGGTCGGACCGCCATTCGCCCACGGCACGATGTGATGCGCCTCGCACCAGGCGGCCGGCGCTTGACAGCCGACACAGCCTTTGTCACGCACGACCAGCGCGCGCCGCTGGGCGGGGGTGACGGTGCGGGTCGCGCGGCCGGCGTCCAAAATCTGGGACGGCCCGTTGACGATCACCCGGCTGACCGCCGCGTCGCACGCCAGCCGTCTGGCGGTCTCACCGCTGATCGCGCCGAGGCGGTCCAGCCTTGCCGCCGCCGCGCCTGGCTGGCCCAGCAGGGTGGGCAGGTCCACGATCACGGTCATGTGCGGACGCACGCCGCCGGCGTCGGGCAGGTCTCCGTGGTTGAGGCTGCGTCGGGCAAGCTCGACCAGCGCGTCAGCGCGCCGCTGCTCGGCGGTGCGCTCGTCGTCCTCGCCGTGGGGGGCGGCCAGCGGCGCGAGCGCGGTCAGGACCGTCTCGGCGCCGACCTTGTCGAGCTTGGCCTCCAGCAGCGCGCCGTCATCAGCGGTGGGGGTGACGTTGAGCCGGCGGGTGGCCCACGCCCGCTCCTGCCGCGTTTCCAGGCTTTCGGGCGCCACGCGGTGGGCGTAGTCGCTGAGCGCTGCGCGCAGCTGCCCGGCGTCGGTCTGGGCGCCCCGCTCGGCGACGAGCCGGTCCAACCCTTCGACCGCCTCGGCGGGCAGGTCCCGCACCGCCTTAGCCGCCACCCTGGCATGGGCCGGCGTGATCGTGCCGGCGGCCAGCGCCCGCGCGGTCTCCGGCAGCCGCGCCAGCCGTCTGGCGGTCTCTGCCCGCCCCGCCGCCTCGCCGATGCTGGTGCGGCAGCGCGTCGCGAGCCATTGTTTCTCTGAGCGGCAGCCGTCGGCTTTCCATGCTTGGGCGCGGTCGTGGGCGGCGATGGCGAGGGTGCACAGCCCGTCGAGCCGGTCGCGGTGGCGTGTCAGGTCGATCACGCAGCGGCTCAGCGTGTCGCCGTCGAGGGTGTCCCAGGCGACGGCGGCGAGGGTGTCGAGCGGCGGCGCGAGCGCGTCGACGGCGCCGCGCGCCGCCTGGCTCTCCCCCAACACCACTGTCTCGTACATATGTTTGATTATGGCATGACGGGGACGGCTGCGCAAGGACATTCGCATGATAATGGGTGATGGTGTGGGATTCAGTGGTCAACATGTCCGTTATACGCAGATCATCACGCCGCTTGGTGGCGCTGTGTTCGCGGTGGTCCTCAAGGACGTGGGCTGGCCGTGCGCGCATCCCGAGTCCGCTCACCTGTGAATGGCCATGCTCGGCGGCGGAGATCTGAGCCGGGTGGACCGCAGGGCGTGATTCTGCTGGCGCCCGCACAGACCCGACCACCCACAGAAACGTGACAAGACCCTTATTCAGGGTGGGGCTAGGTGACTTCGGGTCCGCGAATCCGTTGCGCGTGAGTCAAGTTTCCCAGATCGGGTGGCACGCGTCGCGGGTCGCGTCGGGGAAGGTTGGGTGCTGGATCGCGGCGGAATAC
>JBOGEA010000512.1:0-3314 GCA_050743205.1 Egibacteraceae bacterium | reverse complement strand
CATCCGTTCCCCAACGTGCGTTTTGACGCCCGTACCCAAGGCAGGAGCCCAGTGCGTTAGCAGCGCACGCTGGGATCTGTGCGGGGGGCCGTCCGCAAGGACGGTCCCTACCGCGAACCGGACATAGCGTCCGGTGAACGTCCAGAAAACCGGCCGACGCCGAGCTGACAACACGAGTTCGCTGGGCGGTATGGCCGCACGCCATGGAGGTTGCGCCAACCCACGGTTCATGCCGGCGCATGAGGTGCCGTCGGTTTCAGGCGTCGTTTCCGATGGACGCGCATTTTCATCTCTGGGGATCAGGCCTCAAGCAATCCAGCTTTTGCCGTATCACACGGGCCTCGCAACGTGTCACCCCCAACGCCTGGGCATGACCGCTGCTTCAATGGCATGCTGTTGTTCCGCGCACTTTCGTGTCCAGGTAAGCCATCAGGCCCAAGAACGTTCCTCCAAACTGTTGGTGCGTCGGGGATACGACAGGGCGCCGGCATTCGGCCGCTCCCGCCAGGCCTTGCCAGGTCTGGGGGAGACGATGATTCCGTCGAGGCGGATCAGGCCGAGTTGACGCACTTACGCGCAAAGCAAGGCGCATACCAAGTGGCATCCGACCAATACGACGTCGCACGACGGTGAAGCGTGACGGGCCGATACGCGTTCGGGGACAATGCGGCGGCCGCGCGGCGGCTCGCGCTGGTGGCGCGGGTGTTTGAGCCCACGACCAGGGCGTTCGTCGCCCGCGCCGCGCTGAGGGCGCCGGGGTTGGCCGTCGATGTCGGCTGCGGGCCCGGGTACACGACGCGGCTGCTGGCTGAGACGACAGGGGCGGCGCGGACCGTGGGGTTGGACCGGTCGCGGGCGTTCTTGGAGCTGGCGCGGGCGGACGCCCCTGACGGGATCAGGTTCGTCGAGCACGACGTCACGACCGTCCCGTTCCCGCTGGCCCCCGCACAGGTCGTCTTCGCGCGTTATGTCCTGTCGCACCTGCCCGACCCGGAGGCCCTGGCGGCGAAGTGGCGCGCCCAGCTGGCGCCCGGCGGCGTCCTGCTGCTGGAGGAGGTCGAGACGATCGAGACCACCGAGCCGGCGTTCCGCGCCTACCTCGACACGATGGCCGGCCGGATGCGGGCGCACGGGGGCCAGCTGGAGATCGGGCCGCGCCTCGCCAGGATCGCCGACACCAGCGAGATCGTGACGCTGCGCCCGAGGAACGCCGACGCGATCGGCATGTTCCTGCTGAACCTGGAGGCGCAGGGCGACGACGGCCCGCTGCGCGACGGCCTCCTGCGCATCGACGGCCAGGCCAGGTCGATCGAGTGGCGGCTGCGCCAGGCGGTGATGTGGTGAAGTCATACGACGCATAGGCTCGTATGGCGTGCGGGATCCAGTAAGAGAAGGGGCGGACCCATGCCGGCAGCCATCGTCGTGGAGGGTCTGGAGAAGTCGTACGGGCCGACGCGGGCGCTCGACGGGATCGATCTGCACGTGGACAGCGGCACCGTGTTCGGCCTGCTCGGCCCGAACGGCGCGGGCAAGACCACCGCGGTGCGGATCCTGACGACCCTGCTCCACGCCGACGGCGGGCGCGCCGAGGTGCTGGGCCTCGACGTCGTGCGCGAAGCCAGGCGCCTGCGCGGCCTGATCGGCCTCACCGGTCAGTACGCGGCCATCGACCCGCAGCTCACGGGCCGGGAGAACCTCCGGCTGGTCGGGCAGCTCTACCACCTGCCCACTGCCCAGGCCACGCGGCGCGCGCAGGAGCTGCTCGCGCTGTTCGAGCTCACTGACGCCGCGAACCGGCCGGCCAAGACCTACTCGGGCGGGATGCGCCGCCGCCTGGACGTGGCCGCCAGCCTGGTGAACTCGCCCCCAGTGCTGTTCCTCGACGAGCCCACCACGGGGCTGGATCCCCGGAGCCGGATGGGGCTCTGGGAGGTCATCCGGCAGCTGGTGCGGGACGGCACGACCGTGCTGCTCACCACCCAGTACCTGGAGGAGGCCGACCGCCTGACCGACCGGATCGCGGTGATCGACGGCGGTCGCATCATCGCCGAGGGCACGCCCGACGAGCTGAAGACGAAGGTCGGCGGGACGGTCCTGGAGATCCGCGTGAGCCGCCCCGACCAGGTGGCCGACACCGCTCGGGTGCTGGCCGCGCTCGGCCACGGCGAGCCGCAGCGCTCGGGCGACAACGGCACCCTCAGGCTGCCGACGGCCAAGGGCGTCGCGCTGGTCGCGGACGCGGCCCGGGCGCTCGACCGCGCCGGCATCGAGATCGCCGACCTCGGCCTGCGCCGCCCCAGCTTGGACGACGTGTTCCTCACCCTCACCGGGCGAGCGGCCGCGCCCGACGCCACCGAGCCGCCCGGCCGCGGCAAGCGCCGCCCACGGAGGGTCGCATGACCGCCGCCGCGGCCGTCTCCGGCCTGCGCTGGGCCCTCCACGACGGCCTGGCGATCACCCGCCGCAACCTGACTCGCCTGATGCGCCAGCCGCAGCTGATCATCTTCTCGACCATCCAGCCGGTGCTGTTCGTGCTGCTGTTCAACTACGTCTTCGGCGGCGCGATCCGGGTGCCGGGCGGGGACTACACGAGCTATCTCATGCCGGGCATCTTCGTCCAGACGGTCGCGTTCGGCGCCACGCAGACCGCGATCGGGCTGGCCGAAGACCTCAACGGCGGGATGATCGACCGGTTCCGCTCGCTGCCCATGGCCCGCTCGGCGGTGCTCGTCGGCCGGACGCTGTCCGACCTGGCCCGCAACCTGTTCGTCATCATGCTGATGACCGACGTCGGCTTCCTGCTCGGCTTCCGGCGCAGCGGCAGCTGGGAGGCCGCGCTGGGCGCGTTCCTGCTCATCGCCCTGCTCGGCTTCGCGCTGAGCTGGCTCTTCGTGTTCGTCGGCCTGGCCGCCCCCAGCGCGGAGACCGCCCAGGCGATGTCGTTCGTCGTGACGTTCCCCCTGGTCTTCGCCAGCTCGGCGTTCGTGCCGGTCCAGACCATGCCCGGCTGGCTCCAGGCCATCGCCAAGGCCACCCCCATCACCAACACGGTCAACGCCGCCCGCGCCCTCATCTCCGGCGCTCCGGCGACCCGACCCGTCCTCTACAGCCTGGCCTGGGCCCTCGGCATGCTCACCGTCTTCGTCCCCCTCGCCGTGGCCCGCTTCCGCCGCCCCGAATAGCGCGAACGCCCCCCAGCGGTCGGCGTCGCTGGAGGCCTTGGAGGGCGAGGCCTTGTTGCGCGTGAGTCAAGTCTGGTGGGGTCGGGTTGCACGCGTCGCGGGTCACGTCCTCTGGGTGGGTGGGTGGGTCGC
>JBOGEA010000511.1:0-3316 GCA_050743205.1 Egibacteraceae bacterium | reverse complement strand
ATACTCCGACCCCGCCCGCCCACCCCCCTCTGTGGAACCGGCCCGGCGGCCGGACTCACAGAGCTGCCGTCAACCCTGCATGGACCGCTGGGTCGCGGCTGCCGGCTTGGTGGCTCGGATGACGCTTGAGTGCATGCAGTCAGCGACCTCGTGAGTGGGCACGATCTCAATGTCAGCGAACCCCGCGGCCTCCAGTGCGTCCCGGTACTCGCTGATCGACAGCGCCCCGGCGATGCAGCCGGCGTAGTCGCCGCGCAGGGCGCGGTCGGTGGGGCTGAGGCGGTCGTCGGCGACGATGTCGGTGACGCCGAGGCGCCCGCCGGGCCCCAGCACACGGAAGGCCTCGGCGAACACGGCGGGCTTGTCGGTTGACAGGTTGATGACGCAGTTGGAGATCACCACGTCGATTGTGCTCGCGGGCAGCGGGATGGCCTCGATCGTCCCCTTGAGGAACTCGACATTGGTGGCGCCGGCCTCACGGGCGTTGCGTACGGCGAGGGCCAGCATCTCATCGGTCATGTCCAGTCCGTAAGCCGTGCCGGTGGGACCGACGCGGCGCGCGGACAGCAGCACGTCGATGCCGCCGCCTGAGCCGAGGTCGAGGACGGTCTCACCCGTGCGCAGCTCCGCGATGGCCAGCGGGTTGCCGCAGCCGAGGCCGGCCGCGACCGCCTCGGCGGGCAGCTCGCCTCGCTCGGCCTCGGTGTAGAGCCCGGCGCCGAACCCGGGCTCCTCTAACGCGGTGTCGCCGCAGCAGCCGGCCTGCCCACCGGTGGTGACGGCGGTCGCGGCGGCGGCGTAACGGGTGCGGACCTGCTCACGCAGAACGTGCTGTTGGTCAGTCATGGGATGCTCCTCCCTCAGCAAATCGATTGCTCTCGATATCGAGTGCTGTCGATATGTTGCCACGGTATCGAGAGCTGTCAATATGGATCCCATGACGACCTCGATGCTGCCGCTGAAGACCAGGACCGAGCCGGCGACCGTGCAGTGCTGCCCGGGCATCTCCTCGCCGCTGGATCGAGAGGAGGCCGCCAGGTTGGCGGAGCTGTTCAAGGCGCTGGCCGATCCTGCCCGGCTGCAGCTACTCAGCCTGATCAGGGCCCAGCCCGAGGGCGAGTGCGCGTGCAACCTGATCGACACCGTCGAGCTGTCACAGCCGACCGTCAGCTATCACCTGAAGGTGTTGCACGAGGCCGGGCTGGTGGACCGCCGCCGCCAAGGCAGCTGGGTGTACTACCGGGTCGTGCCCGAGCGGCTGCACTCCCTTGCCACCGCCTTGGCCTAGCGCGGCTTCGCCCCAGCCCGACGAGGCATCGACGGGTGGGGCGGTGGCGTGATGGTTGACGGCAGTTGTGTGCTGGATCCGCGCAGCCTGCATGCTGCGCGGATCCAGCACAAAGCCAGCGGCCAGCAGCACAGACCTGTGGGCATCGCGCGCTGTTTCGGCAAGCCCCGCCCAGACCACGAGCGTCACTCGTCGAGGCGATGCCAGCCATGACAAAGAGCCCTCAGCCGTCTGGGATGCCGCAGCTCGGCTGAGCCGGCCTCCGATCCGAGCCTGTTGCTGGGCAAGACTCCAGTCGGCGATACGACCAGCGCGTCGACCTCACTGAGCCGGCCGTCGTTGCCGATGAACGTGAAGTTGGACCAGACCCGGAACGGCTCACGATCGGGCAGCCGCTCCCGCAGGTAGGCCAGCGCCTCCCGCTCATGCGGGAACTTCGAGGCCGTGACCTCGGTCCACCTGCTCCCCCCATCACTGCCGCAGCACCCTCCCACCGCACGCACCCATTACAGACCGCAGCCTCCGCTCGTACCCGCTGAGGCTAAGGCCTCAGCGGATTTCAGCAAGGAGAGCAGTGAATGCGCCCACTGTCCACGGCCGGCCCCAGGCCAGGGGTCCATCGCCGATCGCCCCAGAGCTTCGTCCCTGCTGAGTTCAGGGGTGAGGTCACCGTCCGCGACCGCGGACGGCGGTAGCATCACCGAACTCGACAGAGGGCGGCGGCCGTCGAGTGTTTCCGCGAGGAAGTCGGGTGTTAGGGACGCCGCCGTGTCGACACGACTGCCAGAAGGAGTCGGGTTCCCCGTGAAGGTCCGTGAAGTAACCAAGCTTCTCGAGGCAGACGGCGGGGTCTTCGTCCGCCAGGCGTGGGAGCCATCGACAGTACAAGCATCCGGACATGCCAGGCCTCGTCACCATTCCTGGACGCGGCGGAGACGACCTCAAACCGGGTACGTTGGCGAGTATCCTGAAGCAGGCGGGGCTGAAAGATCAGGATGATGAAGGGGTACGCGGTCGTGATCGAGGGCGAGGAGGGCTCGTACTCGGCGTACAGCCCGGACCTTCCCGGCTGTGCCGCCACTGGCCATACGCTCGACCAGGTCGTCCAGGAGATGCGTGAGGCGGTCGAGTTTCACCTGGAGGGCCTCCGTCTCTACCAGCAGCCTGTGCCGCCTCCATCCGCAGTGGCAACGACAGTCATTGAATCCCCGGCCGCATAGCCGTGTTGCTGCTGATTCAGGGATTGTCCGGGTAGACAGCGACGGGCGCATCGGCGTTGGCGCCGGTGCCTGACGGGTACTGCGGGCAGTGACGGACGTACTGCGCACCGGCGCCTACGTAGCGGTCCCATTCTTCTTGTGAGAGGTTCCGGCCTACGAGTTCGCAGGAATGACTGATCCAAGTCCGAGGTGCGGCCCACAGACGAGCTGTGCCGTCGCTGCCGGTCGTGACCAGCAGATTTCCGTCAGGACTGAACGTCACGGTCCTGACGGGGTCGGTGTAGTCGATGAGGGGATCGGCGAATGGCTGACCGCTGGCTACATACCACAGGCGGGCCGTGCCGTCGTCGCCGCCGGTTGCCAGCAGGCGGCCGTCAGGGCTGAACGCCACAGCCCAGACCGCGCCAGTGCGATTGACGGTGTGGTTGATGAGGAAATCAAGGTCACCGACATACTGACGGTTGGCCAGGTCCCACAGGCGGACGCTGTCGCCACCGTCGACAGCGTCGACGGTGGCGACAGCTGGAGTTGAACTTGATCACGTCGGCCGTCACCTGGACCCGGCTGGGGTCGCCCATCGCCGCTCACCGCCCCTGCGCGGGGGGCGCCCAGATCGGGCGCAGTCCGCCGTCGGCCGTCTCGTCAGCGATCAGCTCCAACGCCCAGTCCACGCCGCATCGTGGGCAGATCGCCTCCAGCGCCGTCGCCGACGCCGCCTCCTCGGGTGTGAAGAACACCCGTGCGCCGCAGCAGGGGGTGAACACCACCACCGCGCTCGACATCTGCTCCACCCGCTCCGAGTACGGAT
>JBOGEA010000510.1:0-3323 GCA_050743205.1 Egibacteraceae bacterium | reverse complement strand
CCGCTGGCCGCTGGCCGCCGACGCCGCTGCCCGCTGCCCGCTGCCCGCCGTCCGTGAGGCCGAGCCGCGCAGTGATCGGCCTCGCGGTGCCGCTGCTCGCCGCGGCTCTCGACGGCGACCCGACAACCTGAGCGTGCGCGGATGGTGACCGGTCAGGGGTGGGGGCCGACGGTGACGATCGTGATCGTGTCGGGGCCGGGACCGTAGACCCACCAGATGCGCCAGGCTCCGGGGGTTCGGTTCTCGACGCAGGACTCCCAGACGTCCTCACCGTTCGGCCCGGTGAGCGAGTGGTACTTGTGCGAGTTCAAGCCGGGATGGCTCGGGCAGACGTCGCGGAGCAGCCGCAACGCCTTGCGGACCTTGGCGTTCCTGGCCCGGTGCGCCGGCTTGCCCAGGGCCTCGATCACCGTTTGCGCTTCTTGGGCGAACAGCAGGTCGAACGGCGGTGCGCTCATCCCTCGTCGTCGGCGCTCAGCAGATCGTCGCGGCGGGCCACGCGACCCTCGGCCGCGTCGGCGAGCCCGCGGAGCAGCGACGCGCGCAGCTCCTCGTCCTCCCACACCAGCAGCTCCCGCTTGGGGACGCTGGCGAGCGGCGTCAACAGGATCTCGCCCGTCGGGCGGGTGGAGACCAGGAAGCGATCGTTGCCGCGCACGCCAGCGCGGCCGACAGCGATGCGCCCGCGATCGTCGGCGGTGACCTCCGTGACCGGTTTGAACCCGGCTGCCGCGCTCATCCAGCCCACCTCCTCTGGCTCGACTCTCGACATTGTACCCGCGGAAGGGAAGGTGGGTAATGCCCACTCGAAAGGAACGGCGATGGCCACGGTGTTGCTCGACCGTCCGTCCCGCCCCGATCGTCGACGACGCGGCCCGCCGGGGGCTTCTGGTGCGGTGCATCGCTGCCGCCATCGATGGTGACCCGAACACAAAGGTGCCCTCAGGACCGACCGCCCCAGCGCTGCGCCAGATGTCGTCGACGAGTTTGTCCGGGGGCCTGGCCGCCAGTCTGCTGATCGCCCCCAGCTGCGGCCCGGGGGAGGATGGCTCCGCCCCGGCCGCTGACGAAGGGGGCAACGGCTCCCGGTTACCATCGAGCACGTCATCCCCGGCCTGGTGATGAGCACATCGTGACAGATGTGGCTCGAACTGCTCATTCGCCCGGAAGTGCACACCAGTTGCGCACCCCGCGCCAGGACGTTCGCCCTGGAGCGTCAGGAGGACTGGTGGCGGCACTGCCCACGGGTGCATACCAAGAGTCCGATAACCGCACCACCTGGTCGCTGACAGGATGCCGCTGCTCAGCCATCGTGCTCCCCCGTCTCCCGCGGGACCGTCCACACCGGCCGCAACCCAACCGCCGCCCCCTCGTCGGCGGCCAGCTCGACCAGCCACGCCACGCCGTCGGCGGCACAGACCGCGCGGAGCTAGGCCCCTGGCACCGCATGGCCAGGCGGGAAGAACACCCGCCGTCCGTGGCACGGGGTGAACATCACCACCGCCCCTGGAACATGCTCGACTCCACCGCCCCTGGAACATGCTCGACTCGCTGTGAGTCCGGATGCGTCCAATGCTGTTCGCTCATAGGCAGACGCTCTCACTCCCGACCCGCCCGCGGGTGCCACGCGATGATGAGACTCAGTGGGTTGTTGGGCGGGGCGAATGGTGGGAAGCCAACCGGGAATCCCCCAGGAATCCTCGCGTCCGCCGAGGTCACTGCGTACGCTGACGTCCGCCGAACAACGAAGGCGGGTGGGGATAACACGAAAAGGGGATTAGCGTATGGATGAGGACATTCGAAGTTTCATGGAGCCGCAGATGCTTGGCGATGTGCGAAGGGTCACCGAGCTGGAGGTGCGCCGCGAGGCCAAGGGGCTGAGCTGGACCGGCCTGGGCGTCGCGCTTGGGTTGGCCCGCGAGGACGGCTCAGGGTTCGACGTGAAGACACCGAAGGGTTGGGAGGAGCGCAAGCATGCGCCCACTCGTGGCGTTCAAAAGAAGCTGTGCGCCTTCCTCGACGTCGCCTCGATCGCCGAGCTTGGGTTGGGATGTGGTCTGGAAGCCGCTCGTTATGCGGCTTGGATGACCGAGGACGAAAGGAACGCGGAAGTGAACCGCCGACGCTTCTGCATTGTTACAGGCGCCGCGCTGGGCGCCTGTGTGCTGCCCGTCTCCAAGCTCGTCGCCGGCGCGCAGCTGCTCGATGGAACCCGCGACGTCGGTGCTGGTGAGCTGACCTTCGCCACGGAGGTCGCGACCGACCTCGCCAGCCGCTACGCGGCGACGCCGAACGCGGAGGTGATCGCCGCCGCCAAGGCGCACGCCTACACGCTGCTCCACCTGCTCAAGCAGGCGTCAATGACCCCAGGCAACAGGACGCGGCTGCTGGCGATCGCCTCCGACGCGGCGTGCCTGGTCGGTTACGGCTACGCGAACGCGGGCCGGCTCGCCGAAGCGAATGCCTGGTTCGCCGACGCGCGCAAGCTCGCGCGGGCTGCGGGTGACCGGCGACTGGAGGCGCTCGCGCTCGCCGCCAGCGCCTGGATTCCCCTCAACGCCCCCTACCCGGACCACACCGAGGCCCTCACCGCGTTCGAGGCTGCCGCCGAGTATCAGGGGTTTCTGTCGCCCGCGGGACGCGCATGGGTGTTCGGCAACCTCGCCCTCGAGCGCGCCGCCCTGCGGGACGACCTGGGCTCCGGACGCTTTCTCGAGCTGGCGCGGATCGCCGCGGCGCTCGTCCCCCACGACGAGCCCGGCTGGGGCTGGTGGTCCACTGACGGGGACCTTGCCGGCTGGGAGGACGACGCTCGCCCCAACGTCTACACCGGCCTGCGGGCCTCGCGGCTTGGGCGACCGGCCGAGGCGGTCGGACTCTTCGACGCCGCGCTCGATGGCACGACCAGCCCAGTCCGCCGTGCGCTGCCGCACACGGATCTGACAACCGCGTGCGTGGCGCTGGGAGATGTGGACCAGACGTGTGCGTCCGCCATGACGGCGCTGGACCAGGCGAAGACTCACGGGGTGGGGATCGTCGCCGGCAAGATTCGAGCGGCGCGCTCGACGTTCCCGCCGGCCTGGAGCACACTGGCGCCGGTCATCGAGCTGGATGAGCGGCTTCGCCTGGTGGCGTAGCTGGGGTGTTGTCCGCGACCACGGTGACTGTCTCACCGGCGGTTTCCCCCACGCATTTGTGGACGTTTAGAGCGCCGGGATAAACCGGCATGGAGAAGGAGATGAGAGAGCTCTACACCGAAGGAGTAGCGACCCACGGTGACCCCGAGTCATGCGTCGTCGTTCGCGAGGGCGGAGGCGAAGCGT
>JBOGEA010000509.1:0-3328 GCA_050743205.1 Egibacteraceae bacterium | reverse complement strand
AGGGAGAACAGCTCGTCGAGGAGCGAGGTCACGTCTGGGTGTCCAGCTCGACGACGCCGCGGTCGCCGTCGACGGTGATGATCTGGCCGATGCCGGAGTTGCCGCCGGTCACGACGGCGACGCGGCCGGCCAGGGAGAACAGCTCGTCGAGGAGCGAGGTCACGTCTGGGTGTCCAGCTCCACGACGCCGCGGCCGCCGTCGACGGTGATGATCTGGCCGATGCCGGAGTTGCCGCCGGTCACGACGGCGACGAGGCCGGCCAGGGAGAACAGCTCGTCGAGGAGCGAGGTCACGTCTGGGCGTCGAGCTCGACGACGCCGCGGTCGCCGTCGACGGTGATGATCTGGCCCTGGCGGATGCGGCGGGTGGCGCTGCCCGTGCCCATGACCGCGGGGATGCCGTACTCGCGGGCCACGATCGACCCGTGTGCCAGGATCCCGCTGATGTCAGTGACCAGCCCGCGCGCCTGGGCGAACAGCGGCGTCCACGCCGGCGTGGTCGTGGGGCACACCAGGATGGACCCCGGCGTCATCGCGCCGAAGTCCTCCGGGCCGAGCACCACGCTGGCTGGCGCGGTGACACGGCCAGGGCTGACCGGGAAGCCGTCCAGCGTGGCTTCGTTGTCCTCGATGTTGCGTTTCTGCGTCTCAAAGCCGGACAGATCGAACGGGCCGAGGCGCAGCCGCGTCTTCGGTGGCACCGCCGCCGGCGCGCGCAGGCGCATGCGGTCCTGGCGCAGGGCGCGCCGCTGCTGCACCAGCGCCGCCAGCTCAGGTCTGGGCTCACCGGCCGCCGCGGCGCTGATCGCCGCCTCCAGCTCGGCGGTGTCCAGGAAATAGACGTCGTCGGGCGTGCCCAGCGTGTCGGTCGCAACCAGACGCCGTCCCAGCTCCGCCGCCAGCCGCCGCAGGGTGGGCCAGCCGGCTCCGAGGTGGAACAGCGCCTCCTCCCGGCCGGGGCCGTACCGTTGGGCCCATCGCAGCAGCACAGAGAAGACGCGGCGGCGCGCCGGGCCCAGCGAGCGCACGGTCTCCTGAGTGCACGTGTCGCGCTCACGGGCGATCGCCGCCCGCAGCGCCCGCACGTCCCGCGGCTCGCCGGCGACCCGCGCTTGCAGGCTCTGCAACGTGGGGAGGGGATCCTCCGCCTGGGTCGGCTCGGCGAAGTCCAGCGAGTAGATCTGGTGGCCGAAGTCGTGGAAGTAGGCATCCAGGCCCGCCAGCACCGCATCGCCGCCCGGCGTGGCGCGCAGCGTCTCCGGCAGGTCCTCCGCCGGGGTTTTCAGGACCGCCTGCCGCAGCGCGTCCGACGTGCGTGCCTGCTCGGCCAGGGCCTCCAGAGCGGCGTCGCCCTCAAGCGTCTTGGACGCAAAGCCACGCAGGAACAGGCCGCTCGTGAGACCGCGATCGCGTGCGGCGACCGTCAAAAAGCGGTTGAGCAGGCCGTCGGTCAGCTTCGCGGCCCCCACGACCAGGGCGCAGGCCCACCAGTACTCGGCGTCGGCCCAGGCCAGCTCGCGGACGCCGCGGAGCAGGTCGTCATCTGACATGGCCGCGACGTCGGCGGAGCGCCAGCGGTCCACGGTCGCGAGGTAGGTCGGCAGCGCCTGGTCGCGCCAGTCGGCGGCCGCCTCGCCGAACAGCGCACGCATCTTCGTGACCGTCATCCGGAGCATCTTCGGGACCATCATGGGCCGGATGTGGTAGTCGGCCCGCTGGTAGGCGAAGCCGTTGACCGTGGCGAAGAGGGGACGCTCGACCATGTCCTCCAGGCGGAGGCCGTCACCCAGCACGAGCGTGACGATCGCGTCCATCGAGCGGTCCAGGCCCTCGCGCAGGTACAGCTGTTCGAACAGGGGCGAGAGCGGATCGGGCATGTGCTCCACGACCTGCCGGCGTATTCACGTCGAGCCTGGGATCGGCGGCTCCCACGCGGCATCGGCGGGCGCAACTGGCGTCCCGTCGCCGATCACGACCGTCCCGGCCGCGCCGTCCACGGTGATCACGTCGCCGGTGCGGATCCGCTCGGTGGCTCCGGGTACGCCGACCACGGCCGGGATCCCGTACTCGCGGGCCACGACCGCCCCGTGCGACATCGCGCCGCCCATCTCCATCACCAGGCCACCAGCGGTCAGGAACAGCGGCGTCCAGCCGGGGTCGGTCGAGGGCGCGACCAGGATCTCGCCGGGCTCCAGATGCGCGTTCGCCGGGTCGCGCACGACCCTGGCGGTCCCGGTCACGACCCCGGCGGAGGCGGGCGCGCCGCGCAGCGCGCCGTCGTGGACCGCGGCGCCATCGGCCGGCGCCACCGGCTCGGTGCCGTCGGACAGCAGCAGGCGGGGCACGTGACGACGGCGCAGCTCGGCCTCGTAGCCGGCGCGCCGCTCGCGAATCAGTGATCGCAGGTCGACGCCGCCCATCGCCAGTTCGCGGGCCTCGCGCAGGTCGAGGAAGAACAGGTCGTCGGCCCGCTCCAGGCGCCCGGCCCGAGCCAGCTCCTCAGCCGCGGGGAGCAGCAGCTGCGAGCGCACCCGCGCCGTGAGCGCCACCACCGAGGCCTTCGGCGCCTCACGCAGCCCGGCCAGGTCCCGCCCGCGTCGCAGCCCGAAGCGCACGAGTGGGGCGACGAGCCTTCCCCGCCGGCCCGCCAGCTCGTCCACCAGCGCCTCCGCACGCTCGGCGACCGCGCGGAACTGCGCATCCGGAGCGTCCGATGCCTTCAGGTAGGCGGCCAGGACGCCCAGCAGGTGCGCCGGATCATCGGCCCAGCGCTGCAGGCCCATATCGATCTCCGCCACGCCGCGGTGGCCGTAGTCGTGGAGGAAGTCGGCCAATCCCTCCTGCAGCACGGCGGGCAGCGCACCCTCGCGATAGGCGGCCACGAGCTGCGCGGACGGCTGCTCCCGCAGGGCGCGCGCGCACTCCTCATCTGCCCGCAGCCTCACCGCCAGCGCCCACAGCGCGAGATCCATCTCCGTCGTCGGGTTGTGCGGCAGCGCACGCCGCACCGCGTCCCGCTCCTCAGTCGTCGCCCGGTCGCCGAGCAGCCGGAACGCGAGCGCGAAGCTGCCCATCGCCGTCGGGAGCAGCGGCACCAGCGACAGGGCGATCGGGGCGGCCCCGTCCAGCAGCCAGCGCTCCACCAGATCCAGGCGCTGGGCCGCAGAGGCGTGCGCTGGCGCGACGGTGGCGTCCAGCACGGCCTGCACCCGCCCGAGCGCCTCGCTGCGCGCCCGCGCCGGGTCGCGCAGCGCCCGGACCGCCCGCTGTGGGACGCGGCGCCGCGCGAGCACCGTTGCGACGCGGCGCACCCTGCGCTTGGGCGTGG
>JBOGEA010000508.1:0-3361 GCA_050743205.1 Egibacteraceae bacterium | reverse complement strand
ACCTAAAAGGGGGTGCGCGAGCGGAACCCGACGAGGCGCGACCCCTTACGACAGTTTTCAAACACGCTCTAAGGGTGGTTGGGCGGGGGAGGTTGGCGCCGGGCATCGGGTCCTCCTCGCGGCTGGCGCGGTCAGTGCTCGATCCGGAAGCGGATGCGGATGCGCGTGTGGTATTCGGCGATCTCGTTCGCGCGCACGATCGCGGACGTGTCCAGCACGTCGAAGCCCTCGATGCCGCGCAGGGTCTTCGCCGCCTGGTCAAGCGCCTGCTGCGCCGCGTCGCGCCAGGATGCGGTCGAGACCCCGACCAGCTCGATCGTCTTGATCACCGCCATGCGTTCCGCCCTTCGTCGAGGCTTCAGGGGTGAAGGCGTGATCCTATCGCCCGGGAACGTCCTGCGTGACCCGCACGTCCAATGTGGTACTGATTCGCAAAGGAGGGGAACCCACGTGATTGCCATCCTCTGGTTCCTTGTCATCGGGCTGATCGCCGGCGTGCTGGCGCGGCTGCTCGTCCCCGGCCCAGACCCGATGGGCGTTCTGGCCACCACCGTCCTCGGCATCGTCGGCTCGTTCGTCGGAGGCTTCCTCGCGGCGCTGCTGCCTTTGGGGCCTGATCCCCAGCACATGAGGCCGGCCGGCATCTTCGGCAGCGTCATCGGGGCGGTCGTCGCCCTGCTCATCTACCGCCGGGTGCAGGCCCGCTCCGTGTAGCGGCATCCGCCACCACCGGGGCCAGGGCGTCGGCCCAGAAGCCGTAGCCCAGCGGCGAGGGGTGGAAGCCGTCAGACGACATCGACTCGGGCTTGCCGAGAAAGCGGGGGCTGGCCAGGGCGGCGATGTCCACGTAGGGGGCACCCGCCGCCGTGGCCGCGTCGCGCTGGACCTCACGGAGCACGCTCGCGTAGCGCCCGACCACCCAGCGCAGCGGCTGGAGCAGGGCCGGCACGGTCCGGAACTGCGGGATCCCACCGATCACCACGGGCGCGCCAGCGGCGCGGCGCGCGTCTTCGATCAGCGTCGTGGTCAGGGCCCCCAGCGTCCACGGCGCCGTGAGGTGCGTGACGTCGTTCGAGCCGATCACGATGAGCACCACGTCTGGGTCCAGCTCGCGCAGCAGCGGCACCTGGCCGTCGCGCACCGTGGCCGTCCGCGCGCCGGGTACGCCCAGGCCGACCACATGCACCGGCCGGCCGAGCTGGTCAACCACCCGCTGCGCGACGAGCGCCGCGAGCGACTCCCGCTGTGTCGGCGAGCCGACCCCCGCCACGGTCGAGTCCCCGAGAAGGGCGAGCTCCACCGGCTCGCCTGCTGCCACCGCCGGGTTGGGGACTCCCCGTGCCCCTGTGAGAGGCCCGACCACGGCATCCACGACGAAGCCGGGATCGGCCGGCAGGTACTCGGCAGCGGTCGCCAGAACCGTCTCGACCGCGAGCACCGCAACGAGCACGAGCGGCAGGCCGATCGCGGCGACCTTGACGGCCGCGGTCACAGGCGCCGGCTGGCGCCCGGCACGATGCGGGCCTCGTGAAAGCGCTGCGCCTGCCAGGGGCATCCCCGATCCGCCCCTCCCCACGGCCAGACAAGAATCGTCACAACCCACCTCCGACACCTTCAGGACACGTGCCGATGCTACGGCCACGACCCGGGAAACGGCAGCGTTCCGTCAAGGCGGGCCGGTTCGAGTTCGCCTGCTACGGTGCGTGCGTCTTGGCCAGAGCTTTACGGTGCTTTCGGTGAACCCGGGTTTGCGGCCCTGTATACAGGCAGCGATATGGGGGAACACTGCCTGGTCCAGGGGTCCCGCTGGCGGACGCACGCGGGAGAGAGCTGTGTACATCGACACGCACTGCCACCTGGGGTTGATGGAGGGCCTACCGGACGAGCTAGCCGCCCGAGCGCGGGCGGCGGGGGTGTCGACGCATCAACGTGTCCGATGAGGGGATCGCTGGACGCCGCTGTCCCACCGACCCGCTGATCTGCCGCTTCCACGAGATCACGCAGGTGTACGGGACCACGATCAAAGCGCTGATCCACGAGAAGTTCGGCGACGGCATCATGAGCGCCATCGACTTCCACACGAGCATCGAGCGGATCGCCGACCCCAAAGGCGACCGCGTCCAGGTCACCTACAACGGCAAGTTCCTGCCCTACCGAAAATGGTGAACGGGTAGCCCCTGGCTGCATGCCGGTGTCGGAGCGGGGCTCGGAGGCGGTCTACGCCGCCCACGGGCGCGTTCCCGATCACCCCCGTCAAGATCCTCGGCAGCCGCGTCCGCGCCCTGGCCTTCGTCCCCGCGTTGTGCGTAACCCAGCCTGAGGAGAACTCCGCGCGCCGCCGTCCCTCCCGTCCAAGACTCGCCCGGGCTGGGGCGCAGCCCCCGTCAGAGGGCGAGAGCGAGCCGGTCGTCCAGCTCGATCACCGGCCGCAGCCTGTTCCACTCCTTCGGAAACGTCCAGCGCGCCCCGCGGATCTCCTCGCGATGGCGCCCAAGCTCGTGCGCGGCGGCCTCGTCCAGGGCGGCGTGGGCGGACGCGCACGCCCGGTCGGGGTCGCCCAGCGCCACGCATGCGTTCGTGACGTCCTCGTGCAGCAGGGCGCGGCGGACGGGCCTGGTCGTCCCGCCCAGCGCGATGTCGAACAGCTCGAGCGCCCCAGCCGGACGCCCCAGCCACAAGGACCGTACGCCGGTGAAGACCTGCGGGCGGACATCGCCGTCCCAGCCGGCCAGCTCGCCGTGGGTGGACCACCAGCCCCAGCCGGGCCCGTCATAGCGGATCAGGCTGGCCGCGGCGCGGGCATGCTCGAGGAAGCGCCCGGAGGCGAGGTCGTCTCCGAGCGCGGCGTGCCCGAGGGCGAGGTTGCCGAACACCCAGGCGCGTGCCGCGGGCGGCAGGTAGCGATAGCGCTGCGCGGCGGCCTCAAGCGCGCTGACGGCTGGGGCCGAGTCTGAGTCCGGGCGGTTCAGCAGGCCTTCCGCCCTACCGGCGAGCGCGAGCGCCTCCAGCCCCCGGTCGCCGGCCTGGCGCGCGAGGGCGAGCGCGTCGGCGAACCAGCCGTCGGCCTGGTCGAGCCGGCCGGCGTTCCTCTCACCGTAGCCGGCCAGCGCCGCGGCGTCGGAGGCGGCCGCCGTCAGCCCCGTCTTGACCTCTTCCGTCATCCTCGCGCGTTTGAGCAGGTCCGTGAGCGTGTCCGCATGCGCCGCGGCGGCGCGGACCGCGTCCGCGTTGGGCGTGGCGGCGTAGGCGCTGGCGAGGTGGGTCGCGGTCTGCCTGGCGGTGGCCAGATCGCCGGCGCCGATGGAGGGCCGCCCGTCGAGGAACTGCGCGACGCCGACCAGTTTCGAGACGGGCAGCAGCG
>JBOGEA010000507.1:0-3367 GCA_050743205.1 Egibacteraceae bacterium | reverse complement strand
CACCACGACGCCAACCTCCCACCACGACAGGCGCCAACGCTACGCCACCCCGCAAAACGCCCCCATCCACCGCCACCGCCACAGCGCCGCCACGCCGTCTCGGCGGTCCGAGGCGAAGCCTCCCTGGTCACTGGAGAGCAGTGTGCCGGGAAACTGGCAAGCACTGTTCGGGAAGGGGGCGACGGAAAAGGACCCTCACGGGCACCTCGCCGGCGTCCTACTTCACTCTGCGAGAGCCGGGGGGTGAGACTCCCCCCGGCTACTCACCCGCACGATGCTGCGCGGATCCAGCACACAGCACCCACCCCCACCCAGCTCGGCGCAACGTGCGCAACGTGCGCAACCCGACCCGCCCACCTTGACTCGCGCGCGTCAAGTCCGCCGTCTCAAGCGTCTGCATCGCCGCATCACCGACGCGTGAGCCTGCCGCGTGGCGGGCCCGCGCCGGCTGACGTCGAGCGCGTTGAGGCCCATCGCCCGCAGGTCGGCGACGGTGGGAGCGAAGACGGCGACGCGGGTGCCGGTGCGGCGCACCTTGGCGGCCTCCACCGCCAGCCGGCCCCTGCGGACAACCCGAGCAAGCGGTGCGCTGACGACTACCAGGTCCAGACCCAGCCCGGCGAGCACGTCGAGGTTCGTAGCGGACCAGGCGCCGCCGTCGAGATAGCGGGCGCCATCGATCGAGACTGGCTTGAACCATCCCGGCGCCGCGCATGAGGCGGCCACTGCCGTCCCGACGTCAGTGACCGGCAGCGCGTCCCGGCCGAAGACGGCGCGCCGCGCCTCGTCGAGCTGCGTGGCGCAGATCCACAGCGCCCTGGACGGCCAAACATCGCCGTGCAGCGGGCGGAGGTAGGCGGCCAGCGGCTCAATCGAGATCGTGCCGCTGGGCATCGCCGCCGCGATCGTGGTGCCGGCCCGAGCCAGCAGCGGACTGCGCAGCGCCCTGCGCAGGGCCTCAGGCGCGACTGGGCGACCGAGCAGCGCCGGTGACAGCGGCGGGATCGGCAGAGGGGGGCCGACGCCTGCCAGCAGCGCCTTGCCCTCTGGAGACAGCGGCTCGCCCATCGCGCGAGCCGCGAGGTCAGCGGCGCTGAGCCCGGCGCGCAGCAGCGCGGCGACCTCCGAGCCCGCCGACGTCCCGACGATCACCTCAGCCGTCCGAGGGTCCCAGCCGGCAGCCTCGTGCAGCGCCCACAGAACCCCAGCATGGAACCCCTGCCCAGTCACACCCCCCGCGCCCAGCACCAGCCCCACCCTTTGTGACGCCGGCGCGTGTGTGACGGGCACCGCGATCCCCTACCGTCGGAACAGCGCGAGCACCAGGCTGAGCACGACCGACAGGATGATCATCGACGTGATCGGCATGAAGACGCGCGTGCGCCCGCCCTGAAAGCGGATGTCGCCGGGCAGCCGCCCGAACCACGACAGCGCTCCGGTCATCACGAGCGCCCCGACCAGCACGACCACAACCCCGATGCCGACGATGAGAAGCCCCGTGGACCGATCCATGAGCCGAGTGTAAGAACCCGCTGAGGATCCGCACCTACAGGCCGATGCAAGGCTTCACCCTAAGGGCCCGGAGCAGAGCAACGTTGAGAACCGGGAGTCCCTACGCTCGAGTGACGGCACGATCTCTCGGCCCGCCTTTACGCTGGCCCCAACTGGGATGAAATAGGCCAAAGGAGCGAACTACCAAATACCGCAGCGCTCAGCTGCGGCGATTTTTTATCCGTCCACGGGTGAACCGCAAGGCCGATGGGATGCTTTCCGTCGAATCCGAAGGAGTTTGCGCACTTCAAGACGTGCTTGAAATCGCGGCCTTGGGTCACGGCGAAACGAGGCAGAGCGTGGTTCGGGCAGCTCGATGCGGCCTGAACCGCCGACCGGATCATTGGGCCCCTCAGCGTCGCGGTACCGGTGCTTAGGCACTTGAAACCGTGATCGACAAAAAATTGTCGATGTGGTGGCGCGTTATGCGGCGATCCCGCAGTCGGCCAACAGCGCGTTCATGTCCAGGCGCAGGGTCTCGTGGGGGCTCTTTGAGGAGCCCGGGTCTGGAACTTGTCCAGAGTTTTTCGGTGGCTCTCTTGGAGTTGTGTGTGGCTGAGATCAGCCCGTGGTCCGCTCTATCGCTTGAGGCACAAATGCCTCCATATCGCGTAAGGCGACCGGCCCGGCCCCTGTGGTCAGGATCTCAGCACAGCGGAGATAGGCGATCGCAGACGAAGGTCGGCCTGCAAGGTCTGCGAGAGCGTGGCCAGAGTCCAGACCTCCTGACTCAGAGGGATGAATGTCCTGGTAGAGGGGGTGCGGCCCTCCGCCTTCTGTCACTTTTGTGCGTTATTTCCTGCCGAGCCCGCGCATGGTTCGCCGAACCTGGGCCTCAGGCGGCTCGGCGATGTGGGCTGGCTGCAGCTGGGATGAAAATAGGCCAAAGGAGCGAACTACAAAATCGCCGCGGCGCCGCTGCGCTCGGCTGCGGCCATTTTCATGCGCCCACGGGTGGGCCGCAAGGACCATGGGATGCTTTCCTTCGGATATGGAGGAAAACCGCAGCCAAGCGCAGGGGCCGCCTTCTTAACCTACAACTTTCCTCCGGATCCGGAGGAAAGTTGTAGGTCGGTCAGCTTGTGGCCACCGCCGAAGTCGGCAACGGCGTTGCGGGTCGCGGGTGATGCTGGGCGTGAGGGGAACGCCATCTGGCGACCGCCGACGCCGCACCGATTATCGCACCGTGTCAGGAGGTCTGGAGTCCCGCAGACCGCTTCAGCGTGCCCGCGTCAGCTTCGGGGGTCCGAGGGGCGAAGCCCTCACTGGACTCTGTTGTGCGCCGACATCGTGGAATCTTTGCCCACCTGGTGGGCAAAGATTCCACGAAAGGCAGCTATTGCCGATCTGCGTCAGGGGTTCTGACGCATGTGCTTCTCGACCTGTTCGAGGCGCCGCTGTTGCTGCCGGACCACATCATCCTGCTTAATCAGATACAGGGTCAACTCCTCCACTTTCCGGAGCAACGTCATGGTGAACTCGACCAGGTTGATCCCTTTCGCCTTCATCTCTTCGCCCGAGCGAAGATCAGGCAGGTGACCATGGCGACGAATGAACGAGAGCACGTCTCCCAGGCTCGGCAGCGCATAGTCCGCCGCCAAGACAAAGTCAGCAGGTGTCAGCGACATGCCATTCACTATCACATCGCCTGTGCCGCCGTCGAGATGGATGGTTAAGCCGCCCTTTTCGTCCAGCATGCGGATGTCAGCGTTGTGGCCGCCGCCTCCCAGGGTGAGGTTGCCTCCACCGCCGTCGATGTGCACCGATTGGTTGCCCTGCTCGTCCGTCAAGGCCAGATCGCCCTGACGGCCCTCGC
>JBOGEA010000506.1:0-3398 GCA_050743205.1 Egibacteraceae bacterium | reverse complement strand
TACGCGACGTATACGTCGCGTATCCAGCACACAACCTCGGTCAACTCCGCGCGCTGCCGCCCCTCCGGTCCATGGCTCGTCGGGCCGGGGCGCAGCCCCGCTGGATGTTGGGCCATGTCCACGCGTCGTCGAGTTGCGTGATCGCCGTCGGTATCCTCCACTGACCGTCCCCCCAGGCCGGCGTGCAGGTGGCCATCTTCCTCACCGGGTGCTCAAGCTCATGAAGGACGAACGCAGGATCGACATCGTCCGCCCGCTGGTCGCCGCCACCACACCCGGAGCAGTCGATCGCCACGGCCAAGAGGGTGGGAGCACCCGCTTCCTGGCGATATCGCCGACGTGCAGGCCGTCGCCCCGCCAACGCGAGGTCTGCAGGCGCGCGCGGTGGGACGCTGGCAGACCCCGCGGACCCGACCGCAGCTCGTGCGCAGCCGGTGCCGGTGGCCTCACATTCGGTGCGGCCACCGGCGAAACCCGCGGCCGCTGCCGGCCCGGCGGTCATCGTCGGTCCGGCGGGTGCAGGTGATCACCCGGCTGATCACGGCGTCGCAGTGGTCACAGCGCGGCCCGGTGTGGCGGATCACATGCATGGGGCGCTCTCCGCCTCCTCCCGAGGCGAATCAAGTGAACGTGCCGGTTGGGCCTTTGGTGGGGCAGACGGAAATGCGCTCTTGGGTCTACTGTTGTCTTCAACGACGAAGGAGAGGCGGGCCTGATGACCGGCACGGAGAAGAACGCGACCGGCGAGCGTGCAGACTTCTTGGAGACGCTGGCGCAGCACCGGCACTTCCTGCGCTTCACGGTTCGCGACCTGACCGACGAGCAGGCCGCGCAGCGCACCACGGTGAGCGCGCTGTGCCTGGGTGGCCTGATCAAGCATGTCGCCGCCGCCGAGCAGGCGTGGATCGACTTCGTGCTCCGCGGCGCGGAGGCGATGGCGTGGGGCGAGGAGGACTGGGAGGGCCAGTTCAGCATGGAGGGCGAGACGCTCGCCGGCCTGCTCGACCACTACGAGGAGGTGGCCCGCAGGACTGACGAGGTCGTGGCGGCGCTGCCGGACCTGGATGTGTCCCATCGACTCCCGGATGCCCCCTGGTTCGAGCCGGGCGTGAGCTGGTCGGCCCGCCGGGTCCTGCTGCACGTGATCGCCGAGACCGCGCAGCACGCCGGTCACGCGGACATCATCCGCGAGTCGTTGGACGGTGCGAAGACCATGGGGTAGCCGCCCGGCGGATCAGGCCTCGTGACGGAGACAAGCGCGGGCAGCCGGTTGGGATCCAGGCGATCAGCTCGGATCAGCGCTTGCACCATGACCGTGGGCCCGACCGCGGCTGGCGCGGACTCCGCGGGCCCGACCGCGGCTGGCGCGGACTCCGCGGGCCCGACCGCAGCTCGGGCGGCCCCGCCTCGGCGAGGCCACCTGTGACATCCGCGACCGCTGCCGGCCTGGTGGTCATTGCCGTTGGGGCGGGTGCAGCCGCCACCTTCCGTCGGCCTCCTGGGAAAGTCGCCACTTCCGCTCATGCGCATTCCCAAGCCGCTGCTGGCATGGCGGTCATTGGCGGTTCGGCGGGTGCAGCCGCCACCTTCCGTCGGGCTCTCGGGCCAGCCGCCACCGCCGCTCATGCACATTCCCATGACAGCCTGTGCACAGAAGGGTAAAATTGGTCAAATCGGTCGAACCGCCATTCGCCCACGGCACGATGTGATGCGCCTCACACCACGCGGCCGGGGCTTGACAGCCGACGCAGCCTTTGTCACGGACCGTCAGCGCGCGCCGCTGCGCGGGGGTGACGGTGCGGGTGGCGCGGCCGGCGTCCAAAATCTGGGACGGGCCGTTGACGATCACCCGGGAGATTGCGGCGTCGCAGGCGAGCCGTCTGGCGGTCTCGCCTGAGATCGCGCCCAACCGGTCCAGCCTGGCCGCCGCCGCGCCCTGCTCGCCCAGCAGAGTCGGCAGGTCGACGATCACGGTCATGTGCGGGCGGACGCCGCCGGCGTCGGGCAGGTCGCCGCCGTTGAGGCTGCGTCGGGCGAGCTCGACCAGCGCGTCAGCGCGCCGCTGCTCGGCGGTGCGCTCGTCGTCCTCGCCGTGGGGGGCGGCCAGCGGCGCGAGCGCGGTCAGGACCGTCTCGGCGCCGACCTTGTCGAGTTTGGCCTCAATCAGCGCGCCGTCATCGGCGGTGGGGGTGACGGTGAGCCGGCGGGTCGCCCACGCCCGCTCCTGCCGTGATTGCAGGCTTTCGGGCGCCACGCGGTGGGCGTAGTCGTCGACCGCGGCGCGCAGCTGGCCCGCGTCGGTGTGGGCGCCCCGCTCGGCGACGAGCCGGTCCAACCCTTCGACCGCCTCGGCGGGCAGGTCCCGCATCGCCTTGGCGGCCACCTTCGCGTGCGCCGGCGTGATCGTGCCGTTGGCCAGCGCCCGCGCGGTCCCCGGCAGTTGGGCCAGCCGTCTGGCGGTCTCTGCCCGCCCTGCGGCCTCGCCGATGCTGGTCCGGCAGCGGGTCGCGAGCCACTGTTTCTCTGAGCGGCAGCCGTCGGCTTTCCATGCTTGGGCGCGGTCGTGGGCGGCGATGGCGAGGGCGCACAGCCCGTCGAGCCGGTCGCGGTGGCGTGACAGGTCGACCACGCAGCGGCTCAGCGTGTCGCCGTCGAGGGTGTCCCAAGCGATGGCGGCGAGGGTGTCGAGCAGCGGCGTCAGCGCGTCGACGGCGCCGCGCGCCGCCTGATGCTCTCCCAACACCACTGTCTCGTACATACGTTTTATTATGGCATGGGAGGTGCGGTTGTGCAAGGACATTCGGAGATTAATGGGTGTTGGTATGGACCCATCTGGTCCGCCTGTATTTCCGTTGTGTGTGCCGCTTGGTGGCGCTGTGTTCGCGGGGACGTGGGCTGGCCGCGTGCGCGTCACGGGTCCGCTGGCCTGTGCGCAGCCATGCTCGGCGGCGGAGGGCTCGAGTCCAGACCTCCTGACCCAGGGGATGAATGTCCTGGTAGAAAGGGTGGGTCCTCCATCTTCTGACGTTTTGTGCGTTATTTCCTGCAAGGCCGCGCGTGGTTCGCCGAACCTGGGCCTCAGGCGGCTCGGCGATGCAACTGGCCGGCGTTCTCCTCCACACTTTTCTGGACGTTCGGAGCGCCGGGATAAACCGGCATGGAGAAGGAGATGAGAGAGCTCTACACCGAAGGAGTAGCGACCCACGGTGACCCCGAGTCATGCGTCGTCGTTCGCGAGGGCGGAGGCGAAGCGTTGACAGGGGCACGTGCAGGCTGGGCTACCCAGCCGCGAAATCAAGGAGTTCGGGGTGCCGACGCTGTTGAACGAAGTGGAAGGCGAGACCGCTGGCGGCGCTATACGCGAGCCGTGGGCGGGCCCCGCGCGGTCGGAGAACCTG
>JBOGEA010000505.1:0-3405 GCA_050743205.1 Egibacteraceae bacterium | reverse complement strand
GCACCTCCTCGACCGCGCCAGCCGCCAGAGCTGGCTCGACGCGTAGGCGCTCGAGCTGGTCGGGGTGGCGGAGCAGCGCGAGCATCCCGTTGGCGATGAGGTTGAGCGTGGTCGTATGTCCAGCGCTCAGCAGCAGCCGGCAGATCGCGTTGAGCTCAGCGGTGGTCAGACAGTCGCCGTGCTGCTCTGCGGCGAGCAGGCTCGACAGCAGATCGTCTCGCGGGTCGCTGCGACGCCGAGCGATGAGCTCCTCGAAATACGCGCTGAGATCCTCGAACGTCTGGCGAATGCCCTTGCAGTCTTCAGCAGTCACCCCCGTACGCACAAAGGAGGGATGTGGACGCACGGTAGACCTGCAGGATTCCTCCATATGTGAGGGAATCCCGCAGGTCAAATCGGCGACGCCGGTCGAAGGACGCGGGTTTCCTTCGGATGCGAAGGAAACCCGCAGTCCTCGGCGCGGCCAGTCGAGGTTCACGTCACGCCCATGCACGTCTTCTTGTCCGGCCTCAAGCACTATTACGGATAAAGAGCGGGCTAGACATTTGATAATGGCTCTTGACGAGGCGTAAATCGCGACTCACGCTAACTGCGAACCGATCTCAACGAGCGGGAGAGAGCGTGATGCGGGCAAGGGTCTGGATGCTTCTGATGGTGTTGACGCTGGCGGCGTTGAGCGGTGCGGCGCCGGCGCTCGGGCAGGAGGCAGGTGAGGCGCCGACCGAGCTGCGCCTGGCCATCGGTGGGGAGAGCCAGGACGGCTATGACCCCACGCTGGGCTGGGGTGGGTACGGCTCGCCCCTGTTCCAGTCCACGCTCCTGCGCCGCGACCAGAATCTTGAGATCACGGGCGACCTCGCGACCGGCTACGAGGTGTCCGACGACGGCCTGATCTGGACGGTGACCATCCGCGACGACGTGGTGTTCAGCGACGGCGAGCCGTTGACGGCCTCCGACGTCGCCTACACGTTCAACAAGGCCGGAGAGCAGGGCGGCCTGACCGACGTGACCGTGCTGGACGAGGCGGTGGCCATCGACGACACCACGGTCGAGCTGCGTCTGTCGCAGCCGCAGAGCACGTTCGTCAACCGGCTGATCACGCTGGGGATCGTGCCCGAGCACGCCCACGGCGACGACTACGGGCGCAACCCGATCGGCTCCGGCCCCTACGTGCTGGAGCGCTGGGACGAGGGCCAGCAGCTCGTCGTCACCCGCAACGAGGACTACTACGGCCAGATGCCGGCGTTCGAGCGCGTGGTGTTCCTGTTCACCGAGGAGGACGGCAACCTCGCCGCGGCCCGCGCCGGACAGGTGCAGGTCGCCGTCGTCCCGCAGGCGCTGGCCATCGAGGACATCCCGGGGATGCGGCTGGTGGCGGTCGAGTCGGTCGACAACCGCGGGATCATGTTCCCCTATCTGCCGGACACTGGGGAGACCGACGAGGACGGCAACCCGATCGGCAACGACGTCACCTCGGATCTCGCGATCCGCCAGGCGATCAACTACGGCATCGACCGCCAGGCGCTGGTCGAGGGGATCCTCGAGGGCTACGGCAGCCCCGCGTCCGGCCCGGTGGACGGGCTGCCCTGGTACGAGGAGAGCTCGGCCATCGTCGACGCCGACCCCGAGCGGGCGGCGCAGATCCTGGCCGACGGCGGCTGGGCGGACTCCGACGGCGACGGGGTGCTGGAGAAGGACGGTGTCCGGGCGTCCTTCACGGTGCTCTACCCGGCCAACGACCTGACCCGCCAGGGCCTTGTGCTGGCCGTGACCGACATGGTCGCGCCGCTGGGGATCGAGATCACCCCGCTCGGCCGCAGCTTCGACGAGATCGAGCCGCTCATGCACTCGACGCCCGTGCTGTTCGGGTGGGGCAGCCACGACCAGACCGAGATGTACAACCTGTACCACGGCTCCAGGCGCGGCCAGGGCTTCTACAACGCCGGCTTCTACGCCAACCAGCAGGTCGACTCCTACCTCGACCTCGCGATGGGCGCGACCGACCCCGAGGAGGCGCGCGCCTTCTGGCAGGCCGCGCAGCTCGACGAGGAGGGCGAGGGCTTCACGGCCAAGGCCGACGCGGCATGGGCGTGGCTGGTCAACCTGAACCACACCTATTTCGTCGATGAGTGCCTGGACGTCGGCCAGCCGCAGGTCGAGCCGCACGGCCACGGCTACCCGATCACCGCCGGCATCGCGTCCTGGCAGTGGACGTGCTGATCGGCCGGCTGGTCCGGCTCGCGCTGCTCCTGGCCGGCGTCACGGTCGCGTCCTTCCTGCTCCTCGAGCTCTCGCCGGTCGATCCGGTCAGCGCGTACATCGGCGCCGAGGTGACGCGCATCGGCCCCGAGCAGCGCGAGCTGATCGCCGAGCGCTGGGGGCTGGATGACCCGCCGCTGGTCCGGTTCGGGCTGCTGGTCGGCAACCTCGCGCAGGGCGACCTGGGCACCTCGATGATCTACAACGCCCCGGTCGCCCAGGTCATCGGCCAGCGCTTTCTCGCCTCGCTGCTGCTGCTGGCCCTCGCCTGGGTGATGTCCGGGCTGATCGGGTTCGGTCTGGGGCTCCTGGCGGCCGTCACCTGCGGCTCGCGGCTGGACCGCGCGATCCGCTGGTACGCCTTCACCCTGGCGTCGGCCTCCACGTTCTGGGTGGGGCTGCTGCTGCTCACGATCTTCTCCGTGACGCTGGGCTGGACACCGGTGTGCTGCGCGACGCCGATCGGCTTGGATCCCGCCGCCGCGACGCTGGGACAGCGGCTGCATCACCTGCTGCTGCCCGCGGCGACGCTGAGCATCGTCGGTGTCGGGCCGATCACCCTGCACACCCGCCAGCAGGCGGTGGAGATCCTGAGCAGCGACTACGTCACCTTCGCCAGGGCGCAGGGTGAGCAGGTGCGCGGTCTGATCCGCCACCGCCTGCTCCGCAACGCCGCCGTGCCGGCGCTGCTGCTGCAGTTCGCGTCCCTGTCCGAGCTGTTCGGCGGCTCCGTGCTCGCCGAGACGGTGTTCGCCTACCCGGGTCTGGGGCAGGCGACCGTCCAGGCCGCCCTGCGCGGCGACGTGCCGCTGCTGGTCGGCATCACGCTGTTCGCGACCGTGTTCGTCTTCGTCGGCAACCTCATCGGCGACCTCGTCCACACCGCCGTGGACCCCCGTGTCCAACTGCGTCCCCAAAGGGAGGCCACAACATGACATCGTGCGTGAGAGCCGCGGCCTTAAGTCGCGGGCGAAGCGAAGCGGAGCGCGGTTGCGGCGGCTCGATGCCGCCGCAACCGCTCAGCATTTATAAAAACCCGCGACGGTTAGCGGACACAGGGGTCACGCCTCGTCGGGTGCAGCGACCGACCGCACCAACCTCGGGGGGGGGGGGGGGGGGGGGGGGGGGGGGGGGGGGGGGGGGGGG
>JBOGEA010000504.1:0-3420 GCA_050743205.1 Egibacteraceae bacterium | reverse complement strand
CCACCGCCGGGATGGCCCCATGACCGCGCTGCTCGAGCGCGATGCCGCGCAGCCGCAGGCCTCTCCGCCGGCTCCGGCGCGACCGCGCCGCTTCGACCCGCTGCCCACCGCCGTGACCGCGACGCTCGCGACCGCGTGCGTGCCACTGGGCCGGGTGTTCCTCGGCTTCGGCTGGATCCGGCTGGTGCTGGCTGCGCTGCTGCTGCCGATCGGGATCGCCTGGCTGTGCCGGAGGGTCGGGCTCCGCCCGGCCGGCGCGTTCGCGGCGAGCCTCGCCGGCTGGATCGTGTTCACCTCCATCGCCTTCCTCGGCGAGACGCTGCAGCTCGGGCTGCTGCCGACCTCCGCCACCTTCGGAGCGCTCCGCGAGCTGTGGGCCAACGGCATCGAACTCGTCCGCGTCCGCCCGGCGCCGACCATGCCCGAGCCGGGGCTGCTGCTGCTGACGACCGCGGGTGTCTGGGCGGTCGCCTACACGGTTGAGGGCATGGTCTTCCAGCTCGCCTCGCCGGTGCAGGCCGTCATCATGGCGCTGACCCTGTGGGTGACACCGCTCGTGGTCGCCCCTGACACCGGCTACGCCTGGCCGCTCGCGGTCCCGTTCCTGGCTGCGTCGGCCTGGCTGCTGCTCACCTATTCGGCTTCTGACCTGAGGCGATGGGGCGTCAGCGCGGGTCCCGTCCGGCTGCGCCGCACCGGTCTGGCAGGAGGAGCGGTGGCCGCGGTCGCCATCCTGCTCGGGGTCATGCTGGGCAGGGCGCTGCCCGGCGCCGACCAGGACGCGTGGTTCGATCCGAAGTCCCTCGGCCGCAGCGAGAACACCTCCAATCCGATCGTCAACCTCAAGGCCCGGCTCGTCTCCCAGGACACCAGGCCGATCCTGCGCGTCCGCTCTCCCAGACCCGTCTACCTGCGCGTGACCTCGCTCGACGTCTACGACGGGCAGCGCGAGGAGTGGACGAACGCCGGCGTCCGCGGCGCGGAGGTCGACGGCCCGCTGCGCACCGACCAGATCCAGACGGCCGAGGACATCGAGGTCGCGATCACCGTCGCCGACATCGCGTCGAACGCGGTGCTCGTCCCCGCTGTCTATCAGCCGTCGGAGGTCCTTGGACCCGCCAGCGAGGTCTTTCGGTACGACTCGCGTCTTGCGACGCTGACGACGGATCGCGGCGTCACCCTGCGGCCCGGTGACGAGTACACGGTGCTGGCCTCGGTTCCCCAGCCGACGGCCGATGAGCTCAACGCGGCCGACGTGCCGACGGACAGCAGGCTGCCGGCTGGCATCCCCGCCCAGGTCACCGAGCTGGCCAGGCGGATCGTCGACGAGGCCGGCGCCCGAACCGCCTTCGAGCAGGCGCTTGCGATCCAGGACGAGCTGCGCACGTGGACGTACTCGCTGGAGCCCGCCCCCGGCCACAGCGCCAGCGCGATGCTGTCGTTCCTGCAGACGCGCGAAGGCTACTGCGAGCAGTTCGCGGGAACGATGGCGGTCATGCTGCGCTCGCTGGGGATCCCCGCCCGAGTCGCGGTGGGCTACACTCCCGGGACGCTCAGCGCGGCCGGTGAGTACGTCGTGAGCGACCAGAACGCGCACGCCTGGGTCGAGGTGCTGTTCCCCGGCCACGGCTGGATCGCGTTCGAGCCGACCCCCCGCTCAGACGGCAACGTCCTCGTCCCCAACGCGGCGAACCTCGCGCCGCGGAGCACGCAGGCGGAGCTGGGCGGCGCAGCGACCAACGACCAGCCCGACATCGCCGACCAGCCGCTCCAACGTGGGCCGAGCCAGCCGGACGCGCCTGTCCCAACACCCCGGCCGCTGGGCACCGCGGTCGAAACAGGCGCTCCCGGGCCGACCGGGCCGCCCGCGCAGGTGATCCTGCTGGTCCTGGCCCTGATCGCCGCGCTCGGCGCGGCGGTCGCCAGCGGGCAGCCCCGTCCTGCTCCCAGCCCCGCCGAGCGGGCCCTTCGAGCGCGAGCGCGCGTCGAGCGCCTCGGGCGTGGGCTCGGCGCCCACCGCTCTCCCGCCGAGACCGACCGGGAGTATCTGCGGCGGCTGGCAGGCGCGCACCCGGCCGGCATGAAGCTCGCCGCCCTCACCGCGACCGCCTGCTACGCGCCCAGCATGACAAGAGCGGAGGCCGTGGCCGCCGAGGCCGCCGCCAGGGAAATCAGGGAATACTTCCTCCGCGGGGTCTCTGTCCCCCGTCGGGCCGCGATCATCCTGCGGGGAATAGCGAGTCAGAACACGCCCCGAAACGCGAGCCGCCTCCGGCGGCTGTTACGGCGCGTCGTGTGACCTGCGTCCTTCGAGAAGGCGACGCAACCCGCCCCTGAGCTGACCGCCCAGGCCTGGGGCCGCGTCCTGCTCACCCAGCCGTTTCAGCATGTTCCCCGCGTGCACCGTGCTCGCGAGCATCAGCGCGAAGCCCGCGAGGCCCCACCAGAGGCTTGCGACGAGTCCGAGCATCATGAGCAGCCCGACGACGAAGCCGATCGCGGCGAGCTTGATCTGATGACGGGCCTTGAAGGTGGCGGTGGCATTGCCGACAACTCGTACGAAACGGGGGTCCTCCTCCCGCAAGCGCGCCTCGATATCAGCGAGAATCTGGCGCTCACGATCGTCAAGGGGCATGCGCCACTCCCCATCATGCTGCTCGCCGGCCCAAACCTTTTCGGCCGGTGCTCCCCACGGCAGGGAGCGTGCCTCTGATTCTGCACCAACCTGCGCCCAAGTGCATCTGGCTTCTCGTCCCCCGCCTCACCAGGACCCCCGCTCGCGCATGCCGAGCGAGCTTCAGCGCATTTCAAGACCTGGTTCTCACTTGGCGCCTCGAACAGTGCATTGCCCGCAGCCACCGCGCTGATCAGCGCCACCGGCGCTCCCGCCGCACTCGAGGGTAGTCAGGATCACGGCCCGCGTGGGCACCGCAGCGGCCCGCGCGGTGGTCCGGCGGGCGACTTCCTTCTCTGACTCGCAAGTAGGACGTCCGCCGTAGGCGGACCATTCCGAACAGGGACTTCGGGGCGCTCTGCCCGAAGTCTCTGTTCGAGGCGAGGCCAAGCACACGTTCTTCCTGAGAGGCAGGATCGACCACCGGCGGTCCGCCAGTCGGCCAGAGCGCTGGCTCCTGCGGTTCAGGCCGGCCAGGTCACTCGCGCAGCACCGACCACAGCCCGGTCAGCTTCCCGGGTCCCGGGTCCGGGCTTGCGTGGACGGATCGCGCTGGCCGCGCTCACACCGCTCGCGGCCAGCGCTCCACACATGGAAAAGTTTAGGCAGCGTTGGCCGGACTCCGTGTCCGGTTCGCGGTAGGGACCGTCCTTGCGGACGGCCCCCCGCACAGATCCCAGCGTGCGCTGCTAACGCACTGGGCTCCTGCCTTGGGTACGGGCGTCAAAACGCACGTTGGGGAACGG
>JBOGEA010000503.1:0-3435 GCA_050743205.1 Egibacteraceae bacterium | reverse complement strand
CCCCCCCCCCCCCCCCCACCCCCCGCCCACCCACCGTCCTGTGTTTTTATGCAGCGGAGCGCGCTTCGCCCGCAACTCTGGGTCGCGGGTTCTCGAACGCTCTGAGGGGTGTGAGCGGTCGCGCTGATCGACCTCGTCTGTGGGGCCGCGCTTCTGCGTTGCGCAGTACGCGGTACTTTGTCTTCTGCGTGAACCGGCGGCGTGGAGCGCGCATGCCGCAGACGAAGACACTCGCAGCGGTGCGCCAGGGAATGGGAGCTCACACAGCCATGGATCCTGAGAAGATCGCCCGCGATCTCGCACCGCGCTTCGCCGAGCGAGCGGCGGCATATGACCGTGACGCGGCGTTCCCGGTGGACGATGTCAAGGACCTGCGCGAGTCGGGGCTGCTGGGACTGCTGGTCCCGCGACGGCTCGGTGGGATGGGGGCTGAGTTCGCCGACTACGTGCGGTGCGCGACCGCGCTGGCACGGGGCAGTGGCGCACGGCGCTCGTCTTCAACATGCACGCGTCCGTGACCGGGGCGCTCGCCACCACGCCCGAGGAGCTGGCTCGGCAGCTCGGGGCCACCGACGCGTTCTTCGCGATGCGCGACCGCGTCCTGGGCGAGGCGGTCAAGGGCGCCATCTACGGCGTGGCGATCACTGAGCGCGAGGCCGGCTCGCGGCTGTCGGCGCTGCGCACGACGTACGAGCGCGAGGGCGACGGCTACCGGCTGCGCGGCCAGAAAGCGGTGTGCTCGGGGGCGGGCCACCTGGACGGCTACCTCGTAGCGGCGCGAGCGGCCGGCGCCGGTGAGGGCGAGGATCCCTGCGTGTCGTACTTCCTGCTGCCGGGCGGCGAGGGTTTGACCGTCGACGAGACGTGGAACCCCCTCGGTATGCGGTCAACCGCGAGCAACGGCTTCGCGCTCAACGCGCGCGTGCCCGCCGACGCGCTGGTCGGCGTCGAGGGGCTGGCGGTGCTGCTCGCGTACGCGCTGCCGCAGTGGCTGGTCGCGTCGTATGCCGCCGTGTACGTAAGCGTCGCCGAGGCCGCGCTCGCTGAGGCGTCGTCGTATCTGTCCGAGCGGGTGGCGGTCCCCCACGGGCGGCCAGACCCAGGCGAGGCGTGGCGGCCTCACGCGGCTCGCCTCGGTCAGGGCACGGCTCAGCCGGGCGGACGCGCGGGTGGCCGCCACGCGCCTGGTCCTGGAGCGCGCCGCCGCCGAGATCGACGCGCGCCAGGGCGAGCCCGACACCAACCGCTGGATCTACCGGGCCAAGCTCCTCGCGGGCGACATGGCTCAGCAGGTTGCGGCAAGCGTCACCGAGGCGTGCGGGTTGGGGGCGCTGGGGCGCGGCTCGGCACTGGAGCGCATCCTCCGCGACGCCCGCTGCGGCGCGATCATGCCGCCGCCCAGCGACGTGTGCGCGGACGTGCTCGGCGCGGCGGTGCTGGGCTGGACCTGGAGCGACGTCAGGCCATGGTGAGCGCCGCGATCATCGGCGTGGGAACGGCGTGCCCCGGCGTGCTCCACCAGGACGCGCTCTGGGACGGTTTCTTCCGCGCGCACTACGGCGGCAGCGCGCTCGCGCGGCGGCTGTGGTTCCGCTCGGGAGTCCAGACGCGCCACGGCGTCGTCGACCCGCGCGACGAGGACCTGTCGACGTGGGGAACCGCGGCGCGCATGCGCCGCTTCGTGGCGGAGGCGGTGCCGTTGGGCAAGGCCGCGGTGTCGGGATGCCTCGCGGACGCCAAACGCGGCCCTGCGGACGTCGACCTGCTCGCCGTCGTGACGTGCACCGGCTACGCCACGCCCGGCCTGGACGTCCTGCTGGCCCGTGACCTGGGCATGCGGCGCGACGTCCAACGGCTGGCCGTGGGGCACATGGGCTGTTACGCCGCGCTGCCTGGGCTGGCCGCGGTCGCGGACGCGGCCGTCGCGCGAGGCCGGGTCGCGGTGCTGCTCTGTCTGGAGCTGACCAGCCTCCACATCCAGCCGCCGACGACTGACGTCGACCAGATCGTTTCGCACGCCCTGTTCTCCGACGCGGCCGCGGCGATCATGGTCGCGCCGGCTGCCCCTGGGCTGCACGTCGTCGACGTCGTGGCCCGGACGGATACGCTCTGCGCCGAGTTGATGACCTGGGATGTCACCGACAACGGGTTCCGGATGGGGCTGTCGCCCCAGGTGCCGCGGGTGCTCGACCGGCACGTCGCCGAGGTGGTCGGTGACCTGCTCGCCGACCACGGGCTGGAGGTCAGCGACGTCGCCGGCTGGGCCATCCACCCCGGCGGCCCGCGTATCGTCGATGTCGTCGCCCGGCGGTTGGGGCTGGGCGAGGCCCAGGTGGCGGTGTCGCGCCAGGTGCTGCGCGACCACGGCAACTGCTCGTCCGCGACCGTGCCGCTCATCCTCGAGCGACTGCGCCCGCGGCTGCGTGATGGCGATCACGTCGCCTGCCTCGCGTTCGGGCCCGGTCTCACGCTGTACGCCGCGCTGCTGAGGGCGGCCATGTGACCGCATGCCCCCGCTGCGCCGAGCCCCTGCAGCCACCGGACGGGCGCAACTTCTGCACAGCATGCGGCTTCGACCTGCGGAAACCTGCCTCTGTGGGCACGGTCGCCCCGCTGCCGCCGAAGGTGGTCCGGCTGGTCGCGTGCCCGCACTGCCAGGCCTCGAACGCGGCAAGTCGGACGGTGTGCGGCCGCTGCCGGTCATCGTTGGACCCCACCGTGCAGCCCCGCCCGCCCGCCCGCCCGGACACAGCCCCGTCGGCGACCGCCGCGCAGTTGGAGCCGGAGTCCTCGCGCCTGCTGCTGGTCGTGACGCTGGCGGCCGGTCTCATGACCGCGGTGGTGCTGCTCACGCTGCTCGGCGCGCGGGGGATCGGGATCGAGCCGCAGCCTGCGGGCTCCGCGTTCGCCGCGCGCGCCTCAGCCAGCTTGGAGGTCACGGCTGTCAGCGCGTCGTCGACGCTGCCCCCGGCCGGCCAGGTCACGTATGCGGCCGCGAACCTGCTGGACGGCGATCCGTCGACAGCGTGGAACGAGGGTGCTCAGGGCACGGCGGGGGAGTGGGTCCAGCTGCAGTTGGCCCAGGAGGCCAGGATCACTGGCCTGCTCGTCTGGAACGGCTACCAGAAGGCCGAGCAGTTCACGCAGAACGGGCGTGTGCAGCGGCTGCTCATCGAGACGGGCGGCCGGCGTTTCACCGTCGAGCTTCTCAACGTCCGTGGATCACAGGCCGTCCAACTGCCCCAGCCGGTCCGCGCCAGCACGATCCGCCTCACCATCGACACGGTCTTCCCCGGCGACCGCTACCCCGACACGGCCCTCAGCGAAATCCAGGTCTTCGGCCAACCCGTCTAAGAAACCGCTTAAGAAACCGCTGCCTTGAGTCGCGGGCGAAGCGCAGCGGAGCGCGGTTCAGGCGGCCAGGGGGTCCGGGGG
>JBOGEA010000502.1:0-3437 GCA_050743205.1 Egibacteraceae bacterium | reverse complement strand
GTCGAGGGTGATGGGTGCGCCGGCGGTGTCCATGCGCCGCAAGGCGGCCACGGCCCGGCGCCGGGTCTGCTCGGTGCGGCGTTGCGCGGCGGCGCGCAGGTGTCGGATGTTGTCAGCCGGCATCGGATGCGCCCTTCTGGTCGTGCTCGATCTCGCCGATCATGCGGTCGAGGTTGTTCAGGACGTGGGTGTTCATCTCGACCTGGCGGGACCGGCCGGTTTGTTGTGCGTCTTGGATCAGGGTCAGGGTGCGCCCGCGGTGCTCGCGCAGTTCGGGGAGGAACTCCGGCCCGGTGAGGAATACCGGGCAGGTCAGGCAGGCTTCTCTGAACTTAGTTCTCATGGGGTAGAGGACTTTCCGGAGATGGATCCGAACGAGGGCATGCCGAGTTCGGTCGCTGCCGCCTTTCGCTGGAGCGTGGCGTCGATCTGGGCCAGCTTGTCCTTGACGCCGCTGTAGCTGACTTGCAGACCCTTGACCTCACCCAGCCAGCCTTCGCGTTTCGCTTCGATGATGCGGGCCTCGAGGTTGTCGCGGATCTCTTCTAACCTGGCGCGTTGCGCGGGGTCCGGTCGCAGGAGCGAGCATCTCACACAGGCATGCTCATGGACGCAGGGTGAGCCGAACGCTCGCGCGCAGGTCCCAGCCGACACCTTTCGTTTCTCGAAGTGCGCGAGGAAGGCGTTCCATTCAGCGTCGGTCGGCGTGCGGTATTCTTCGCTGGGTCTGGTGGCGCGGCGGCGGGCAATAAACGCTCGATGCGCCTCAATTGTCTCGGCGGGATAGACGGCTTTGCAGCCCATGGTCGTGTCGATGGTTTTGTGCCCGCAGATGACCTGCGCGATATGCGGCGGCAGGCCGTTCATGATGGCGTCCGTGACAAATATTCTTCGGAAATCGTGGGCCTGGAACATCAACGGATCGCCGTTGACGTCGGCGAGCCCGGTCGCGGCGAGCGCGTTGATCAGCAGCTTGCGGATGGCCGAAGGGGTGAACGCGCGGCGTTCATTGCCGATGCCCCGCTGAAACAGCAGCGGCATCGGCGGGTTCCAGATTTTCTCCCGGACGTCGTAGGAGACCACCGGCAGGACAGAGCCGTCGGGGGTGCGCAAACGCTGAATGATGGCGCTGAGGACGTCGGCCAGCTCGGGGCTGACCAGCAGCAGCCGTTCGGTGTCGGTCTTGGACGGGGCGATCTGTAGCAGCGGCACCAGCTCACCGGTGGTGGGCAGCCGGTATTCGGTGATGCTGTGGTGGGACAGTTCGAGCAGTTCCTCGCAGCGGATGCCGGTCAAACGAAGCACCTCGATGGTGGCGAACGCCCAGAACGCTTCCTCCTCTTCGTAGGACAGGTTGCGTCGTTTGCCGGTGGCGACGTTCTCAGCCCAGACAAGCCGCCCGATGGCCTTGGGGGCAAGGGCCTTTCGCAGTGCCCCGTCGGTGTCATCGATCACCGCTCCTGGCTCGGTCGCCCGCGCGGTGGCGAGCAGGCGGGCGGCAGCCAGGCGCCGATCGTTGGCGGTGCGCACGAGCACGGGCAGGACGGGCAGCCGCTCGCGGGTGCGCTGGTCCATGCGGGCCTTGCGGTGCTTGCGTTCCTTGGCCTTCTGGACTTCGGCGCTGCTGATCGGACAGGGCGCGACCCAGGGGCCCCAGCGGGCGGGATCCTCAACAGCCCAGTGCGCGATGTCGAGGTAGAGCGCCCGGACTCGGATCAGCTCATCCTTGGCGTTCAGCCGCGGGGTCGACACCTCGACTCGCTCACCAGCGGCGTTGGTGATGTTGCGTTTGATCGTGCGCAGCTGGTCCTTCCAGGCGTGGGCGACCTCTGGCGGGAGCCGCAGGGTGTCGATGCCCGGAGCGAAGGTCTCGACGCGGGCCCAGAACAGCCCGGCCAGTGTCCTGGAGACGTTGTCCAGGCTGGCGAAGTCCAGAGAGGGCTGGCGTTCCCGCAGGTAGTCGATGAGCAGATCCCGGATCGGTCGACACTGGATGCGATATCGGTCGACCAGCTGCTCGATCGTCAGCCGTCCGCCAGCCAGGCCAAATGCGCGGATGCTGTGCGGGGCGTCCTCGGGGAAGATGCCCAGGGCGCGCAGCCGGAGATAGAAGTCGACCTTCTTCTGTCCGCCGCGGGTGTGGATCTGCCGCATTGTCTCGACCAACTCGGCGCAGTCGCCGACAGCGACGTCGGCGATGACGCCGCCCTTGCAGGCCAGAATCGTGGCGATCCGGGTCGCCGCGATCGCCACGTCGGCCTGGGAGCTGGCCGGTTCGGCGGCGGCCAGCTCTGCCAGACGCGCGAACCCGGCCGGATCCCTGACCTGCGCCATCACCGAGGCCAGATACCGATGGGTGCGGGTGAGCATCCAGGGCAGGCCGGGGCGGATGACATCGCCGCAGATCAGCATCAGCAAGCCGGACGGCAGGTCCGTCGAGTCGTAGGACGCCGCCCCACCGTGCGCTGCCAACCACTCCAGCGGCAGGTTGACCCAACCTGCTCCACGACGCTCCTCGGCGCCGCTGGCCAACCAACGGTCCTGCCAGGTGTCCCCGGGAAACGTCGATAGCCAGCGCAGCAGCTTGGCAACCCCGCGCCGTCGCCCAGCCCGGGTGCCGTTCGCTGCGGCAGCGAATGGCGCAGCGGTCAACCGCTGCTGCACCCGCTCGGCCGTCGCCGCAGTATGCAACCACCATTCCTCGGCCGATCGTGGTGGAAATTCGGTGCGCAGCTGACGGTTCCGCAATCGCTGCTCGGCGGCGACCGAGGTGACAGCGGGCAGCGATTTGCGTGTGCTGTGCTTGACGATGGAGGTCACAGCGCCCTCCCGAACAGCACGCTCAACGCCTGCGGGTCGTAGCCGGGCGCGGGTGGCGGAGGCGCCGGCTTGTCCCGCTGCTCGGCGGCGCGAGCGTGATGGGCCAGGACACCGGCGATCACCTCGTCCTTGTCTGTAATGGCGGAGTCGGATATCGGAACTGTCCGAATGCCCGTCCAGCACGCCGTGCAGCGTGCATCGCTTGTGGTGGCCCTATGGCTCGTGGGCAAGCCGACCCGCACCGCTTATCTAGAGTCCCCGAGCTTGTGTCCATGACGTGCATGACCTGGGTTGAGTCCTTCCCGATCACCGTGGTGGATGCGGTTACCTTCCGCTGTCCATCACGGAGTGGGAGGTTCGATGCGCGTACAGCGGGTGGTCATGGGGGACTCGGAGGAAGAGTCGTGGACCTTGCTCGCGGACGATCACGGTCCGGTCGAGTCGGTGGAGCGGTTCTTGTCCTATCTGGCCTCGATTGAGAAGTCGCCGAACACGGTCAAGGCTTACGCCCATGATCTGAAGGACTGGTTCACCTACCTGGCCGGCCATGGGCTCGATTGGCGGCGGGCGACGCTGGAGGACGTCGCCGGGTTCGTGGCGTGGCTGCGGCTCCCGCC
>JBOGEA010000501.1:0-3492 GCA_050743205.1 Egibacteraceae bacterium | reverse complement strand
TGCGCGCCGGCGGCCGGCTGGGAGGCCACCTCGTCCAAGGCCACGTCGACGGCGTGGCCCGGGTGCTGGCGGTCGAGCCCAGAGCGGACTGGACGGTGATGACGTTCGCGCTGCCGCGGAATCTGGCCCGCTATGTTGTCGAGAAGGGCTCGATCGCCGTGGACGGCGCGTCGCTGACGGTCATGGCGGTCGACGGCACCAGCTTCGCGGTCGGCTGATCCCGCACACGCTCGCGGTCACCGTCTTCGGCGCCCGGCAGTCAGGCGACCTCGTCAACGTCGAGCGTCCTCACCGCCGGACTCCGCTCGCCGTACCCGTGACGCCCGCCGCGCATCAGTGGCGGGCCCGCGCCAGCGCCGCGGCGGCGGCCTCGGCGAGCAGCGGGACACGCCCGCCGAGGGCCTCGACGTCCTCGCCCGCCTCGCCGTAGGCGCCGCCGCGGTGGCGGGTGTAGACACCCTCGAAGATGCACGCGAGCTTCCAGTACGCGAACGCCCTGTAGAACGCGAGGTCAGTCAGGTCGCGGCCGGACGCGGCGGCGTATCGCTGGGCGATCTCGTCGGGGGTCATGAACCCCGTCACGGTGGTCGGCGCGTCGGGCTCGGTCCAGTAGGCCTGCAGGGTCGCGAGGTCGGCCAACGGATCCCCCAGCGTGCACAGCTCCCAGTCCACGACCCCCGCCACGTGGCCGTCGCTGGAGAGGATCACGTTGTCCAGCCGGTAGTCGCCGTGCGCGATCACGGCGCCTCGCTGCGCTGGGACGTTCGCGGTCAGCCGCGCGTGGACCTGGTCGAGCAGTGGCAGCTCGCGCGTCCGCGCCTGCGTCCACTGGCCGTGCCAGCGGCGCAGCTGGCGGGCGATGTAGCCCCCGCGCCGCCCCAGCGCCCCCAGCCCGACCTCGTCGGGGTCCAGCGCGTGCAGCGTGGCGAGGGTGTCGACGAGCCGCTCGCTGACCGCGCGCCGCTGGCGCGCGTCGAGGCGCCGCGCCGACTGCGCCGCCGTGCGCAGCACGATCCCGTCCACGAAGGCCATCACGAAGAACGGCGCGTCGTTGACCGCCGCGTCCTCGCACAGCCCGACGGCCGCCGGCACCGGCACGTCGGTGGGACCCAGCGCGGCGATGATCCGGTGCTCCCTCGCCATGTCGTGGGCCGATGCCAGCACCCCGTGCAGCGGCGGCCGGCGCAGCGCCCAGGACCGCCCGCGCTGGTCGGTGACTCGATAGGTGAGGTTGGACAGCCCGCCGGACACCAGCGCGAACCGCAGCGGCGGCTCGACCCCGTCGACATGGGTCACCAGCCATCTGGTCACACGCTCGGCGTGGAGTCCCGGGGACGAACCGCTCACGTGCGCCCTGCCCCGTCGTCGAGGTGCGCCGCCACCGCGTCGCTGATCTGGCGCAGCTGCGCGACCTGCGCCGGGGTCAGCTGGTCGAACAGGTGGGCGCGCACCCCCTCCACATGGCCGGGCGCGGCGGCCTGGAGGGCCGCGAACCCCTCCTCGGTCAGCGTCGCCTCGCATCCCCGGCGGTCCGACGGGCACGACCGGCGGCGCACCCAGCCGCGCTCCTCCAGCCGGGCGACCGCGTGCGAGATCCGGCTGCGCGACGACAGTGAGCGATCGGCCAGCTCGCTCATCCGCAGCGCCCGCCCGGGAGCCTCGGACAGGCGCACGAGGATCTCGTAGTAGGCGCGGGGGATCCCGGCGTCGCGGGCCAGCTCGTGGTCCAGCCGGTCGAGCAGCAGCCGCACCGCCGAGAGGAACGAGCGCCAGGCCTGCTGCTCATCGTCGCTGAGCCATCTGGTCGGGCTCATGGGGTCGATCGTACCCCCTGGAATAGTTGAACGCTCAACGGTGTTCCCCTCTTCAATTGAGCGTTCGACCATGGAGGCCATGATGAGCACCGCCGCCGCTTTCACCGACATTCCCGGCTACACCGCCGGCGCCTGGGCGATCGATCCGGTCCACTCCGACATCTCCTTCACCGTCCGCCACATGATGGTCAGCAAGGTCCGGGGCCACTTCCGCGCCTTCTCCGGCCAGATCGTCACCGCTGAGGACCCGCTCGCGTCGTCGGTCACCACGACCATCGACATCGCCTCGCTCGACACGGGCAATGAGCAGCGGGACGGCCACGTCCGGTCCGCCGATTTCCTCGACGTCGCCACCTACCCGACGATGACCTACCGCTCGACCGGGGTCGCCCCGGACGACGGCGGCTGGCTCGTCGACGGTGAGCTGTCCCTCCACGGCGTCACCCGCCCGGTCCAGCTCCGTCTGGAGTTCAACGGGTTCGTGACCGACCCCTGGGCCGGCGTACGGCGCGCCGGCTTCTCCGCGACCGCCCAGATCAGCCGCCGCGACTTCGGCATCGACATCGCCATGCCCATGGACGGCGGTGGCGTCGTCGTCGGCGACAGGATCCAGGTCGCCCTGGAGATCGAAGCCGTCCTCAACCCCTGACGGTCAGTAGCCCCGGTCGTGGACGGGGACAGCGTTGGTCAGTCCACAGACCTTGAGGACCGTCGTCACGAGGCATCCGGGACCGATGATGAGCTCCAACCGGTGATATTGGACCAGCTCGTAGAGCACGGCGATGCCGGCGCTGTCGAGGTAGGCGACATCGGTCAGGTCCACCACCACGGTCTCCCCGTTGGGCGCGGCCGAGGTCAGGGTGTCCCGGAACCGGGCAACGTTGGCGAGATCCACCTCACCCGCGACGACAACCTCGACCTTACCGTCGGATCTTGGGCGGATCGTGGTCGTAAGATCGGGATCCATGGCCATCCAGTCTCTTCCACAGACGCAGGGTGCTGCCGCTGCTCGAACGGTCCACGACCAGGCCGTCCATGATCTCCGCATGATACCCATACCCCGGCTGATCGCGCTCACAACCGGGCTGTTTGCCGAACGCGCACGTCAGCGGCGTTTCTTCGCTGGAATGTCGGCGCGCGTGAGCCAGGGCGGCCATGTGACGTGCCCTGCCGTCAGACCGGGCTCCTCTGGGTGTGGTGGGTGGGTCGCTGGGTCGGCCTCGGTGGATCGCCGGGTCAGCCCTCGCGTGGGACCTCGCCCACCACGCACCCGTCTCCTGGCCTCGTGACTCGATGAACTTTCTTGAAGCGCTCCGAGTCGCCCTTCACGCGCGGGTCGTCGGCGCCCAGCTTCTCTTGCGGGAGGCGGTCACGGAGAGCTGACGGACCTCCTCCACGCCATCCATGAACCGCGGGAAATCCTCGTACTGGGTCCGCTGGTTGTACGCGTCGAGATCGCAACATTGACCTCGATCGACTGCTCTACGGTGCTGGCCATGCCATTCCCCTTCGTTCGGGTTCGCCGCTGGCTACCCAGGCGCAGGGATGACAAAGGGTGCGGCTCTCCTGAAGTGACGTCGCAGCGTCCTCCCACTCACTGCCGCCGCCCGAACAGAAGAGCACTGCCAACGGTTCCGCGCCACATCGAACCACGTCACGAGGACGGGAACTCCATCGG
>JBOGEA010000500.1:0-3516 GCA_050743205.1 Egibacteraceae bacterium | reverse complement strand
AACCAGCAGAGCCGGACGACGGCGAACCAGCAGAGCCAGACGACGGCGAACCAGCAGAGCCAGACGACGGCGAACCAGAGCCGGACGACGGCGAACCAGCAGAGCCGGACGACGGCGAACCAGCAGAGCCAGACGACGGCGAACCAGCAGAGCCGGATGGCGGTGGGCCGGCAGAGCCGGATGGCGGTGGGCCGGCAGAGCCGGATGGCGGTGGATCAGATATGAGTCTGCGGTACGCCTACAACACCAACGGCATGCAGAACCACCGGCTGGAGGACGCGCTCGCGCTGCTCGCGGACACCGGCTACGACGGTGTGGCGCTGACGCTGGACATCCACCACCTCGACCCGTTCGCCCCCGACCTGCCCCGGCGCACCCAGGCGCTGCGCCGCTGCCTGGACGCCCGGGGGCTGGGCTGTGTCATCGAGACGGGGGCGCGCTTCCTGCTCGACCCACGCGCGAAGCACGAGCCGACCCTGGTGTCCCGAGAGCCGGAGGGCCGCGCCCGCCGGCTGGAGTTCCTCCGCACGGCCGTCGAGGTCGCCGCCGAGCTGGGGGCGGAGGCCGTGTCGTTCTGGGCGGGCGTGCCCGCCGCGGACGTCGGTCGGTTCGCGGCCTGGGGCTGGCTGGCCGACGGTGTGGCCGCGCTCGCCGAGCACGCCGCTGACCGCTCGGTGCCGATCGCGCTGGAGCCCGAGCCGGGCATGCTCATCGAGACCATCGACGGCTGGCGCCGGCTGCGAGAGGTCGCGCCGACCCTGCGCCTGGCGCTCGATGTGGGCCACTGCCTCGTCACCGGCGACCGCGACCCGGCCGACGCCGTCCGCGAGACCGCGGCTGACCTCGGGACGGTCGCGCTGGACGATATGCGGATCGGCGTGCACGAGCACCTGCCGTTCGGGGACGGCGATCTCGACCTGCCCGCAGTCTTGGCCAGCCTCGTCGCGGTCGGGTGGACGGGCCTGTGCTGCGTCGAGCTGTCGCGCGATTCGCACCGCGCCCACACGCTGGTCGGTGACACCCTCACGGCGCTGCGAAAGGCGGAGCCATGAGGGTCGGATTCGTCTCACGCCGGTTCTTCCCCACGATCTCGGGGATGAGCGTGTACGCCGCGAACCTGCTGCGCGAGCTGGTGGCCGCCGGCCACGACGTGACGATGGTGTCGCAGTACCGCAACGATCCCCTCGGCGTGCGCGTCTACGGCGGCGGACCGCCGCCCCCGGTGCCCGGCGTGCGCGTCCTCGGCCGCGAGTCCCGCGGTGAGCAGCAGGGTGGCGCGTTCGAGCGCGACGTCGCCGACCTGGTCGGCGTGCTGCGCGCCGAGCACCGCCGCCAGCCGTTCGACGTCATCCACGCCCAGTACGCCTACCCGCCCGGCCTCGCCGCGCTGCAGGCCGGGCGCGAGTTGGGGGTCCCCGTCGTCGTCAGCGTGCAGGGCGGCGACGGCCACTGGGTAGGCAGCTGCTGCGCTCACCACGAGGACGCGATGCGGGTGGTACTGGGCGGCGCCGACGCGCTGCTCATCGGCTCACGCTCATTCGCCGGCGAGGTGACCGCCCGGCTGGGCACGCCGCCCGGACGCTGGACGATCGTGCCGGGCGGCGTCGACACGCAAGCGTTCACGCCGGGAACGCGCTCGCGCCGCGAGCCGCCCGTCCTGCTCTACCACGGCCGCATCGACGCGCGGAAGGGCGCGCTGGACGTGGTCGAGGCGGTGGCCGCGCTGGCCGCGCTGCGTCCCGTCCGCCTGCTGCTGTCGGGGATCGGCCCCGACAGCGACGTGGTCGCCGCCCGTGTCCGCGAACTCGGACTGGGCCACAAGGTCGAGCTGGCCGGCTACGTCGCCTACGACGACGCGCCGGCGGTCTACCGGCGAGGCGACGTGTTCGTCTCGCCCACCTACGCCGAGGGTTTCTCCAACACGATCCTTGAGGCCATGGCGTCGGGGCTGCCGGTCGTCTCGACCCGCGCCGTCGGCGTCGTCGACTGTCTCCGCGACGGCCACAACGGCCTGCTCGTCGACCCTGGCGACGTCCCTGCCCTGACCGGCGCGCTGCGCCGGCTGCTCGACGATCCGGCGCTTGGCGCCCGCCTGGCCGACACGGCCCTGCGCGAGGTCCGCGCCTGCTACTCATGGCACGCCGTCGCCGCCCAGATCGTCGGGGTGTACGAGCGGGTCGTGGCACGCCCGTCTGCATGGGCCGACGGGAGCGCGATCGACACGCCCGTCGATGAGGGCTGCCGGTTCCGCGCCGCCCCGCACCTGCTGTGATAGCGCAGCTGTGAAGCCGACCGCGCTGTTCCTCTCGCCACACCTGGACGATGTGGCGTTCTCGATCGGCGCCACCCTGATCGGGCTGGCGCGCCATGGCTGGCGCACCGTCCTGGCCACCGCGTTCACGGCCTCGGTGCCCAACCCATCGGGTTTCGCTCTGGCCTGCCAGACCGACAAGGGGCTGGGGCCCGAGGTCGACTACATGGCCCTGCGGCGGGCCGAGGACGAGGTCTTCGCCGAGCGCGCCGGCGTCGACGAGCTGTGTTGGCTGGCCCACCCTGAGGCGCCCCACCGGGGCTACGACAGCCCGGCCGCGCTGTTCGGGCCGCCGCGCGACGACGATGACGCCGTCGTCGCTGGGCTCGCCGCCGACCTGCGCCGGCTCCTCGCCCGGCTGGATCCCGGCCGGGTGTTCGCTCCCCAGGCCGTCGGCGGCCACGTCGATCACCGCCAGCTCGTGCGCGCCGCACTCGAAGCCGCGCGCACGCTGTGCCGCGGCGACCGCGTCTGCTGGTACCGCGACCTGCCCTACGGCCTGCGCGACCCGTCCGCCGCCCCGCCGCTGCCGCTGCCCTCGGGTCTGGCCGAGCAGACGATTGACATCAGCGCGACGGCCAGCGCCAAGGTCGCCGCCTGCGCCGCTTACCGCAGCCAGCTCGGCTTCCAGTTCAACGGCCCCACCGGCCTCGCCATCCTCGCCGACCCTCCGGTCGAGCGGCTCCTCGCCCCACCGTGCGAGGAGTCAGCGGGGCTTCCATGACTATCACTGAATATCACTATGGAGTTGTCAAGGTGCGGCGAATCGGCGCTCCGGTCAGGCGGAGCGGATGAGGGGCGGGCCATTGGGTGTCACTCGATGAGGACCGGCTGTGGCGGGCCGCGGTCCCGGCCGCGACGGCCCTGCTGTCGGTGGCCGCTGCCCGGCCGGGCCGCCGGCCGTCCCGCACGCGCGGGGCGTGAGGGCCGTGGAGGGCGTGGTTGGTGGGGCCTGCCTGCTGGTGGGTGGAAGGTCAGGGTATGGTCCGCGTCGCCGGTGATGGTGCCCGCCCAGTCCAACCGCGCGGCCGGCGCGTCGGGCTCCTCGGCCAGCGTCTCAGGTGTGACGAACACCGTCGCGGTCGGCTGCAGCCCGGCCACCGTGGGCAGGTCGCCTCTGCGGGCTAATGCCATGCGGGCGAGTTGGACCAGCGCGTCGGCGTTGCGCTGGGCCAGGGTGCGTCGCGGCTCGTCGGGGACGGTCG
>JBOGEA010000499.1:0-3535 GCA_050743205.1 Egibacteraceae bacterium | reverse complement strand
CCTCGTCGGGTGCAGCGACCTAAAAGGGTGAAGCGCTGAGCGGAACCCGACGAGGCGCGACCCCGTACGACAGTTCTCAAACACGCTCTGAGGGAGAACTCGCGGTCAGGAGGGATCAGGACTGACGGGCTCTTGGGGCCGGGAGGGGGTTACCGGTCGATCGAGGTGAGCTGCTCGGGCATGCCGTGGGCGCCGACGGTGATCATGGCGTCGATCAGGTCGAGGCAGCGGCGCCTGAGATCGGGGTCGTCGTTGTGCTGCGTGTAGAGGCGGAGCAGCACAGCGGAGACCTGATGCGCCTCAGCGGCGGCGTGCGTCGCGATATCGCCCGCCTCGTCGCCGTGCGCATCGAGCCACTGTTCGCACAGCATCAGGGCGGTGTCGGGCAACTGGCCGCAGGACGTCTTGAGCGTCTGGAAGACCGTCGTGAACTTGTCCTTCGTTGCTGGGCTGTCCGCGTACGCCTGGAACAGACTTCGGTACGGCGGGAGCGGGGTGTCGCTCAGTTTCCAGAAGCAGCGCTGGGCGTCGCTGCGGATCTGCGGTTCCGGGTCGTTGAACGCGCGGCTCAGCACATCCAGGATCCGGGCACGCCGGGGCTCGTAGGCGACGTTTTCCGCGAAGCTCGCCACAACGCCCCGCCGCTGGGCGGGACCGCCGGTCAGCAGCTCGTCGACGGCCGCGTCGAGGTCGGCTCGCCCGAGTGAGGCAAGCGCCAGGTGCCCTGCACCGGCGGACGCAACGACAGCGTCCGGCGAAGACGTCATTCGGCGAAGGGTGGGCAGGACCTCGTCGAGGTGAGTCGAGGCCGCCCAGTAGACGAAGCGCTCGACGTGATGACTGCTGAGCAGCTCGTCTGGGGCCTGCTCGATCGCCTGAACGAACCGCTCGACGGCCATGTCCGGGTCGGCGACAAGCACGCCGATCAGGCCGCCGATGGCGCAGGCGCGAACCGCGAGGACCGGGTCGTTGAGGGCATGTGTGAGCGACGGGAACAGCACGCCGAGCCTGCTGGTGTCTCGTTGGATCAGCGGCCATACGCTCCGCGCGGCAGCGCCACGGGTGGAGTTGAGGCCGGCCGAGTCGATGTCACTACCGCTGACGTCCCGGGTGGGGTCGGGATCCTCGGTGGCACAGTGCGCGACGATGCGCAGCAGCTTCTCCGGAAGCGGATCGGCGGCGCGCTGCTCGATGAGCCGGACGAGTTCGCGTCCGACAGCGCTGTTGCGGCGTTCGTGCCCCGCCAGGCAGGCCGCGACGAGCAGCCGCTGGTCGAGCGGCGAGGTCCCGATACCACGAAGCACCGCCGAGATATAGGCGGATGGGGCGGTCGATGGGATGCGAACGACGAGCCGGGCGAAGCGATCCGGGTCTTCCTTGGCCCGTGCTTCGAGTTCCTGGGCAAGCTGGTCTGCGCCTCCTTTGCGCCCGTCCTCACCCCACGTGAAGCGGTCGCTGTCATAACGGGCGATGGCGCCGAGCCACTGCTCGCCGGTCATCCTCTTCGTTTTCTCGGGCTCGATCGGTGACTTGACCCAGCCGGCCTGGACTCCCTGCGGCGGGCTTCCGTCGTTGCGTCCGAGCTTGCGGCGCAGCTCGCCGAGGCGACGCTCGACCTGCGGGCTGCGTCGGGCGGGGTCGATGCCGCCCAGCAGGCACAGCTGGGCGCTGCCCCGGAAGCGCCCAGCCTCGGGCCGCATCTCCCACGCTGGGGTATAGCCGAGCAGGGTGGCGCATAGGCGCGCCAATGCTGGCTGGGTGCACATCGGCGTGACGGCCTCGATGAGTTCGCGGCTCACCCAGTGGGGTGAGTCCAAGTAGCCGAGTCGCAGCGCCGCGGGATCGCCGCAGAGCCAGTCGACCGCTGCGTCGGCATAGGCCGCGGCGCCGGCTCGGTAGGCGCGGGCCAGCAGCCACAGCGCGGACGTGCGTCGGCTGGAGCGCAGCGCCGCCAGGTGCGGCGCGACGGCATCCGGGTCGCTGCTGGCCAGCGTCTCAAGCGCGACTGTGATGCCGTTGTAGATGTGGTCGGACAGTTTGTTCCCGGCGCCGTAGATGCGAGACGACCAGACGGCGTCGGCGATCGAGTCGTCACGGTTGCCGGGCTCTTCGTGCAACTCCATCACCGCAAGCGCGATGGGCAGGAGCCGCTGGAGGAATTCACCCGGGGCTCCCTGGGCCGCGTTCGTCATGAGGTCTGATCCGCCGTGGTGCCCGCCCAGCGGCTGAGCGGCCAGGGCGAACGGCTTGGCGTCCTCGGTGTTTCGCGGGTGGTCGAGATCCCGGCGGAGCAGGGCCTCGATGACCTCGACAGCGAGCACAGGCTCACGAGCCGCGAGCTGGCCGAGGGGATACGTGAGTTCTGAGGCCTGGTCGGCGACCCCAGTCGGGATCAGTCGCAGAAGGAGGTCGATCACTGGACGACCAACTTGGAGGTTGGCCGTCAGGAGCAGGCGGAAGAGCCGACGCTGCCACACGTCGGGGACGGAGACGAACGGAGACACGAGTTCTACGACTCTGTCCGGGAAGGCAGGCAGCAGACCCGACAGCGCCCATGCGGCACGGTTGATCACCCGCTCATCAGGGCTGAGCAGCCACGGCTCCCAGGCGCCGGTGGCGTCGATCAGCGGGAACCATGCGGGGTTGGAGCGGATTGCCCGCCACAGGGCGTCATCGGCGGGGGAAGGCGGCTGCTCAGCGATGCGGGCGAGGATCTCCCACTCATCCGCTCGCGGATCGGCTTGCTGGCCCACCAGCGCCAGCACAACGTCACGCAGGTGCAGGCGTATGTGTCCCGGCTCGAGCAGCCAGCGCAGATCCCGCCGGTAGCGGTCAGGGTCAGTCTCTCGCTCGAAGGCAAGGAGCTGGCGGACCTGGCTGCGGACAAACAGCCCTTGCGTCTCGGCCGGGCCGAGCAGCTGCGCGAGCGAGCCGACGAAGCGGCGGGCGAAGCAGTAGTCGAAGAACGTGGGTCCTTTGTAGCTTCTGTAGGTCGCCGATTTTGCCATAGCTCGCACTCATACCACAAAACATGAAGAGCGCAATTATGCCGATGACCGGATTATGCCGAGTTACCGTGGGAACTGGTGCCTGACCAGGGGTTTTGCTTGGGGTTGAGCTGAAGGCATCGGCATAATCCGGGGCGCTGATCGACCCCCTACTGCTCCGGAGCAGCCGAAAAGGGAGGGGGCGATCCTGACCAAAACGTCCATATTCGAGTCATGGGACCAGCTTCATCGCGCCCCGATCCCCTGGTTGCCGTCCTGGAGGGCTCCTGATTATGCCGAACTATCCCGGCCAGCCACCGCCCTGACCAGGAGCGTCACAACAACATCGGCATAACCCGACCATCGGCATAATTCAAGTTATGCCGATATCGGCATAACTTGAAAAATGAAATTGTGGCGAGCGGAGATGTGGGCGCACAGCCTTCACACGCGTCCGCCATACCCAGGCGCACCCACCATCAGACCTCACCGGCGGTCCTCACCTCCGGTGAGGCCGCCGACAGATAGCGAGGTCAGGAGCCTGTCCG
>JBOGEA010000498.1:0-3541 GCA_050743205.1 Egibacteraceae bacterium | reverse complement strand
CGGCGGAATACCGCCGCGATCCCGCACCCAGCCAGAGGTCCAACGGGCGTGCGGCCTGGCCCGGGCCGCTCTTTCCACGCCTATCGGACACCGGCTGGTCCGTAGGGGCTGGCCTAGACTTCGGCCGTCGATGGAGTTAGCCTTGAGGGTGTAACTACACGTCTGTGGTTCCGTGGGCCGAGGTGGGCCCAGCGGTCCTTCCCCCGCAGCGGTAGTCGGGACTCATGCGTTGCCTGGGCACGCGTGACAGGGGTGAAGGGATCGCTCGCGCGATGGCCGATTCGTTTGTCCACCTGCATGTTCACACCGAGTATTCGATGCTGGACGGCGCGAGCCGGGTGGATGGGCTGATGCGGCGGGTGGCCGAGATGGGCATGCCCGGGATCGCGATCACCGACCATGGGGTGATGTTCGGGGCGATCGACTTCTACCAGTCGGGCCGCAAGCACGGCGTGAAGCCGATCATCGGCACCGAGCTGTACATGGCGCCCGGCAGCCGGTTCCAGAAGGGCAGGGGCCGGGCTTCGCGGGGTGAGGGCGCCGACAAGGCCGAGGCCTACTACCACCTGACGGTGCTCGCCGAGTCACAGCGCGGCTACGCGAACCTGATGCGGCTCGTCTCGCGCGCGTACCTGGAGGGCTACTGGTACAAGCCGAGGGCGGACAAGGAGCTGCTGGCCGAGCACAGCGAGGGGCTGATCTGCCTGTCCGGCTGCCTCGGGGCCGAGGTCAACCAGCTGCTGATGGCCGGCAACCGCGACGCGGCGCTGGCCGCCGCGGCGACGTACCGGGACATCTTCGGCCCCGACCGGTACTTCATCGAGGTGCAGGACCACGGCATCCCCGAGCAGCACCAGGCCAACGGCGATCTCATCTGGATCGCCGAGCAGCTGGGCCTCGGCCTCGTCGCCACGAACGACAGCCACTACACCGACCACGCCGACTTCGACGCGCACGACGTGCTGCTGTGCATCCAGACCCAGTCGCTGAAGGCAGATCCGAAACGGCTCAAGTTCAAGGGCGACCAGTTCTACGTGAAGTCCGCCGCCGAGATGCAGGCGCTGTTCCCGGACCACCCGGGCACGTGGCGGAACACCCTGGAGATCGCCGAGCGCTGCAGCGTCGAGATCCAGTTCGGCACCAACCACCTGCCGCGCTTCGGCGTGCCCGAGGGCCGGACCGAGGCCGAGGAGCTGCGCCGCCTGGTCTTGGAGGGCGCGGCCGGCCGGTACCCAGCTCCGCTGTCCGACGAGGTCCGCGCCCGGCTCGACATGGAGCTGGCGGTCATCGAGCAGATGGACTACCCGGCCTACTTCCTGATCGTGGCCGACCTGTGCGACCACGCCCGCAAGGTCGGCATCCGCGTCGGCCCGGGCCGCGGGTCGGCCGCCGGCTGCGCCGTGGCCTACTGCACCGGCATCACCGACCTGGACCCGATCGAGCACGGGTTGATCTTCGAGCGGTTCCTCAACCCCGAGCGCGTGTCGATGCCGGACATCGACATCGACTTCGACGAGCGTCGGCGCGGTGAGATGATCCGCTACGCGCGTGACCGCTACGGCGAGGACCGGGTCGCGCAGATCGTCACGTTCTCGACGATCAAGGGGAAGCAGGCGATCCGCGACTCGGCGCGGGTGCTGGGCTACCCGTACGGGTTCGGCGACCGGCTCGCCAAGATGATGCCGCCGCCGGTGCTGGGCAAGGACTTCCCGCTCGCGAAGGCGAAGGAGATGTCCGCCGAGCTGCGGGAGGCCTGGGACAGCGAGCCCGACGCGAAGAAAGTGCTGGACACCGCCATGTCGCTGGAGGGGCTGCGCCGCCAGCACTCGATCCACGCGGCCGGCGTCGTGATCGGCGCCGAGCCCATCACCGACCACGCGCCGGTCCTGCGCCTGGAGGCCGACGGCGAGATCGTCACGCAGTACGACGGCGGCATGGTCGAGGCCATCGGCCTGCTGAAGATGGACTTCCTCGGCCTGCGCAACCTCACCGTCATCACCGACGCGCTCGTCCACATCGAGCGCGCGACCGGTCTGCGCATCGAGATCGAGCGGATCACGCTGGACGACCAGCGCTCCTACAAGATGCTCGCCGAGGGCGACACCGACGGCGTGTTCCAGCTGGACGGCGCCGGCATGAAGGCGCTGTGCCGCCAGCTGAAGCCGGACTGCTTCGACGACATCGTCGCGCTGCTCGCGCTGTACCGTCCCGGTCCGATGGCCGCCGGGCTGCACACCGAGTACGCGAAGCGCAAGCACGGCCTGTCGCCCGCGACGGTGGGGCATGCCGACCTGACCGAGATCCTGGAGCCGACCTACGGGATCCTCGTCTACCAGGAGCAGGTCCTGGAGATCGCGAAGCGCATCGCCGGGTTCACGCTGGGCGGGGCGGACCTGCTGCGGCGCGCGATCGGCAAGAAGAAGGCCTATGAGATGGAGGCCCAGAAGACCAAATTCCTTGAGGGCTGCGCCGCGAAGGGCTACGAGGCGAAATTCGCGCAGGACCTGTGGAACCTGATCGAGGGCTTCGCCGACTATGCCTTCAACAAGTCGCACTCCGCCGGGTATGGCCTGCTCAGCTACCAGACGGCGTGGCTGAAGTCGAATTATCCCGTTGAGTACATGGCGGCGCTGCTCACCTCTGTCAAATCGAACAAAGACCGGCTGCCGGCCTATCTCGCGACCTGCCGCACGATGGGCATCACCGTCCTGCAGCCGGACTGCAACGCCTCTGAGGTGGACTTCGCCCCCGCGTCAGGCGGTGACGGCGTGCAGCAGGTCCGCTTCGGGCTGTCCGCGGTGCGCAATGTCGGCGAGCAGGTCGTGCACGCGATCATCGAGGCCCGGACCAGGAAGGGCGCGTTCACGGATTTCGGCGACTTCGCCGACAAGGTGGACCCAGGTGTCCTGAACAAGCGCACGATCGAGTCGCTGATCAAGGCGGGGGCGTTCGAGTCGCTCGGCCACCCCCGCAAGGGTCTGCTTGCCGTCTTCGAGCAGGTCTGCGACCGGGCCCTGCACGCCAAGAAGCGGCAGTCCCAGGGCGCCTTCTCGCTGTTCGACGTCAACCCGCAGGTCGATGCGGGCGACGACCGGTCGGTCGAGGTGCCCGATCTGGAGTTCGACCGCAAGGAGAAGCTGGCCGCCGAGCGCGAGATGCTCGGCCTCTACGTCTCCGACCACCCGCTGCTCGGGCTGGAGCGGGTGCTCGCGGAGCTGTCGACCGCCCCGATCCCGCGCCTGCGCGAAGCCGGCGCGTCGGCGCAGGTCACGGTCGCCGGGATCCTCACCGGGGTGCAGAAGAAGTTCACGAAGCGGGGCGAGCCCTACGTCGTCGGCGTGTGCGAGGATCTGGCCGGCAGCATCGAGGTGATGTTCTTCCCGAGCGCGTACGCCGAGGCGGCGGATCTGCTCGTCGAGGATCAGGTGCTGGCGATCAGCGGGCGGCTGGACGGCGGGGACACGCCCAAGCTGGTCGCCTCGGCGGTCCGCGCCCCAGACCTGTCGGAGTCCACGGGCACGCCGGTCATGCTGCGGTTGGC
>JBOGEA010000497.1:0-3557 GCA_050743205.1 Egibacteraceae bacterium | reverse complement strand
GGCTGAGCCGCCGAGGCGGCCCAGCCGGCACATCCGGTCCCGATGCCATGAAGGGTCGCGCCTCATCGAGCCCGCCAGAACCGCGCTCCGCTTCGCTTCGCCCGCAAGTCAAGGTCACGGTTCTCAGACACGCTCTCAGAGCAGGCCGTGCTCGCTGGCGCGCAGGATGGCGTCGATGCGGTTGCGGGCCCCGAGCTTCTGCATGACGGCCTGCAGGTAACTCTTCACCGTGTTGCGGGACAGGCCGAGCGCCTCGGCGATCTCGGGATTCGTCTCGCCCAGGGCGACGCGGCGGAGCACCTCGTACTCGCGGGCGGTCAACGACGGGCCCGGAAGGCGGGCCGTGCCGGGGCCGCCGATCCGGGGATCGACATAACGCTCGCCGCGCGCCACCCTCTTGACGCTCTCAAGCAGGTCAGCCTGGCTCGCATCCTTGAGCAGGCAGCCGTCCGCCCCGGCGTCCAGCGCGGCTTCGAGCGCCGCATGCTCGGCATAGGCGGTGAAGATCAGCACTCGCGCTGAAGGCGCCACCCGCTTGAGCGCCCTCGTCGCTTCAGGCGCCAGCATGTCGGGCAGGCGCAGGTCCAACAGGATGACGTCCGGGGCGAGCTGGCGCGCCTGCTCGACGGCCTCGGCGGCCGTCGACGCGCCCCCCGCGATTTCGATAGTCGGGTCGTGCCGGACCAGCAGGGCGGTTCCCTCTCGCACGACGAGGTGGTCATCGACGACGAGGACCCGCACCGCTCGGGCACCAGGACGCAGCGCTGCGCTCATGAACCCTCCGTCAAGGACACGGTCGGAGACTACCTCCAGGCAGAGGCACCAGACCATGACCTTGTGAGGTGAGAATACGCTGATCCCTGCTCCGCGACCCAGAAGCCTGTCTGCGGGCGAGCGGCGCCCAGCCGCCGATCCACCATTATTTGCTGGACCTCGCCGCCTGCGCGGTTGATCATGGAGTGCCAGAGTGCGCTGCTCGACACAACTCGGGCGGGGGGGCGGTATGGACTGCGCCGATGTCCGGATCAGCTCGACGGGGTGGATGCCTTGACGCAAAATCGCAGGCAGGGGTACGCAAGGGCGTTCGCACGGCGGCGGCGCTGGTCCCGACCGTGATCGGCCGTTCAGGCGCCCCACCACCACCACCACCGCCGCCGCCTGGCACCACCGCGGTGGCGTTTCCGAGCAGCAGGCCGCATCCGCGTCTGCGCCCAGGCCTTCCAGAATTCGGCGGGTCGGGAAGGTTCCCGATCCGCTTCGAGATCCGCCCCTCACGGGGTCGGGGGAATGTCCCCGACCCCTCAAGACCCTCGCGGGCCCGACCGTCTCCCCCCCGGCGGGCCCGCGGGTGGTCCCAATCGTTGGTGTAACGCGCGGGGCCGCGGATCCCAGATGCCGGTCACGCCCGAGGTTTCGGCCACCGCGCTGACGCCGCTGTCGTTCCTGGAGCGGTCAGCGGCGATCCACCCGCACAAGACGGCGATCATCCACGGGGCGCGGGGGCTGTCCTACCAGGATTTCGCTGGCGAGGCGGCTCGGCTGGCGCGCGCGTTGAGGGCTTGCGGGCTCTCACCGGGCGATCGCGTCGCCTATCTGTGCCCCAACATCCCTGAGCTGCTCGTCGCCCACTTTGGCGTGCCGCTGGCCGGCGCGGTGCTCGTGGCGATCAATACGCGCTTGGCGCCAGAGGAGGTTCGCTGGATCTGCGATCACTCTGGGGCGAAGATCCTCGTGGCGGACACCGCGTTGCAGCCCACGATCTCGCCGGTCGCCGCGCGGCTGCAGACCGTGCGTGAGATCGTGTCCATCGATGACACCGGCACCGAGCCCACAGTCCAGAGCACTTCGTATGCCGACTTTCTGGAACGGGCGGCGACCGAAGATCCGCTGCCCTGGACGGTCGACGACGAGCATCGGACGATCTCGATCAACTACACGTCGGGCACGACCGGCCGCCCGAAAGGGGTGATGTATACGCACCGCGGCGCGTACCTCAACGCGCTCGGCGAGATCATCCACTCCCGGCACACCCCGGACAGCGTCTATCTGTGGACCCTGCCGATGTTCCACTGCAACGGCTGGTGCACGACGTGGGCCGTGACTGCCCTCGGCGGCCGGCACGTCTGCCTGCGGGCAGTGCGAGCGGACGCGGTGTGGGACGCGCTGGGTAACCTGGGCGTCACGCATCTCAATGGAGCCCCGACCGTGCTCACGACGATCGTGAACGCGCCCGACGCCCGACCACTCGACCGCGAGCTGGTCGTCACGACCGCGGGCGCCCCGCCCAGCCCGACGGTCATCGAGCAGATGGAGAGGCTCGGCGCCCGGATCGTCCACGTCTACGGGCTGACCGAGACCTACGGGCCGCACACCGTGTGCGAGTGGCAAGACGCCTGGCGGGTGATCGATCCAGCCGAGCGGGCACGGCTGCAGGCCCGCCAGGGCGTCGCGATGCTCATCGCCGACCCGATCCGTGTCGTCGATCAGGCCATGCGCGACGTCCCGCGCGACGGGCAGACGATGGGCGAGGTCGTCATGCGCGGCAACAACGTCATGAAGGGATACTTCGACGATCCCGAGGCCACCGCGGAGGCGTTTCGCGGGGGCTGGTTCCACTCCGGAGACCTCGGCGTCTGGCACCCGGACGGCTATATCGAGCTGCGCGACCGCGCCAAGGACGTGATCGTCTCGGGTGGCGAGAACATCTCGACGATCGAGGTCGAGCAGGCCATGGTGCGCCACCCCGCCGTGCTCGAATGCGCCGTGATCGGCGTGCCGAGCGAGCGGTGGGGCGAGCGGCCGAAGGCGTTCGTCACACTCAAGGCGGGCGAGCAGGTCTCGGAGGAGGAGCTCATGAAGCACGTCCGCGGCCTCATCGCCCCCTACAAGTCACCCGACTGGGTCGAGATCGTCGATGAGCTGCCCAAGACCTCGACCGGCAAAATCCAGAAGTTCGCTCTCAGGGAGAGAGAGTGGGCTGGCGAGGAGTCCCGCATCAAGGGCTGACCGTTCTGCGTGGAGGAGCGAGACATGGCAAAGCTGACCCTTTCGTTGAATGAACTGCGTAAGAAAGCCGGGGAGCATCTCGGCGTCAGTGACTGGCATGAGATCACCCAAGAGCAAATCAACCTGTTCGCCGACGCGACTGGTGATCACCAGTGGATCCACGTCGATCCGGAGCTGGCCAAGCAAGGACCCTTCGGCGGGACGATCGCGCACGGCTACCTCACCCTGTCCCTCGCGCCGATGCTGCTGTGGGAGGTGCTCCACGTACCCGACGCGCCGCTGGCCGTGAACTACGGCATCAACAGGCTGCGCTTCCCCGCGCCGGTTCCAGTCGGCGGCCGGGTACGCGCCAGCATCGACCTGGGGGGGGCGGAAGAGGTCCGAGGGGGGGTCCAGGCGACGTTCGTGGTGACCTTTGAGCTTGAGGGCAGCGAGAAGCCTGCCTGTGTCGCCGAGCTTTTGTTCCGGTATGTGGGCTGACTTGCGTGTGCTGCGGCCCGCAGCCAGGTTCGCGCCTCGTCGGGTTCCGCTCACGAAGAGCCTTTTAGGTC
>JBOGEA010000496.1:0-3560 GCA_050743205.1 Egibacteraceae bacterium | reverse complement strand
GGGAGATCGACCGCGCGGCTATGCGGCCTGGACGCGCACGAAGACGCTGTGCCAGCCGGTCGCGCCGTCGGGGATCGGGGCCACACGCTCCTCGGGCTGGGTGTGGCCGGTGCTGTCGGTCGCCCTGACCCGCAGCTGATGGTTGCCGGGCGTGGCGTCCCACTCATAGACCCACTGACGCCACGTCACGTCGTTGAGCTCTTCAGCGAGGCGCGCCCGCGCCCAGGGCCCGTCGTCTATCTGCACCTCGACCCGGGCGATGCCCCGAGTCTGCGCCCAGGCCACCCCCGCGACGGCCACGCGTCCCGGCGCCAGCCGGGCGAAACCGCGGGGGACGTCGATCCGCGACTGGGTTTTGATCGGCGCCTGCCGCGCCCACCCGCGCCGCGCCCAGTAGTGGTCGAACGCCTCGTAGGTGGTCAGCTCGATCTCGGCCAGCCATTTCGTCGCTGAGACGTAGCCGTACAGGCCAGGGGTGACGAGGCGGACGGGGAAGCCGTGCTCCAACGGCAGCGGCTGGCCGTTCATGCCGATCGCGATCAACGCGTCGCGTCCGTCGAACGCGGTCTGGACGGGGAAACCGCAGGTGTAGCCGTCCACGGAGCGTCCGACGATCTGGGTCGCGCCCGGTTGGACCCCAGCCCGCTCCAAGACGTCGCCCAGACGCGCGCCCAGCCATCGGGCGTTGCCGAGCAGCCCGCCGCCGACCTCATTGGACACACACGTCAGCGTGATGTCCGCCTCTGTCAGCTCCATCGCCTCAAGGTCGGAAAACGACAGCGTCAACGGCCGGTCGACCATCCCCGTGACCCGCAGCCGATACCCCTCGACGGCGACGTTGGGGACCGCCAGCGCGGTGTCGATGCGGTAGAACTCGGCGTTGGGCGTGACGAACGGGGTCATGCCCGCCACGTCGGCCGAGACGCCGGCGGGGATCGGCGGGCCAGGCCGGTCCGCCCGGCGCAGGATGACGCCGGCTCGGCTGACCGCGGCGCTGGTCCGCGTCTGCAGGTAGCGTCCGGCCCCTCCGACACTGGCGGCGAGGACGGCCACGGCCCCCGCGGCGCGGATGAACCCTCGGCGGTCAACGTCGCGCTCTCGCTGTTGTGGGCGGCCTGCGCCGGTCTGGGAGCGTCGCGGTGGCGCGACGAGGAGCCGCAGCGCCGCCACGCCGGCCGCGGTGGCGGCCAGCGCGGGCAGCGCGGCGACGCCGGCCGCGGCGCCGTAGGTCTGCCCCAGCCCCGCGGCCAGCCCGATCAGGCCGAAGAGCGCGACGCCGCCCGCGCCCAGCGCGAACCTGCCCGCGGCCGCGATCCCGACGGCGGCCGCGAAGATCGTGAGCAGGATGGCGATGCCGACGAGGAGGGCGATCTTGTCGGCGGTCCCAAAGACCGCCACCGCGAAGTCCTTCACCGCGGAGGGCACCAAGTCGATGACCTGATCGCCGACCGAGATCACCAACGACCGCGCGCCGGCAACGACGCCCGCGACGAGCTCGCCCGCGGCGACAGCGGCGGCGGCGGCCAGCACACCCGCGATCCCCGCCCGCACCCGCCCGGGGGGCGCGGTGAGCTGGCTCTCGGGGCGAGCCGACGTGCCAGGTTCGGTCTGTGTGGCCATATGCAGGCAGTTCGGAGCAGACCACCCTGAGTCTTGGCAGTTGTTCGATTCACTCCCAGATGACGGACGCGGCTGATGACCTGGAAGCGACGCGTGCCGAGGTCATCGACGTCAATCCGGGCGTGGCGCCGGTCCCCGAAGAACGCGGGTGCAGCAGCAGCGCGTGGCGGTCGTTTGACCCGCTTGGTTGATGGCTCGGGCGCTACGCCTGCGTCGCCCGGCTGGGCCGTGACCGCCAACCCGGCCTCGGCTTCCTGGTGGTGGCGTATGAGCGTCGGCTGTCCCGGGACGGTGACCCGCAGCTTGGGGGGGTCGCCAACGCGGTTGAGGCGGCTGACGGGCGGCCACGAAGAAGCCGGCTCGCAAAGCTGCATGGTTGCCATGGCACCGTCGGCCCTCAGGGTGGTCGCCGCCGAACGCGACCTCCACCGCGTCCCGCGCCGGCGGGCAGGACGCCTCCGCGGCACATACCGGTGTGGCCGTCGTCCGGCTGGCTCGAACTCTGCTGCGCGCACATCGCCTCACCTCGTAATGGCAGCTCATGCGGTTCTGGCCCGAGGGGAAACTGCACAGACGCACCCGGAGCCGGATACTCATGATGAATGCAGTCCATAAGTGACCTCGTCCGGGCCGCCGCAGACGGAGATCAGCGCGCGTGGTCCGCGCTTGTCAAACAGTTCAACGGGCTGCTCTGGTCCATCGCGCGCGGGTATCGGCTGGGGACCGCTGAGTCCGAGGAAGTGGTGAGCACGGCATGGCTGCGTCTGGTCGAGCACATCGGCCGCCTGCGCGAGCCTGAGTATGTCGGAGCCTGGCTGGCCACCACGACGCGCCGGGAGTGCGTGCGCGCGCTGCGCCGAGCAGAGCGCGTGCTCCCGACCGACGACGACGCGGTGCTCGACCGAGCCGAGCCGGGCGGGGAGAGCCCTGAGGACGAGGTGCTGCGGTTGGATCGTGACCATGAGCTGTGGCTTGCGGTGCAGTCACTGTCCGATCGCTGCACCCTTCTGCTGCGGGTGCTCGCGACGGCGCCGCCCCCGAGTTACCAGGAGGTCAGCGCGGCGCTGGGCCTGCCGGTCGGCAGCATTGGCCCGACACGGGCACGCTGTCTTGCGCAGCTGAAGATAATACTCAGCCGTGGTGGGTATCAGACGCCCGACTGACGGCTCTCCATTCACAACCCCCTGAACCCATCCGAGATCCCCGTGCCCCTCACTCCTGATACTCCCCCCCAAGACAGCGTCCTGATCCCACAGCAGGACGATGATCTGATCGAGGCGCTGGCCGCTGCCGCCGCGCGGTATGACCCCGTGCCGCTGGCTGTGATGGAGGCCGCTCGCGCGGCCTTCACGTGGCGGACCATTGACGCTGAGCTGGCTGAGCTTGCCTACGATTCGCTGTTCGACCGGCTGGAGACCGCCGGTGTCCGCGGACTGCCCGGACCACGCCTTGTCACGTTCGAGGCAGACGATGTCTGCGTCGAGGTCGAGGTGCACGAGTCCGGCGGTCTTCGGCGGCTGATCGGACAGATCGTTCCCCAGCAGCCCGGCCTGCTGACGGTCCGCCACGAAGGCGGCAGCCAAGATGTAGAGGCCGACGCCGTAGGCCGGTTCCAGCTGTCCAACGTGGCCGCAGGGCCAGTGAGCCTGCAGTGCCGCCTACAGGACCGCGCCATCGAAACCGAATGGGTCGTGCTGTAAGAGAACCGCCACGACCGGCACGCGGGCGAAGCGCAGCGGAGCGCGGTTCAGGCGGCTCGATGCCGCCTGAACCGCTCAGCTCTTTAAGCCAACAACATTGACCAGACCGGAAGGGGTCGCGCTGTAAGAGAGCCGCCGCGGTCAGCACGCGGGCGAAGCGCAGCGGAGCGCGGTTCAGGCGGCTCGATGCCGCCTGAACCGCTCAGCTTTTTAAGCCAACAAGATTGACCAGACCGGAAG
>JBOGEA010000495.1:0-3600 GCA_050743205.1 Egibacteraceae bacterium | reverse complement strand
CGGCGGGACGTTGGTGGCGGGGCGGTCAGGGGGTGGATTCGGGTGGGGGGCCGGGGGTGAGGCTTTCGAGTCGGGCGCCGTTGGGGTGGATGGCCAGGGTGAGGGTGGCGGCGGGGGATTGGAGCGTGATGGTGTAGTGGCCTATGGTGCGCATCCGCACGTTGACGCTGTCCAACGGGTGGCCGGTGAGGATGCGCAGGGCTTGGTTGACGTCGGCGAGGTCGGCGGCCAGTTGGCGGCCGCGGGGGGTGCGGCGCAGCAGCCCGGTGAGGATGCGCTCGCCCTCGGCCAGGTACAGGCCGCGGGCCCGGCCGGTGCGCAGCGTGAGGTCCAGGACCGACTCCAAAACGGGCACCAGCTCGGCGGGGACCCTGCCGCCGTCGTCGATCGCCTGGTCCAGCGCGGCGTAGCGGTCGTGTTTGGCGCCGCGCAGCGCTGGCAGCAGCGCGCGCAGCTCCAGGGCGGCCAGCTCAGCCTCGTCGGCGTCCAACGCCAGCGCGGCAGCGGTGTCAGTGTCCACTGTGGGCCTGGCCGAGGATGGCGTGGACCTCGTGCTCGAACCCGCCGGTCTCGATCGGGCAGTGCATCCCGCACTCTTTGGGGGCGCCTGTCTCCCACCACCAGCGGCCGGAGCGCTCGTCCTGGCCGGGCGCGACCGCCCGGGTGCATGGCTGGCAGCCGATGCTGGTGTAGCCCTGGGCGTAGAGGGGGTGCACGGGCACGCCGTGGGCCTCGACATACTCCCACGTCTCCTCTTTCGACCAGTCGGCCAGCGCGTTGAGTTTGACGATGCCGTCGTGGTCGTGGTCCAGCTCGACTTTGCGGATCGCGGCGCGTGACGCCCACTGGTCGCGGCGCAGCCCGGTGAACCAGGCGTCGAGGCCGTCCAGGGCGCGCAGCAGCGGGCGGACTTTGCGGATCTGGCAGCACAGCAGCCGCAGCCCCACCGTGTCGCGGAACAGGTCGGGGCCGTTGCGGGCGACCATGGCCTCGACCTCGCGGGCGTCGGGGGCCAGCACGTCCCACCGCGCCTTGGGGTAGCGCGCGCGGACCTGGTCCAAAAACGCCAGCGTGGAGGCAGGCAGCCGGCCGGTGTTCACGGTGACGACACGGACGTCGGGTCTCATCCGGTAGGCCATGTCGAGCACGACCAGCCCGTCGCCCTGCAGCGCGGTGACGATCGCGGCCCGGTCGCCGAAGGTGTCCAGGCCCCATTCGATGACGTCCTCGGGCTCGCCGTCGTCGAGGTCCAGGGCGATCTCGCCGATCTCCAGGTCGTCGAACAGCGTCCCGCGGTCGGTCACGGCGGTCATCGTCGCTCAGCCTCCGGCCAGGGCGGGCAGGATCGTCAGCTCGCGGCCGGGCTCCAAGACGGCGTCGAGGCCGCCGAGCGCGCGGATGTCCTCCTCGCCGATGTAGAGGTTGACCGCCGGGTTGATCCGTCCGGCGTCGGTGAGCAGGTAGGCGGCCAGGCGGGGGTGGCGTTGGGCCAGCGCCTCCAGCGCCTGGCCGACGGTGCCGACGTCGACCTCGACGGCGTCGACGCCGCCGGTCAGCTCGATCAGGGTGCCGGGCACCCGCACGATCCGGCGGCTCGTGTCCACCTCGTGCGGATCCGCCGTCTGCTGTGAGGCGATCGCGCGCAGCCCGTCGTCGTCGCGCTGGTCGCAGAAGCCGCGGAACGAGGCGGCGCCGTCGGCCAGCCAGGCGCCGACGAGGCGGACCAGCACTTGGGTGATGTCGTGGGTGGGCACCCGTCGCAGCAGCGGCTTGCCGATCGCGGCGCCCAGCCCTAATCCGCCGCGCAGGGTGACGTCGTAGGCCTCGATGCGCAGGCCGGTGTCGGGGTGGGTGGTGGTGGTGCCCTGCAGGCCGATGTCGCCGACCCAGTGGTGGGCGCAGGCGTGGGGGCAGCCGTCCATGTACACCGTGAGGTCGGTGATGTGCCCCTGACTTTCCGGACAGTAGACCCACTAGGGTTATACCGTCTGGAATGGGGCTAATGATGACAAGACAGCGCAAGCAGTTCTCTTCCGAGTTTAGGGAAGAAGCTGTTAAAATGGTGCTCGACCCTCCCCGTCCAATCGTTAAGGTCGCTCGCGATTTGGGACTCAACGAGGGCACGCTGGGCAACTGGGTCAACGCGTGGAGAAAAGAACACGCCGGCGAGGAGGCGGCGCTGACAGTGTCCGACCGCGCCCGGCTGCGCGAACTCGAGCGTGACAACCGCGACCTGCGGATGCAGAACGAGTTCCTAAAAAAGCGGCCGCCTTCTTCGCGTCGAGGCAACAGTGAGCGACAAATATGAGCTCATTGACGCGGGAGTTGCGCCGCCTTTCCGATCACAAAGATGTGCGAGTGGCTGGACGTATCGAAATCAGGATATTACGAGTGGCGTGACCGGCCGGCGTCGCTGTCCGAGCACAGACGCGAGGAGCTGAAGGTCAAAATCACACAGGTGTTCAACGACAGCTACGAGACGTACGGCTACCGCCGCGTGCACGCCCAGCTGGTCCGTGACGGCGAGGACGCCTCCGACGAGCTGGTCCGCCGGCTGATGCGTGAGCTGGGCCTTGTGGCCTGCCAGCCGAGGCCCTACAGGCCTGTGACGACCGTCCAGGGCGACGAGGGGGCATCCCCGATCTGGTCGGGCGCGACTTCACCGCCGACGCGCCGGGCGAGAGGCTGGTCGGGGACATCACCTACATCCCGACGTGGGAGGGGTGGCTGTATCTGGCCACGGTGATCGATTGTTATTCCAAGGTGGTCATCGGCTGGTCGATGTCGGACAGCCTCCACACCGACGTGGTGTGCGCCGCGCTCGACGCCGCCGCGAATCACATCGACTTGCGGCCGGACTGCATCTTTCACTCCGACCGCGGATCGCAGTACACGTCAGCGCAGTTCCGAGCCCATTTGGAGAAACATGATATGCGTGGGTCGGTCGGGCGCACGGGGGTGTGTTGGGACAACGCGATGGCGGAGTCGTTCTTCGCGGCGTTGAAGAACGAGTGGCTGGACCGGATGGTGTTCCGCACGAAGGATCATGCCCGCCGTGAGGTTGTAAAGTATATTGAGGGCTGGTATAATCCGAGACGTCTCCACTCGGGGTTGGGCTATAGGATCCCACTAGAGGTCCACAACGAGTGGGTGAACCGGCAGCTCGCAGCATAAAATAACCATAAGTAGCTGTCCGGAAAACGCGGGGCAGATCACTGTGATCCGCTGGGCCATGTGGAAATACAAGCGGTTGCGCCGCAGTCGTCGCAAGGCGGTCAGGCTCCTGACCCGGATCGCAAGATCCCAACCAGACCTGTTCGCTCACTGGCGGCTGGCGCCACCGTACAGCGCTGGATGACGCGAGCCGTGTGAGTCGAGAGGCTCACGTCCGGTGTGCGCCGTGAGGCGCCCTGTCGTATCCCCGGCACAGCCGGGAGGAACTTGGAGGAGCGTTCTTGGGTCTGATGGCTCATCTGGACGCGAAAGCGCGAGGGGACAAGAGCATGTCATTGAAGCAGCGGTCATGCCGAGGCGTTCGGATGAGGCGCTGTGAGGCCCGTGTGATATGGCAAAAGCTGTATTGCTTGAAGCCTGATCTCC
>JBOGEA010000494.1:0-3621 GCA_050743205.1 Egibacteraceae bacterium | reverse complement strand
CGGGTCCAGCATGACTGGCCGACCGCGCCGGCGCTGGTGGCCGCGTTTCGACGGCTGTGGGCGCTGCCGCGACGCCGGTGGCCGCTGCCGCTGCCCGCCGGCTGACCTACCCGGCCCACCCAACACCTGCGGCGTCCCCGCCGCCGTAGCGCACACTGTGGTCGAGCCTTGCCTGGATGCGGCCCGAGCTTCGGTCGGCGGCCCGCAGTGCCCGGTTTTGGTCCTCTGAGGGGCTGTTCGGGTGTTCGTGTGGGTCTGGGCGTGCGCGGGATGGGCTCCCACCGCGCCTCAGCCCCCTCAAGAACCCGCCTTATAACGGTCGATCATTCTCTTATCAGCTATACCAGGATGAAACATCGAGGCTGGCTGAATCCGGTAGAGGGCAGCATGAAGCGCCGCACAAAAGCGAGGAGCGCCTGCGGCGAGCGCCACTGCAGCGATGTCCGCCGCATGGACCAGCCTGATGCTGCGACGGTGGCCACGCGTGCCACCGCTCGTTCAGGCGGAGCGCCGCGATGCGTGCCGCGACGACGAGGCGCCCGAGGAAGAGCACGGACAGGCATGGGTTCAGGCCTCCACCAACGACGGGAGAACGGCACCGTCGCCCGTATCTGGTCTGCCCTGGGCAGATCAAGGCGGAACGGCTGAGACGAGAGTAGGCTGCAGTCGTCCGGTTTGCCGGGTTCTCATTCCCACGGTGGCGGCGCAAGCCGCCATGAGTTGCTGCATATTCCGGGTCTTCTCACGTTTCCGTGGGCGGTCGGGTCTGTGCGGGCGCAAGCAGCATCACGCTCGCGGTCCACCGCTGGCTGCAGACCTCCACCGCCGAGCATGGCCGCGCACAGGCCAGCGGACCCGTGACGCGCACGACCAGCCCACGTCCTTGAGGACCACCGCGAACACAGCGCCACCAAGCGGCCCACACAACCCGTGCATACCGGAAACACAGGCGGATCAGACAGTCCCACACCATCACCCATCAACCTGTGAATGTCCTTGCGCAGCAGCCTTCACCATGCCATAATCAAACACATGTACGAGACGGTGGTGTTGGGAGAGAGCCAGACGGCGCAAGGCGCCGTCGACGCGCTCGCGCCGCCGCTCGACACCCTCGCCGCCATCGCCTGGGACACCCTCGACGGCGACACCCTGAGCCGCTGCGTGATCGACCTGACACGCCACCGAGACCGGCTCGACGGGCTGTGCACCCTCGCCATCGCCGCCCACGACCGCGCCCAAGCATGGAAAGCCGACGGCTGCCGGTCAGAGAAACAATGGCTGGCCGCCCGCTGCCGGACCAGCATCGGTGAGGCTGCCGGGCGGGCAGAGACAGCGCGCCGGCTGGCGCAGCTGCCGGAGACCGCCCAAGCGCTGGCCGACGGGGCGATCACCCCAGCCCATGCCAGGGTGGCGGCCAAGGCGGCGCGGGACCTGCCCGCCGAGGCGGTCCCAGGGTTGGACCGGCTCGTCGCCGAGCGGGGCGCCCACACCGACGCGGGCCAGCTGCGCGCCGCGGTCGATGACTACGCGCACGCGGTGGCGCCGGAGAGTTTGCAGTCACGGCAGGAGCGGGCGTGGCCACCCGCCGGCTCAACGTGACCCGGACGGGTGATGACGGCGCGCTGCTGGAGGCCAAGCTCGACAAGGTCGGCGCTGAGACGGTCCTGACCGCGCTCGCGCCGCTGGCCGTCCCCCCCGGCGAGGACGACGCGCGCACCGCCGAGCAGCGGCGCGCTGACGCGCTGGTCGAGTTCGCCCGACGCAGCCTCAACCACGGCGACCTGCCCGACACCGGCGGCGTCCGCCCACACATGACCGTGATCGTCGACCTGCCCACCCTGCTGGGCCAGCCAGGCGCCCCGGCGGCACGGCTGGACCGGCTGGGCGCGATCAGCGGCGAGACCGCCAGACGGCTGGCGTGCGACGCCGCGATCAGCAGGGTGATCGTCAACGGGCCGTCCCAGATTTTGGACGCCGGCCGCGCCACCCGCACCGTCACCCCCGCCCAGCGGCGCGCGCTGGTGGTCCGCGACAAAGGCTGCGTCGGCTGTCAAGCCCCGCCCGCCTGGTGTGAGGCCCACCGACCGCGCCAACCTCCCCCACCCGCCCGCCCTAAACGGGCAGTCGGCGGCCCAACCGATCTGAGGAATTTGATCTTGAGCAGGTGGACCGCGAGCGTGATTCTGCTTGCGCCCGCACAGACCCGACCGCCCACGGAAACGTGAGGACCCCCCGAATTCCGCGCTCAGATCTTTTCGCGCACCGCATCGACCATTAGTTGGGCGAGACCGAGAACGGAGGGCTCAGCGAGGAGGCCGCGGAGCGTCACGAGGTTGTGCGTCTTGGGCGGATCCAGGTCGGCACGAACGAGGAGCGCCTTGATCGCCTTCTCAGCGGCTTGCTGCGCGTGAAAGCAGGTACCCCATGCCGGAAGGTCCTCCTCATCGGAGAGCAGAGCCCGAGCGAATGCCAGATCAGCTCAGCTTGACGATCCTGGGTCAGAGCTGCTCATAGACCACGCGGCCCTCGCGGAGCGCCACCCTCAGCATGCCTGGCAGGTGTCCCCGCTCGGCGAGTTCGGCCTCGTCCGTTGGGATCGCATCGACGGGCGGGGCGATCGACCCGACCTGGATGAGTTCGCCCAGCAGTCGCAGCTTTTCTCCTTCTCGCACGTCCGCAAGAACGACCAGCAGGTCGATGTCGGAGTCCGGTCCCTCCTCACCTCTCGCCACCGACCCAAAGAACGCGGCGTGGCGAGAAGCGCGCCACGATCGCATCGACGACATCAGGCACCCACTCGGCCAGCGTGCGGCCGTTGTCGCGGACCCTGCCCTTGATGACGACTTCGACAGTGAGCGGCGCCACGCGCCGAGCCTACCGGACCATCCCAGCGTGGGCGCAGACCTGGGCGCGCATAACGGGTCGGAGACCGCCCAAGTCGTCGACCTGCTGCTGCCAGCCGCTGGATGGGTCGAGAAGACGGCACGTTCATCAACTCCGAGCGGCGCGTCGGGCCGATCAAACGCGTCGCCCGCGCCCCCGGCGTGGCGCTGGCCGACTTCGCCATCTTCAAGCTCATCGCCCAAGCGTGGGGCTGCGCCAAACTGTTCGGGGAGCGGCCATCGCCTGAGGCGGCCTTCGCCATCCCGCAGCGACTGTCCGGCGACGGCAGGTTCTTCCATCCCGGCAGACGCGCGCGGGTCGATGCTGGCCCGCGCGTCCGTCACCGCCACCATCCAACCCGGCAGGTGTTCATCCCCATGCACTGCCCCGACACCAACCGCCTGACCGACGCCGTCTTCGACCCCTACTCCCGCCAACCCTCCTACAAACACGCGCCGTCCAACTCCGCCGCCTGGAGCACTACGAACGCGCCACCATGCCCTCCCCTCTCACCCCATCACCCCACCCCTGACCACGCGGAACGGCGCCACAGCGTCTCCGTCAAAGGCCCGGTGTCATCCGTGCGTGGGGTCGCCCGTGACACTACTTTAGGGGTCCTTTGTAGCTTCTGTAGGTCGCCAATTTTGCCATATCTCGCACTCATACCACAAAACACGAAGAGCGCAAAAAATGAAATTGTGGCGAGCGGAGATGTGAGTGCACAGCCTTCACACGCGT
>JBOGEA010000493.1:0-3631 GCA_050743205.1 Egibacteraceae bacterium | reverse complement strand
CGCCGGGCGCGTCTACTGCCAACGCAAGCTCGAAGAACGCAAAACTGACAAGGAGGCCCTGCGTGCGCTCAAACGGCAGCTGTCCAACGTCGTCTATCGTCGGTTCCTCGACGACCACCAAAACGGAAAAATCAGACATCTTCCCACAACCGCTTGACACAGAGGGACCGTATGCGACGGAAAACTGCAGCGAAGCGCTGCCTTGCCCACACTGAGGTGCGGCTTTCCGTCACATGCGGCGGAAAACTGCACATCAAGCGGGCCGGCTAGCCGGTGAACTGGCGCAGGGCGGTGATGAACGGGATGGCCATGAGGATCACGCCGGGGATCAGCGCGGCGACCGTCACCGGGATCCACACCTGCTGAGCCTTGCGCTCCATCGCCTCGACGAGGCGGCGCTGCACGTCACGGCGGATCGCGCGCGCCTCGTCGGACAGCAGCCGGCCCAGGTCGCTGGCCTCACGGTTCAGCACCAGGACCGGCACGAGCTGATCCAGCGCGGGGACTTGGGCGATCTCGGCCCACTCGCGCAGCGCCCGCTCCTCGGGCAGGCCCTGGCGCATGCGCTGGCAGACCCGCGCGACATCCCGGGCGCAGCAGCCACGGCCCCTGGCCGCGATCCGGTTGAGCGCCCCGCCCAGCGAGAAACCAGCGGACAGCAGCATCGCCAGCTGCTCGGCGATGACCGGCAGCTCCAGCTGCAGGCGGCGCTGCCAGCGCTGCGACGCGACCGCGACCTGCTGCTCCAGGATCAGAAACGCCAGCAGCGGGCACCCCGCGATGAGCAGCAGGCCGATCAGCACGGGGGGACTGGGCAGCGCCAGCGTCAGCAGCGCCCCCACCCCGAACCCGGCCAGCGCCGCGCCCGTCTGCCGCACCCGAAAAGCCGTCGGGTCGCAGTCGGAGTGGACGCGCCGCAGCCGCACGTCGAGGTCCTCGCTGATTCCCAGCAGGCGCGCGACGCGCTCGCCAGCGGCGCGCGAGAACGGGGCGACGGCGTCACGGAACGACTCCAAGGATAAGATCCCCCGCCGCCCGCCGGGGACCATCCCCCCAGGCGTGTAGGGACGCAGCCGCTCGACCAGCGAAGGCCTGGCGAACCAGCGCAGCCGGGACAGCAGCAGCGTCACCCCGACCCACCCGAGCAGCGCCGACCCCACCAACGTCCGGCTCACGATCGCCCTCCCCGCCGTTTCGTGCTGGATCGCGGCGGTATTCCGCCGCGATCCAGCACACAAGATCCGTCACAGGTCCTCATGGAAGACGCGCTCCTCGTCGTCCAGCCGCATGATGCGGCTGGCCCACAGCCAGCACAGCCCGGTGAGCAGCAGGGCGACCGTGACGCCGCCCTGGCCCAGGGCGGTCTGGTAGGCGTCGCGGCCGTCGCCGATCCGCAGGCCCGCCAGCGCCATTCCCAGCGGGACCGCCAGCACGAAGCGGCGGGCGAACCGCGCGCCGGCCTGTTTGGAGACCGCGTCCTTGCGGCCATGCGTGTCGGCGACGCGGTCCTCGATCAGCGCGGACAGCCGACGCTCGATGTCGCTTCCGCCGATCTCGTGCGCGACCAGCAGCGTCTCGCAGACCACGTCAGCGGTCGCGTCCGCCAAGCGGCCCTTCAGCGTCGCGACCGTCCGCGCGAAGTCGGTCGAGATCAGCCACTCACGCTGCGCGGCCTCGAACGCCGGCCGCATCTGCTCAGGACCGCGCAGGCCCACCGCCAGCAGCGCCTGCGGGATCGACCTGCCCAGCGACGTCGCCTGCAGGCGGATCTCCTCGATCATCCGCGGCCATGCCTCGCGCGCCCTCGCGCGCCGGCGGTGGGATCGCTGCTTGGCCGACACGATCGGCACGGCGCCAGCGGCCAGGCCGATGCCGGCCGGTCCGATGACCCCACCGAAGACGGCGTAGCCCAGCCCGGCGCCGACGACACCCAACACGGCCACGACGGCGGCCAGCTCGACCAGCCGGACATCCTCAAGGCCCGCCTGCACCAAGAAGTCCCGGCCACGGCCCCGCCGGCCACCCGAGCCGCCCGAGACGGACGGGCCCAGTCCCATCCCCCTCCACTCGAACGCCCACCGCGTGTACAGCAGGAACGCCCCGTAGCCGGCGGCCAGCGCGAGCAGCAGGCGCGTCACCGGTAATCCCCGCCCCCCGGCGCCGCCCTCACCCGGTAATCCCCGCCCCCGCCCGCCGCCTCCAGCAGCTCGCGCACATCGAACCCGGCCTCCTCCAGGGGGCGGGCGGCGCGGGCGGGCAGGACGCCGGTCCAGGCCAGCGGCCCCTGACGGGTCGTACGCGCGAACAGCTCGGTGACCGTGAACGCGGTCCCCGCTGTCCCGGTCTGCAGCTCCTCGACCGCGATCACCTCGGTGACCCGGGGACGGCCCTGCTGGCGGGCGCAGTGCACGACGATGTCGATCGCCTCGCTGACCAGGGCGTTCAGGGCGCTCATCGGCACGTCGCTGGTGGTGTCGGCCAGCTGGCAGATGAAGCGCAGGCGCGTGAGCGACTGGCGCGCCGAGCCGGCGTGGATCGTCGTGAAGCCCTTCACGCCCGACGACAGCGTCAGCAGCAGCGGCAGCGCCTCCCGGTCACGCACCTCACCGACGATCGCGACGTCGGGCGCCATCCGCAGGAACCCCGAGACCAGCCGGCGCAGGTCCACCGCCGGACGGTCGCTGCGCGCCGCCCGCGTCTGCATCGACGCGACGTTGGGGAGCGGGACGTCGGCCTCGAACACCTCCTCCGCGATCACGACGCGCAGGGTCGGGTCCAGCTCGGCGGCGCAGCAGGACAGCATCGTCGTCTTGCCCGAGCCCGGAGCCCCGGCGAACAGAATGGACAGGCGCGCTTTGACGCAGGCCTTGAGGAAGGCGGCGACGGCCGACGGCAGCATGTCGCGCTCGACGAGCTGGTCCAGCGAGCGGAAGGCCACACCGGTGAATTTGCGGATGTTCACCATCATGTGGCCGTCGCGGCCGACGTCGCGGTGGACGATGTGGATGCGGGCGCCGTCGTCGAGCTGGGCGTCCTGCAGTCCCTCCGACGCGTCGAGCTTGCGGTGCGAGGTGGACGAGTCGTCGAGGATCTTCGTGAGGGTGCGGACGACGTGGTCGTCGTCGTGGAAGACCTCGTCGTGGTAGCCGCCGGGACCGCTGTGCCGCTTGTAGAAGATCGAGTCCGGGGCGTTGATCATGATCTCCCAGACGTCGTCGTCGGCGAGCAGCGGCTCCAGGGGGCCGTAACCGGCGAGGTTGCGGTACGCCCGGTCTGCGACGAGCCGCGGATCCGTCAGGTCGATGGAGCACAGGCCCCGCTTGTAGTCGTCGGACCAGCGTGCGACCTCCTCGTCGATCAGCTGGCGCAGGCGGCTCCGCCCCTGGACGGCCGACATGTCGAGCGCCATGTCCTTCGCGCGGGCCTGGACCGTGCGCTCGATCTCGACCAACGGGCTCGCGATCATCGGCCCGCCACCTCCTGCCCGGTCAGCGCGCCGAGCGAGCCGGGCGCGACCGGAACAGGCGTCGCCAGCGACGGCGCGACCTGCGTGCGTGCGTCCGTGAGCAGCCCTCGGAACGCCCCGACCAGGATCGCCGGCAGCGGCGCGGGCAGGGCGACGCCGTCACGC
>JBOGEA010000492.1:0-3643 GCA_050743205.1 Egibacteraceae bacterium | reverse complement strand
GGGTACGCGAGCGGAACCCGACGAGGCGCGACCCCTCACGACAGTTCTCAAACACGCCCTGAAGGCGGCGGCGAGCGCGCTCAGCTGAGGTAGAGGACGGCGTAGCAGGCCAGCCAGTGCTCGACCATGTAGTGGCTGCCCGTTACGTGCGGGAGGGCGACCTCGGCGTGGCGCCGCGCCGCGTCGATCATGGGGGCGGCGCGCGGGTCGTCGTCGGGCAGCGATGCCGCGAGGCGGCGCCAGCACCATGCCCGGCTGAGGTTGAGACCGTGCAGGTGGGCGATGTGACCATCGGTGGGATCGGAGACCTCAGCCGGCGTGAACAGCGCCGCCGGCTGTCGGGCGGCGATGCCGGGCAGGAAGCGCTTGAGCCACGCGGCGAACCGGACGGGGTCCAGCACGCGCGCCATCAACTCGGCCTCGACCAGCGCGGGGGACAGGAAGTCGATGCCTGACGGCTCCCATCCACCCGGATAGTCCGTGTCCTCGCCGAACCAGCGCACCGCGGCCTCGGTGACGGCCGCCAGCAGCGCCCCGTCGCCTGCCTGGGCGCGCCAGGCGGCGAATGGCAGGGCGAGGGACAGCCCGAAGGCGCTGTTGCTGTGCATCCCGTAGCGGACCGGATACGTCGCCTTCGGCAGCCACTCCAGGTAGCTGGCCGTGAGCACGTCCCCGAGGCCGGCCAGGTTGGCCGCCCACCGCCGCGCGTCGGGGTCGGGCCAGCTTGAGGCCTCGTGGACGAGCGTGAGCGCCCACCCCCACCCGTACGGTCGCTGAAAGATGGCGTGGGCCGGGTCCGCCAGGTACGCGGCCTCGGCCGCGAGCGGCTCAGCGGCCAAGTGCTCGTCCAGAGCGGCCCGGATCTCGGCCCGCGGCACCTGGTCCGGCACGGTGCGGAGGAGGCGGACCAGCACCCAGTGCATCTCCACGCACGAATGCCAGTCGAGGCTGCCGTAGAACGCGGGGTGCAGATCCCGGGGCCTTGGCAGGTCCCGCGGCCCAGTCATCGTGTGGCGAAGGTCGTTGGGGTACTCCCGCGCGATGTTGGCCAGCGCCACACGGGCGAACTCGCCAGCGCGGTCGCGCAGCAGCGCGGCGCCGGTCACGTGGCCAGCTCCCGCTCAAGCGGGGTGCGGAAACGCGGCGTGACGCGCGTCGCTCCCAGCCATGCGCCGAGCCGGTCGGCGGCGGCCTCTGTCGCCGCCACTGCGGCGGCGCCGACATCCTCCAGCAGCCGGAACGCGATCTGGCCGTCCTTTCGCTGAGCCCAGCCGCCCACGATCCGGCCGTCGCGCCACACGGTCGGACCGGGGTTGCCAGAGCGGTCGAACAGCGCCGGACCGTGCTCGCCGAGGTACCACCCGCGCTGTGACCACCCCATCACCGTCGGGTCGAGGGCCGGGAGCAGCGCGACCCAAGGCTCCGGGACAGGCAGCGGCGCAAGGTCGTCGGCGAGCACGAGCCCGGTCCCGCCGTCCAGCTCGACCTCGACCGGGCCGACCTTCGCGAGCGCACGCTTGACCTCGGCGACCGTCCAGCCCGTCCACCACTTCAGGTCAGCCGCCGTGCCCGGCCCGAAGGCCGCGAGCCACCGGCGGGCGAGCTCTGCCTGGGCGGCCTCGGCCGTGGGCTCCGCCATCTCACCCGGCAGCCATGACGCCATAGGAGCCCACCGGTGCTGGCTGCTCGTCCACGAGCCCCGCGGGCGACCGCGAGCGATCCGGCCGTCGGCGGCGAGCAGGAACAGCACCCGGGTCGAGACGCGCTGACGGGCCGCCCACTTCGTGCCCTCTCCGACCACGATCTGCCTGCGCAGGTCCTCTACATCCTCGGACAGCTGGGCGGCGGTCGCCCCGCCACGGGCCGCCAGCGCCAGGAGCGCGGCCTCCTCCACCGCCCGCAACCAGTCACCGCAGTCATCGGCGATCCCCGCCTGCTCGAGGAATTGGATCAGCTTCCGGCGCTCTCGGGCCGCGATCGCCCGCGTGCAGGCGGCGTCCACTACGGGGAGGAGATCGGCGGGGACCACGAACATCGTCCGTCGCATGCCGAGGATCTTCACCAGGGTCCGCTCGTCGTACAGGGCGCGCTCGATCGCCTCGATCGTTGCCTCCCGCAGGCGGGCCGCCACGGCGAGGAACACCGACGCCGGGTCGGTGGCGTGCAGCGCCACCACGCCACGAGCCGCCTCGACCACGTCCGCCGCCCGGTGATGCTCCGCGAGATGATGGCGCAGGCCGAGCCTGGCCCGGCGCTCCTCGATCCCGATCCGCCTCATTGACCCGCCTCGCTCGCCGTTCTTGGACCGAGGATGCCACAGCGGCGTAGTGTCTGGCTGATGGCTCATCCCCGGATGTACCACGATGACGACCCGCACCTGCGCGAGCTGCGCGAGGTCTGCCTGGCTCTGCCCGAGACCGCGGAGGTCGAGGCGTGGGGGCGGCCCACGTTCCGAGCCGGCAAGCGGATATTCGCCGTGTTCGACGGCAACGACGAGCACCCCTACGCGGTGACGTTCAAGCCTGGGTCGGACGAGCGTCCCGCCCTGCTGGCCGACCCGCGCTTCTCCATCCCCGCCTACTTCGGGCCCGGCGGGTGGCTCGCGCTCGACTTCACCGCCGCGCCGGTCGACTGGGACGAGGTCGCCGAACTGATGGAGACCTCGTACCGTCAGGTCGCCCTCAAGCGCATGCTCAAGGCGCTCGACGAGAGAGGATCGGAATGAACGCTCTTGAAGGCAAGGTCGCGCTCGTCACCGGTGGCAACTCCGGCATCGGTCGGGCGGTGGCGCTCGCGTTCGCGGCGGCAGGGGCGAAGGTCGTGATCGCCGCCCGCGACCCGCGACGAGGCGAGGAGGTCGCGCGCCGCATCACCGCCGACGGCGACGGCGACGCGGTGTTCATCCAGACCGACGTCGCGAAGGCCGAGGACGTCCAGGCGCTGGTCGAGCGGACGGTTCAGGCCTACGGCCGGCTCGACTGCGCCTTCAACAACGCCGCCATCTGGCATACCCGCGCGCGCCCCCTTGCCGACTGCGACGAGGAGGAGTTCGACCAGATCGTGGGCGTCAACCTCAAGGGGGTGTGGCTGTGCATGAAGCACGAGCTGCGCCAGATGCTTGCGCAGAGTCCCTCTGGAGGCGCCGTCGTGAACACATCCTCGGTGAACGGGCTGGGAGGAGCGGCCGGGGGAGCGGTTTACTCCGCGACCAAGGCCGGGGTGCTGGCGCTGACGAAGTCCGCCGCCCAGGAGTACGCCCCCTACGGGCATACGGGTCAACGCGCTGGCCGCCGGCACCTTCCGCACGCCCATGCTGGACGGCGCCTTCGAGAGCTATGCCGAGCAGGCGGGCGTCACGGTCGCGGACGTCGAGGCGCGCTATCTGTCGCTGATCCCTTTGGGCAGGATCGGGCGACCCGAAGAGGCGGCGAACGTCGCGGTCTGGCTGTGCTCAGACGCCGCCTCCTACGTCACCGGCCACTCGATGATCGCCGACGGCGGCCTGACCGCCCCAAGCCGTTAGGAGGGCGGGAACCCGTCAGATACGACGGTTTCCCGCCCTCCTAGGGTCCACGCCGCGGATCGTGGTGTCGTCAGTTGTGTGCTGGATACGCGCAGCATGCTGCGCGTATCCAGCGGGGGG
>JBOGEA010000491.1:0-3658 GCA_050743205.1 Egibacteraceae bacterium | reverse complement strand
CGGCGGTATACCGCCGCGATCCAGCACACAACCGCGGTCAACCCGCGCGCTGCCGTCCCTCCCGCCCACGACTCGTCGGGCTGGGGCGCAGCCCCGCTGGATGGTTGGGATGAGGTGGCGGACCTTGGCGGGGTGGTCTGAAGCGCAGGAGCGCGTCGTTCGGAGAGGCGATGGCGCAATCCCTCACGATCCTCGGTCAGCTGGCGTCGCCGCTGCCCACGCGAGGCTGACAGATCGCGCGCTCTACCACTCCGTGCTGACTGCGGTCAGCACGGTCAGCGCCCGGCGGGCAGATCGGCGCGGTCGACCTGGCCGCCTTCGAGGACTGGCGGACCGAGGGACCGGCGGATCAGGGAAGCCTGGGCCGGGGGCCGCCCTCCCGCCGGGCTGGCAGACCGCCGTGAGACGATGATCGGACGGCTGCGGGACGCCGGGCTACCGATGGGCACAACCGCGGGCCGACCGTCTCGAGGCTACGCGATCCAGGCCCGGTGGGCGCGTTGGAGCCCCCCGGCTGGGGCGGTGATCAACACGCTATCCGCCGCGGCCCCCGCTGCGTGATCGACAGGTCGGCGGCCCGCCTTTAGGCTGGCGCCACCCTAAAGATCCCCCATCCAGAGGAGAACCTGGCCGTGCTCGCCCAATACCTTCCGGTTGTGGTGCTCTTCGTGCTCGCGTTCGCGTTCGTGGGGCTGTCGCTGGGGGTGTCGAGCAGGCTGGGGCCCAGCCACCCGAACCCGGTGAAACGCGCCGCCTACGAGTCCGGGATCATCCCGGCGCCCGAGACCAACGTGCGCCGCAGCCGCTTCCCGGTGAAGTTCTACCTGGTCGCGATGCTTTTCATCATCTTCGACGTTGAGACGGTGTTCCTGTATCCGTGGGCGACGGTGTTGCGTGACCTGTCCTGGTACGGGCTGGCGGTGATGGGGGTGTTCATCCTGCTGCTCTTTGAGAGCTACTACTACGTCCTCCGCAAGGGAGGCCTGGAATGGGACTAGAGTCACGGCTGCCTGCCGGCGTCCTGCTCACGTCCGTCGAGAAGTTCGTCAACTGGTCGCGGGCGGGCTCGCTGTGGCCCGCGACGTTCGGGTTGGCGTGCTGCGCGATCGAGATGATGGCCACCGGCGCCGCGCACTACGACCTCGCGCGGTTCGGCATGGAGGTCTTCCGCGGATCGCCGCGCCAGTCGGACCTGATGATCGTGGCGGGGCGGGTCAGCCAGAAGATGGCGCCGGTGATCCGCAACCTCTACGACCAGATGGCCGACCCGAAATGGGTCATTTCGATGGGCGTGTGCGCGTCGAGCGGCGGGATGTTCAACAATTACGCGATCGTCCAGGGCGTCGACCACGTCGTGCCGGTGGACATGTACGTGCCCGGCTGCCCGCCTCGCCCGGAGATGCTGCTGGACGGGATCGTGAAGCTCCACGAGAAGATCAAAAGAGAGAAGTTCAACGAGGCGCAGGAGCCTGCTCGCGAGGAGACGCGCACGTGACCGTCAGCCGACCCACCGGCGGGGGGCCGAACAGCACGAACCCCAACATGGCCGCCGGCGAGCAGGCCAAGCCCCTGGCCGTCGCCACCGCCGTGCCGTTCGAAGAGCGGCTTGCGCGGCTGCGTGACCACGTCGTGGCGGCGTTCCCATCCCTGGAGTCGCTCACCGATCGCGGTGAGCTGACGCTGATCGCGAAGCCCGCGGAGCTGGCGGCCCTGCTCACCTTCTGCCGCGACGACCCCGACGTGCGGTGTGAGCTGCTCGCCGACCTGTCGGGGGTCCACTGGCCTGGCGGGGCGCAGGTCGAGAATGCCCAGGAGACGACTGGCTGGCCGACGTATGAGACCGATCAGGGGTCCGGCCGGATCGAGATCGACTACATCCTGCGCTCGCTGGAGCACAACCACTGGTTCCGCGTCCGCGTGAACACGCCGGACGACGACCCGGTCCTGCCGAGCGTGACCGGCATCTACGCCTCCGCTAACGTCATGGAGCGCGAGGCGTACGACTTCTTCGGCGTGCGCTTCGCGGGCCATCCCAACCTCGTCCGCATCCTCATGCCGGATGACTGGGAGGGCCACCCGCACCGGAAGGACTACCCGCTCGGCGGCGTGGAGGTCGTGTACAAGGGCAAAACCGTGCCCCCACCCGACGAACGCCATTACTAGGCCCGTGGAGTCATGGAATGATTGAAACGAAAGGACATCAGCGAGCTTTCCGTCGAATACGACGGAAAGCTTCCGCAGCGATGCCGCACCGCGGCATTCGCTGCCAGCTTTCCGTCGTATTCGACGGAAAGCTGCCCTGTGACCGGAACAAGCGGCGCCAAACCGATGACTGACATTTGGGCGCCGAAGACGCCGGCGGAGTTCACCGTCACGAGCGGGGAATGGCAGGACCTGCCTGACCGCGTCGAGGACGACCTCATGATCATCAACATGGGGCCGCAGCACCCGTCCACCCATGGCGTCCTGCGGATGATCCTGACCCTCGACGGCGAGACCGTCATCGACAACCAGCCGGTGATCGGCTACCTGCACACCGGGATCGAGAAGAACGCTGAGTACCGGCCGTGGGTCCAGGGCGTCACGTTCGTCACGCGCATGGACTACCTGGCGCCGCTGTTCAACGAGCTGGCTTACTGCCTGGCCGTCGAGAAGCTGCTCGGCATCACCGATCAGGTGCCGGAGCGGGCGCAGGCGCTCCGCGTCATCCTCACCGAGCTGAACCGGATCTCGAGCCACTTCGTCTGGATCGCCACCGGCGGTATGGAGTTGGGCGCGATCAGCGCGATGCTCTACGGGTTCCGTGAGCGCGAGGGGATCCTCGACCTGTTCGAGATGGTCAGCGGCCTGCGGATGAACCACGCGTACATCCGGCCCGGAGGCCTGGCCGTCGACGTGCCCGAGGAGTTCACCGACCGGGTCAACGCCCTGCTCCGCAACCTGCCCGCCCGCTTCGACGAGTTCGACGACCTGCTGCGCGAGAACCCGATCTGGATCGAGCGCAACGCGGGGATGGGCGTGCTGAACAAGGAGCAGTGCTTGGACCTCGGCGTGACCGGGCCGATGCTGCGCTCGGCCGGGGTGGCCCACGACCTGCGCAAAACCCAGCCGTACTGCGGGTTCGAGCAGTACGACTTCGACGTGCCGACGGCCGAGACAGGCGATGCGTACGGCAGGTTCCTGGTCCGTATGGCCGAGCTGCGCGAGTCGCTGAGGATCGTCCGTCAGGCGATGGACCGCCTGCCGGGCGGGCCGGTGATGATGGCCGACAAGAAGATCGCCTGGCCAGCCCAGTTGGCGATGGGCCCGGACGGGATCGGCAACTCCAAGGAGTACATCGGCAAGATCATGGGCCAGTCGATGGAGGCCCTCATCCATCACTTCAAGCTGGTGACCGAGGGCTTCACGGTGCCCGAGGGCCAGGTCTACCAAGCGGTAGAGTCTCCCCGCGGCGAGTTGGGCTACCACGTCACCTCGTCTGGTGAGAACAAGCCCTACCGCGTCCGCGTCCGCGACCCAAGCTTCATCCACATCGGCACCATCCCGACCATGACGAGAGGCCTGCTCATCGCCGACGTCATCGCCGCCGTCGCCAGCATCGACCCCGTCATGGGCGGAGTGGACAGGTGACCGCGTGTCCTCCTGAAGGCGCCGGGCC
>JBOGEA010000490.1:0-3663 GCA_050743205.1 Egibacteraceae bacterium | reverse complement strand
AACAGCGCCTGCACCAGACCAACCAGACGCTCCCGGCTCAGACCAGCCGGCGTCTGCACCACCAGCGCCACGCCGAGCCCATCGACCGAGCCACGCTCGCACAACCAACGCATGGCCGGCGTCAAAGGCACCACACCCGGTGCTGCATCAGCCGGCTCATCCATCACGGTGGTCGTGACGACCGCCTCGGCCACCGCCGCCAACCCCGCCGGCGTCCTGCGCTCGAACACATCCCGCGGGCAGATCGCTACCCCAGCCTTACGCGCCCGGCTGACGAGCTGGATTGAGATGATGCTGTCTCCGCCAAGGGTGAAGAAGTTGTCGTCGACGCCGACCCGGTCCAGGCCCAGCACCTCGGCGAACAGCTCGCACAGAATCTGCTCCTGCGGCGAGCGTGGCGCGCGGTGGGACGTGTCCGGGTACGGGTCCGGCGAAGGCAGGGCCTTGACGTCGAGTTTGCCGTTGATGGTCAACGGCAACGCCTCCAGGACCACCAGCGCGGCCGGGACCATGTAGTCAGGCAGCCGCTGCTGCAGATGCTCCCGCAGCCGCGGCACAAGCGCGCCAATTTCACGGGCCCCTACCGGGTCGTTCGCGCAAACATCCAGCGTCTTGCGGGCAGTGGGGGCTGGGCGGTACACACCGGTCAGGGCACCCGTCTGCCGTGCGATGACGAACAGCGCGTCATAGCTGCCGTCTACGGTGTCAGCCCAGGTGCACACGACCCGGTACCCGAGACGCTGGCCCACCTCGTGGAGGGTCTCCGGCTCAACACCGCCGTCAATGGCGAGGCTGGGCAGTACCTCGGCGATCGGGCCGCCGTCATCCAAAGCGCGCAACGCAGCCGCCTCGGGCGCCACACGCGCGTTGGGAACACGGCACACCCGCATACAATCAGGCCGCTGCCCATGGAGATACGCCTCAAGCGCGTCGACGTCGACAATCTGGGCGCCCCAGACCAGCTGCGGGGCGTCGGCCAGCGACATCATCTCCGCTGGGGTTTTGCGCACGGTGACGTCGTAGCGGTAACGGGTCAACTCGTTGTGAGACCAACCCCGTTTGATGCGAATGTCGACCCCACCGACATCAGGCAGACGCTCGTGCAGACCCGCGAAATAGCCCGGGGCGACCAGCAACTCCCGCTCCAACCTGACGGCCCGCTCGATCATCCGCCGCACCCGGCCCGCATCAGCCGACCCATCGATTCGGGCCAGCTGAACCGCAGTGTGGAAACAGCGCAGCAATCGCAGGTCACGCACATCCCCGACGAACACCGCCCCACCCGGAGCCGTCAGCGTCATCGCCTTGCCCAGCATCTCGGTCAGATAGCCGACGCTGGGGAAATACTGGATGACCGAGTTGACGATGACCGTGTCGAAGAACCCGGTTGGCAGCCCGCCGATGTCGTGGGCGGGCTGGCAGGCCAGCTCCACCCGCGCCGCCAACCCCGGATCACCAGCCACATCGGCGCGCAGCCTGTCGATCACCGGAGCGGAGAAATCGGTGGCCCAGTACGCCTCGCAGTCCGGCGCCAGCTGTGACAGCAGCAGCCCATTGCCGACTCCGATCTCCAGCACACGGCCGGGTCGCAGCTCGCGGATGCGCGCCACGGTCGTCTCCCGCCACTCGCGCATCTGCGCGAGGGGGATCGGCTGGCCGTCATAGCTGCTGTTCCAACCAGAGAAGTCCTCAGCCGACAGCGCCGTAGGGACTGCGGTGTACTCAGCGTCATAGACCTGCTGCCACTCCCCGATCTGCTCCCGCTCCGCGCGGCCACGATCCACGTCCGCCAGCTGGGCGGGGACGACATAGCCCACCAGACGCCGCACCCCCGAGACGTGGGCGTCATCAGCGACCACTGCGGCCTGCGCCACGTGGGGATGCTGAGCGAGGACGGCCTCGACCTCACCCAACTCGATCCGAAAGCCCCGGATCTTGACCTGATCATCGACCCGGCCCAAAAAGTCCAACACGCCGTCAGGACGCCGACGAACCAAATCACCCGTCCGATACATCCGCGTACCGGGAGTCCCATATGGGTTAGGCAGATAGCGCGTGGCAGTAAGGGCGGCGCGTCTGAGGTAGCCCCGGGTAACGCCCGCGCCGGCCAGGTACAGCTCGCCGGGGACGCCGCTGGGGGTTGGGCGCAGGTGGGCATCCAGGACGTAGACGCAGGTGTTGGCGATGGGGGCGGCCCAGCTAGTGCGGCCGTCATGATGCCAGCCGTAGGCATCGACGGTGCATTCGGTGGGGCCGTAAAGATCGTGGACGACGCTGGCGGGCAGGGCGCACAGCCGCTCCCACAGGCGAGCGGGGGTTGCCTCGCCGCCCACAGCAATGACGGCTGGGCAGTAGCGGTCAGGATCGAGGAGTCCCCATCCCATGAGCTCCTGCAGATAGGTAGGGGTGAGGTCGACGAAGTCGATGCGCTCATCCGCCAGGTAGGCCAGGAGCCCGTCGGGGTCGCGGCAGGTGGCCTCGTCCAAGACGTGGAGCTGGTGGCCGCCGATCATCCACAACAGCGGCTCCCAGGAGCCGTCGAAGGAGAACGAGGCGATGTGGGCGGCCCGGAGCTGACGTCCGCCAGCAGCCGCCTGGGCAGGGACCATGAGGTGGTGGCAATGGGAGCCGTACAGGTTGGCCATGCCCCCATGGGTGGCCAACACACCCCTGGGGACACCGGTGGATCCGGAGGTGTAGATGACGTAGGCCGGGTGCTCCAGACGCCAGCGGTCCGCGCGGGCGAAGCCGGGCCGCTCGGCGTCGGTCGGGTCATCACCCGGCAAGGCATTGACCTCGCTGGCGACGTCAGGGTCATCAAGAACAATCCGGTCAACATCCACGTCAGGTAGCGCGACGGCACTGGCCGTGGTGGCGAAGAGACACACCGGCGACGCGTCGGTGAGCATGAACTCCAGCCGGTCGGCCGGGTAGTCCAGGTCCAGCGGTAGGTAGGCGGCGCCGGTCTTGAGCACCGCAAACAACGCCGCCACCATGTCCGCCGAGCGCGGCAGCGCCAACGCCACGACCCGCTCCGGACCCGCACCTCGCGCGATGAGCAGCCGGGCCAACCGATTGACCCGCGCATTCAGCTCCAGAAAGCTGAGCGTCACCTTGCCGAAGACCAGCGCGACCGCATCTGGGGTGCGCTCTACCTGAGCTTCGAGCAGCTCCGCCACAGTCAGGTCGGGCATCATTTGCTCGGTGTCGTTCCAGGTGGTCAGCACCCGGAGGCGCTCGTCGGGAGAGAGGAGCTCAATCTGGCTGACCCGCATCGACGGGTCGGCTGCCAGCTGCTCCAAGAGCCGCACCAGCCAACCTGCCATCGCCTCGGCCGCAGCCAGGTCGAACACATCGGAGCGATACTCAAGGTTGATCGACAGGCGCTCTCCGGGCAGGACGGTGAAGCCAAGGGGGTAGTGGGTGGCGTCGTGACCCTCTGCATCAGTGATCCGCAGACCGGGCACAGACTCGGCCAGGCCGCCGGGATCGGACGGGAAGTTCTCGTACGCCGCCAGGGTGTCGAACAGCTGGCCCAGACCGGCCAGCCGTTGGATGTCGGCCAAGCCGAGATGATGATGGGCCAACAGCCCCGCCTGCTCAGCCTGCAAGCGGGTCAGGACCTGCGCCACCGGCTCCCCGGGCCGCAGCCGAACACGCACC
>JBOGEA010000489.1:0-3668 GCA_050743205.1 Egibacteraceae bacterium | reverse complement strand
CGGCCTGGAGGAGGTGGGTGATGTCGTCTCGGTCGCTGGTCACCACCTGGGCGTGGCGGCCGATGCCTTCGACGACGACGGTTCCGCTGCGCAGGCTGTCCAGGAAGGCGTTCGCGGTGTCGGCGGTCCTGGCGTGGGCCAGGATCCGACCGATGCGGTGCGCGGTGTCTTCGGCGGGTTCGGTGACGTCGCATCCACGCAGCAGGCGGCGAAGTTGCGCTTGGCGGGGTGACCGGCTGACCTGGGCGACGACGGGAGCGGGTGTGATCGGAATCGTCCCCTGCTCCAGCCGCATCCGGTGGTCGGCCCAGAAGGTACGGTTGTTGCGCTCGGCGGCGGTCAGCGCGCCGGTGTCGTAGACGGCTTCGCTCACGCCGGCTGACGATCGGTGGCCATCCCCGCCCGACGCCGGGCCTCATCCAGCTCAGGCCTGGTCAGCGGCCCGTGCTCAGCCTCCCACTCGGCCACCGCGGCGAGTCCGTCTCGGACTTTGAGCGCTCGGCGGGCTGCGGCGGTCATCCACGCGGACCCGCTCACGCCCTCGGCCGCGGCGGCGTCAACGGCCTGGCGGTGTACATCGGGATCGACGGTGATCGCAAGCTTTGGGGACGGATCGCCTCTGGGCATGCCAAACTCTACGACTGCTCTCCTACTGAGCAGCCACCACACCGGCTCGGGACCGGTGACGCCCCGGCCTCGGCAGGGCATGACCGCGACGGCCTCGCCCACCCGCCCAACCCAATGGCGAAACACGGTGGTCGATCGCGTCCCCGCCGCCAGGCCTGACGCCGGAGAACAGGTGGCCTGGGGTGCTGATCGCCTCGCTGGTCGGCGTCGCTTCCGGCCAACACCTGACCTGGTGTCACGATTTCGCCGAGCGTGGGAGAGCCCGAGGCGAGGGGGGCGGCTGGGCGGTTACACCGCGTCTTGGCCGGTGAGGCCGGTCAGGTCGTGGGCGTGGCGGAGAAGGCTGGCGCGGGAGGTGAAGCAGCGGTAGCCGAGCTCCCTCAGCCGGGTCTCCATCGCGGCGTCCGGCTCCAGCAGGAACGCGACGGGCTCGGTCAGCCCCTCCTGGAGCCCCGATCGCCACAGCGCGTCGGCGGTCGCCTGGTTCTCGCCGCTGTCGGGGTCGTCGATCTCCACATGCAGCTCCGGTTTGGCCAGGCCCAGCCCGACGATCTCGTCGGCCAGCTCGCGCAGCTCGACGTCTTCGGCCGTTTCGACGAGGCTGTCACCGGCCGGCGCCGGGGCCAGGACCACCGGCGGGCGGGGCGCTCCGCTGCGCAGGCTGTCCAGGAACGCGTTCGCGGTGTCGGCGAGCAGGGCGCGGCGAGCCGCCAGGAACTGCGGGTACCGCTCGAGCGACCACAGCGCCGGGTTCGTCGGGACCCACTGCGACTCGAGCGCCCCGGGGTGGCGAGCCGCGATCTCTGGCAGATATTCCTCAGGGTCGTCCCGCCCGATCGCGCGGTTGGTCTCCTGGGTCTGGAAGCAGAAGTTCGCGACCGCGTTCACCTCTGACCGCGCGTAGCCGTGTTCTTTCAGCAGTGCTTTCGGGAAGATGTGGTGGAGCTCCAGACGGCTCTTGTGGCCGAGCAGATGCGCGGACAGCGGATTTCCATTACCCCAGTCCCGGGCGCTGTGCGTCCTGGTGAGCAGGTAGAGCAGCGGGTAGATGCGGGCGCCGACTGACGACACGTCGAAGTCGTCGGGCCGGACCCGCAGCGGCCAGCGCCAGCGCTCCAACTCGCGGATCAGTCCGGCGACGCCGTCCTGGCGGAAGACCTCCAGGTCGCGGTTGATCGTCGTCTCTGTGGTGCCGGAGTAGCGGCCCCAGATGAAGGACTGGACATACCAGTAGAGGAGCCGGTCCTGCTCGGCGGCGCTCGGCTGGTTGCCACCGTGATCGACCACCAGCGACCGGGCCATGACCGGGAACGCGAGCCGGCCAGCGAGCACCCGGTCGTGATCGAGGCCGAGCCGTCCGGCCACGAGGTTGAGCAGGCTGTCGACCGCGTAGCAGGTCCGGTCGAGCCCTTTCTGAAACCTTTCGGGGTCGACAGTGCGGAGCACGGTGAACTGGGCCTCTCCGGTGACGACCGCGTTCGTCGTCCGCAGGAGCCAGTCCAGGGAGAAGTCGAACCCGCACCTGCGCCACTTCTCCAGGTGCTCGCGCATCACCCGCCGCCCCGCTGGCCACTCGGCGCAGATCCTCGCCAAGGCAAGGTCGCCTTTCGACAATATTGTGCCGCCAGAGTTCACTCGGTTAAAGACCTCGACCACGACGTCGACGGTCTTGTCCTCGCCGGACAGGGACTCTTCACGGAAGTCGCAATCGACCACGCCTTTCAAGTTGGACAGCCGCTCCATCAGCGTCCCGAACCGCGGATGGCCTTGTAGCTGGTCGAACCATCGGCCGAGCCCGGTCTGCATGAGCGCCGTCACGTCCACCCACTCCGGACGCCCGCTCATCTTCGACGGCTGGTAGAACTCGAACGTCTCGTTCTCCACGTCGAAGTGCAGCCCGGTGAAGGTCTCGGCGTTGCCGTCGAAGAACTCCGGGGGTCGCCCGCGGATGATCCCGTACAGCGACGTGATCCGCTGCTGGCCGTCCAGCAGGAGCGTGACGGTTGCGCCCTCGGCCAGCGACCCTCCCCTGGTGGCGGTCACCCCGACCCGGGTCTGCCACAGCAGCAGCCCACCGACCGGGTAACGCTGGTAGAGCGACTGCATCAGCTCCCGCACCTGCTTACGAGTCCATACGTACCCGCGCTGGAACTCTGGCAGGGCGATCGTGCCGAGATCGATGGAGTCGAGGATGTACGACAGTTTCATAACCGGCTCTCCTTATCCGCCGAGCGCTTCGAGCTCGTCGGTCGTGGCAGGTCCTTGCAGCAGGGCTGATAGGCGGGTCACGCGGTGCCCCACCGTCCACGCAAACGGCCGGCCGCGGGCGTTCGTCTTGGTGTTGGTGACCGGCTGTTGCAGCGTCACGGTGCCGTCGCCGTCTGCGGGGGAGAGGAGCAGCACTTGCCACCGCTGCCCAGCCCGGCCTCCGCCGTCCACGGTTGCCCGGTCGATCACATCCGCCAGCCGGGCGTCGGACGGCCGGCCGGTCGCGCGCAGCTGGTCACGGACCTCGGCGGTGAACGCGATGTGGTTGTACCGGGCGAGGATCCGCGGGATGACCGGCTGGATCGCGCCGTCGACGTAGAACCCCAGGTGGGAGAGGTCAGGCGCGAGCGTGCGCTCCGGCTCGGTGATGTAGGCGCCCAGCTCGACGTACTCCGCGTAGTCGAGCCGCCCCGCCACGACGAGCGCGCTCCCGTCAGGGGGTGCAGCCGGAGCGGGTCTGGCCGGTTTCTCAGGCTCCTTCACGGCAGCTGGGAGCGGGTCGGGCGTCCCGAGCCTGAGCCGGGCGCGGATCAGCTCGAGCAGCTGGACCCAGAGGGTCACGTCTCCGGCCGTGACGTGCTGGTCGAGGTAGTCGCCGAGCAGGTCCTTGCCGGCCCGGCTGATGTCGTAGTGCCACTCGCCGTCCTGGCGCTTCGCCGAGCCGGTCTGGACCGCGTCCTTGCCGTGCTCGGCGATGAACCCTTCGATCAGCGCCGGGGGGAACAGATCTTCGGCCTCCCACGGGAAGTCCTTGTCCTTGAACACGTCGGCGT
>JBOGEA010000488.1:0-3670 GCA_050743205.1 Egibacteraceae bacterium | reverse complement strand
GACCTGAAAGGCTCTGCGCGAGCGGAACCCGACGAGGCACGACCCTTACGACAGTTCTGAAATCCGTGCTCAGAACTTGAGCAGGTGCTGGCTGAACTCGAAGGCGTCGTCCTGGGCAGCGAAACTCTCGACGTCCAGCCGCTTGACGGCCAGATACGAGGTCGCCAGGCGGTCGCCCAGCGCCTCCATCAACACGTCGTCGCGCTCCAGCGTGTCGAGCGCCGCGGCGAGGGTGGTCGGGTGGCGCCGCGCCCCGACGGCCGCGCGCTCCTCCTCGCTCAGCGTGTGCGGGTCGACGTTGCACGGCGGCAGCAGCTCCAGCTCGTGTTCGAGGCCGTCCATCCCAGCCGCGATCAGGCCGCCGAGGGCCAGGTACGGGTTGCAGCTACTGTCGCACGCCTTCAGCTCGACGTTGGTGGACTCCATCTCGTGTCCCCAGAACGGGGAGGCGACCCGCAGCGCCGCCTCACGGTTGTCCAAGCCCCACGCTCGGTAGGCGGACGCCCAGCTCTGGGGCTGCAGCCGGCGGTAGGAGTTGACCGACGCGCAGGTGAGCGCGAGCAGCCCGGGCAGATGCGCCAGGACGCCGGCCATGAACCGCCGGGCCACCTGGGAGATGCCCTGCGGGGCGCCCGGCTCGGCGAAGCGGTTGGTCACGCCGGCGGCGTCCCAGCCAGAGAAGTGCAGGTGGCAGCCGTTGCCGGCCTGGTCCGGCCAGGGTTTGGGCGCGAAGGAGGCGGCCAGGCCGTGCCGTGCGGCGACGGCTCGCACGGTCTCCCGGTACAGCACGTGGTTGTCGGCCGCCCGCAGATCCGGCGCGTGGTGAATCGACAGCTCCTGCTGCCCCCAGCCCAGCTCCGCGTAGTACTGCTCGACGCGCAGGCCCTGCGCCTCCAGAGCCGCCACCAGCTCGTCGATGACGTGGACGGCGGTGTTCATGCCCTGGCTGGAGAAGCACAGGCTCTGGTCCAGGGGCGCCCAGCCGCCGCTCCCGTCCGGCCGCGCCAGCGACCACTCCGGCTCGAAGGCCGCCAGGAGATGCACGTCGCCGGCCGCCGCCCGCTCGACCATGCGCTTGAGGAAGTAGCGGCCGTCGGCCATGTAGGGCCGGCGGTCCTGGGCCAGCATGTCCACCAGGACAACGCCCGTGTGGGGCGCGTAGGGGGCGATGACGAAGGTGGTCGGGTCTGGCACCAGCCGGATCTCGCCGACCGGCCCCATGCCCTCGACCGGGGCCAGCCGGTCCAGCAGGCAGAAGGCCTGCATGGCCACGGCCAGCCCGATCCCGGTCTCCAGCCGCTCGGCCAACCGCGAGATGCCTGTCGCCTTGCCTCGCACCACGCCGTCGTTGTCGCAGTAGAGGAAGCGGACCAGCCGAAGCCCCGCCTGCTCGGCCTGCGCCACCACCCTCGCCCGCTCCTCTTCCAGGTCAACCGTTACCCCCATGGCGCCTCCCCTTCTTGGTCTTGGACCGCGCACCCCTCACACACCGCGCGCCGCCGGGACGATAACGTCTAGGGACCATGGATGTCGAAGTAGTGCGCAGCGTCCGGCGGCAGAAGACCGTCCAGGCACGGCAGATCGACGGCGTGCTGCGGATCTCGATCCCCGCGACGATGACCTCCGCTGAGGAGGCGCGCTGGGTCCAAGAGATGACCCGCCGGTTCGAGCGCCGCGCGCAGGCCGCCCCGATCGACCTGGTCGAGCGAGCCCACGCCCTCGCCCGGGAGCACCGCCTGCCCACGCCGGCGAGCATCCGCTGGGTGGAGAACCAGCACCGGCGCTGGGGGTCGTGCACCATCGGCGCCGGGACGATCCGCATCTCGATGGCGCTCGCAGACTTCCCCCGATGGGTGCTGGACTACGTGATCGTCCACGAGCTGGCCCACCTCGTCGAGACGAACCACAGCCCCGCCTTCTGGACCCTGGTCGCCCGCTACCCCCTCACCGAGCGCGCCCGCGGCTTCCTCATCGCAAAGGGCGTCGAGGCCGGCGAGTAGCGTCAACAGGCTGTGCAGGTGCACACACTGGGAACATGAGCGATACGGGCAACAGAGCCGAGCGGGTGACGGTCTACGACGTCCACAAACACGCCGAGCATGTCCGGCTGCGGCGGTGGCCGCGCAGGCCGTGCAGGCCGTGCGGCTGGTGTGGGCGGCGGCCCGAGGCGAGTTCGTCCTGGTCACCGCGCTGCAGACAGTCAGCGGGCTGGGCCTCGTCCTGCCGATCCTGGCCGGGCGCGACCTGCTGTCCGCGATCGTCAGTCCGGACAGCGCGGCGCTGCCGGCGGCGCTGGGGCAGGTCGCGGTCCTTTCAGCCCTAGCCGCGGCGGTGTCGATCGTGACCTCGATCACCCATGCTCGGGACAGGCTGCTCGGGGAGTTGGTGACGCAGTACACGCAGAGCCGGATCCTCGACGTGACCTGCACAGTGGAGCTGGAGGCGTTCGAGGTCCCCGCGTTCCACAACCGGCTCCAGCTCGCGTCGGAGAGCGCCCACTACCGGCCCATGCAGCTCGTGCAGGGACTCGTCGCGCTCACCGGCGCGCTGCTCGGGATCACGGGTGTGTCACTGGGGCTGTACGGGCTGCAGCCCCTGCTCGTACCGCTCACGCTGCTGGCCGCCGTGCCGCTGTGGATCGCCGGTGTGCGCCGTGGGAAGCTGCTGTTCGGGCTGTACTTCTCGCTTACGCCGGCCGAGCGCGAGCGCAGCTATCTCATGAGGCTGCTCACCGGTCGCGAACAGGCCAAAGAGGTGCGCGCGTTCGGCCAGGCCGCGTTTCTCCGCAGCCGCTGGCGGCGACGGAGCGATGAGCGGCTCACCGAGATGCGGCACAAGGTCAACGCGCTGCTGCGGGTGGGGCTGCTCGGGGGTCTGGGCAGCGCGCTCATCGTCGGGGCGGGGCTGGTGCTCCTGCTGTCGCTGGCGTTCTCGGGGCGCATGACGCTCGCTGACGCCGGAGCCGCCGCCGGAGCCGTGCTCCTGCTCGTCTCGCGCCTACGCGCGGCGTCGATGGGCACCGACCTGCTGTTCGAGGCGGCGCCGTTCGTCGAGGACTTCACCGCCTTCATCAACTCCGCCGAGCCGCTGACACCCGCCGCCGACCAGCGGCCGGCGCTGGCCCGGTTCGAGCGGCTGGCCGTGGAGGACCTGACGTTCACCTACCCGTCCGGCGACCGGCCGGCGCTGGAGGGCGTGTCGCTGGAGTTCGAGGCGGGCCAGGTCATCGCGCTCGTGGGCGAGAACGGCTCGGGCAAGACGACCCTCGCCAAGCTCCTGTGCCGCCTGTACCAGCCGCAGTCGGGGCGGATCCTGTGGGACGGCCTCGACACCGCCCAGGTCGATCCCGCCCAGCTGCGCGACTCGATCGCGGTGCTGTTCCAGGACTTCTCCCAGTACCACCTGGCGGCTGCGGACAACATCGCCCTCGGCCGCTGCGAGCGGGTCGACGACCGGCCAGGCGTCGTCGCCGCAGCTGCCCAGGCCGGCGCTGACCGCTTCCGGGAGGCGCTGCCCGACGGTTAGGGCCTGGGTGCAAATAACGTTGCCATTTGGGGCGATCTCGCCCAAGAGGGTCGCCATGACTTCCCCCAACTCCGACTTGGGGGCGCATGCGCCCCCAAGTCGGAGTTGGGGGAACCCGCACCCACCGTGCGCCCGTGTGGCGTGG
>JBOGEA010000487.1:0-3692 GCA_050743205.1 Egibacteraceae bacterium | reverse complement strand
CCGCCGGCGACCGCCGGCGCGCCGCCTCCCAGATGCGCGCCGGCGGCCCGCCAGGTCAGGACCATCGGTTTTCCAGGGGCTCAAGCGTCAGGCGCTCGCTGACTGCGGGCGGGCCATTGCCCGGGCGCGGAGCGGGCGCAGGCTGTCCGGGTTTCTGGCGGTCTACCTCGTCCTCGTTGCGTTGGTGGCGCTGCGGCTCGTCAGCGTCCAGGTGGTCAGAGCGGCGGAGTATCGCGGGTTGGCCGCCCGTCAGACCCAGCGGGAGCTGGAGATTCCCGCTCCGCGCGGGCGGCTGTACGACCGCAACGGCGAGCCGTTGGCGATGTCGCTCGCGGCCTCGACGGTCTACGCGAACCCCCGCCTGATCCGCGCTGCGGCGCAGCGGGACCCGTCGATCAGCGCGACGGCTGTGGCCACGCAGCTCGCCCCCGTGCTGGATATGCCGGTCGGCCAGCTCGTCGCCGAGCTGGAGAAGGACCAGGGTTTCGTCTATCTCGGCCGGCGGCAGCGCTCCCGCCAGGTCGGTGAGCAGGTGGCCGCGCTGAAGCTGCCCGGCATCGGTGTGCTGGAGGAGCCGAAGCGGCTGTACCCCAGCGGCGGGGTCGCGGCGCAGGCTGTCGGATTCGTCGGGATCGACAATGTCGGGCTGGCGGGCTTGGAGAACCAGTACGAGGGGCTGCTCGGCGGCCAGCCGGGCCAGCTGCGGCTGGAGCGCGCGCCTGGCGGCGTGACGATCAACACCGCCCCGCGCGAGGTCCTGCCGGCTGTCCCCGGCGCGGACCTCGTCCTCACGTTGGACCGCGAGCTGCAGCACGTGACCGAGCGCGCGCTGGCGGCCGGTGTCGTACGCAACCAGGCGCTGGGGGGATCGGCGGTGGTGCTGGATGCGCGCACCGGCGAGATCCTAGCGCTCGCGTCCTACCCGGGCTACACGCCCGAGGCGATCGGTGAGGCCAGGCCGTACGCCCGCCGCAACCGCGCGCTGACCGACATGTTCGAGCCTGGCAGCGTGAACAAGCTGATCACGGTGGCCGGCGCGTTGGAGGAGGGCGTCGTGCGTCCGGAGAGCACGTTCGTGGTCCCGGACACGTACCGGCTGGGCCCAGAGGTCTATCACGACGCCAGCGGGCACAGGGCAGAGGTGTATACGGTCGGCGACATCGTGGAGCGGTCGTCGAACATCGGGACGATCAAGATCGCCCAGCAGATGGGCCCACACCGGCTCCACGAGTACATGACCCGGTTCGGTCTGGGCCAACTGACCGGCCTCGGCTTCCCGGGCGAGTCGCCGGGCCTGCTCGCCCCAGTGGACCAATGGTCGGCGTCCAGCCTGCCGACGATCGCGATCGGGCAGGGCGTCGCGGCCAGCCTCGTGCAGGTGGCACAGGGGTTCGCGGTGATCGCCGCTGGCGGGGAGTGGATCCAGCCGTCAATCGTTCGAGGCCGTCTGGACCAGGACGGCAGGGTCCATCCCCTCTCGCAGCCCGCCCGCCGCCGTGTCGTGTCCCCGAGGACCGCCGGAGCGGTCGCCGAGATGCTCGTCCGGGTGGTGGAGGGCAAGCACGGCACTGGCGAGCGGGCCGCCGTGCCTGGTTACCGCGTCGCGGGGAAGACCGGCACCGCCCAGAAGCCGTCTCAGACCTTTCGAGGCTACGAGCCCGGGGCGTTCGTCGGCTCGTTCGTCGGGTTTGCGCCCGCCGAGAACCCCGCGCTGGTCGTCGCGGTGATGCTCGACGAGCCGTCTCCCCACTATGGTGGGCTGTCCGCGGCTCCTGTATTCAGCGAGATCATGCGTTCTGCCCTGGCCAACCGGCGGATTCCCCCCTCGCTGCTCACACCGGCGCCCGAACCGGCCCTCGCGCCTCTCCCCGAGATCTTGACGGGCTGAGCGGCTCGTCTGGTGCGTGTCCTACAGGCCGTGACGGGTCTTTCGGGATTCACGCCGGCCGGCCGTATGCTCCTCAGCAGTTCCGGACCATCTCCCCGAGGACGATATTGACGCCGACCCAGCTGATGGCCGTGTTGCCGGGCGGGCTCGGTCTGCACCTCCCTGAGGAGGCGGCTGACCCGGCGCGTGTGCGGCTGGCGGATGTGACGCATGACAGCAGTCAGGCCGGGCCTGGCGTGCTGTTCGCGTGCCGTCCCGGCCAGCATGCCGACGGGCACGAGTTCGGCGCGCGGGCCGTTGCCGCGGGCAGCCCGGCGCTGCTGTGCGAGCGTGTGCTGCCTGTTCCTGTCGCCCAGATCCTCGTTCGCTCGGTCGCGGAGGCGATGGGGGCGGCGGCGGCGGCCATCCACGGGCGCCCCTCGCGGGATCTCGCGTTGATCGGGGTCACCGGGACGAGCGGGAAGACCACCACGACCTACCTCGTCGAGGCCGCGCTTCGTGCCGCTGGCCACGTCACCGGGCTGATCGGCACGGTGGAGACGCTGGTCGCCGGCCAGTCCGCGCCGGGCGTGCGCACGACGCCGGAGGCCACGGACATCCAGCGTCTGCTTCGCCGCATGGTCTCCTCGGGCGTGACCGGTGCGGCGATGGAGGTCTCCAGCCACGGGCTGGCCCTCGGACGCGTGTGCGGCACGCGGTTCACGGCGGCGGTGTTCACGAACCTGGGGCATGACCACCTCGACTTCCACCGTGATTTCGAGGGCTACTTCGCCGCGAAGGCAAGCCTGTTCAGTCGAGAGTTCACGGCCGTCGGCATCGTGAACGTCGACGATCCCTGGGGACGGCGGCTCGCCGCGTGCGCGCCGATCGAGATTCGCGGGGTCGGGCTGGCCAGCACTGACGCGCACCTGGCCGCGACCGACGTCGACGCTGGGCCGGAGGGCTCGACCTGCACGGTGCGCGGTGACGGCCGCCGGCTGCGCCTGCGGACGCGGCTGCCGGGCCGCTTCAACGTCATGAACGCGCTGTGCGCGCTGGCGGCGGCGCAGGCCGTGGGGGTGGATCTGGACACCGCTGCCCAGGGCATCGCGGAGCTGGTGGGAGTGCCGGGGCGGATGGAGCGGGTGGATGCGGGGCAGCCTTATACGGTGATCGTCGACTATGCGCACAAGCCGGATGCGCTGCGGCAGGCCCTTGCCGCCGCCCGGCCGCCTGAAGCGCGCGTCATCGCCGTCGTCGGCTGCGGCGGTGATCGTGACCGGGACAAACGGCCACTGATGGGCCGAGTCGCGGCCGAGCTGGCCGACCTGGTGGTCCTGACCAGCGATAACCCGCGCACTGAGGACCCCCTGTCGATCATCGACGCGATGGTCCACGGCGCACGGCAGGTGCCCGGGGCCCGCTGGGCCGTGGAGGCCGACCGCCGGACGGCGATCGCGCTCGCGCTGGGCCAGGCGCGGATCGGTGACGTCGTCGTGATCGCCGGGAAAGGCCACGAGTCCTACCAGGAGATCGGGGACCAGCGCTTGGCGTTCGACGACCGCCTGGTGGTCCGGGAGCTGCTGCGATGATCCCCGTCACGCTCCGCCGGCTCGCCGGGGTGGCCGGCGGTGCGCCGCGCGGCGCCCAGGACGCCGACTCGGTCACGATCGACTCCCAAACGGCCGGTCTGGGGGCGCTGTTTGTGCCGCTGACCGGCAATCCCCTAACGGGGCTTCGCCCCGGCCCGACGAGTCATGGACGGGAGGGACGGTCGCGCGCGGAGTTGACCGAGGTTGTGTGCTGGATCGCGGCGGTATACCGC
>JBOGEA010000486.1:0-3693 GCA_050743205.1 Egibacteraceae bacterium | reverse complement strand
GCCCTGACCAGGAGCGTCACAACAACATCGGCATAACCCGAACATCGGCATAATTCAAGATCTCACGCTCCTCCGCCAGCCGCTTGTTGTCACGCCGCAATTGCGCTAACTCGTCACGATCGGTGGTGGTCAACCCGTCGGAGCGGACCCCACGATCTATTTCTTCCTGTTTGAGCCATTATGCCGACCTCGGGATTATGCCGAGCTGGGTGGGGGAATCGCTGGTGGTGGCGGTGCCCGTGACGGGTGGGTCGGCATAATCACAGGCTTTCGAGGAAAGCGAGGGTCGTGTCGGGGGGTCGGTAGCGGCCGGGAGTGGTGTGCGGCGGTGTCGTTCGGTTGATGGCTTGTTCTTTGAGGGCGAGGTCGGCGTGCAGGTAGATCTGGGTGGTTTGGACGTTCTCGTGCCCGAGCCATAGCGCGATGACCGAGGTGTCGGCCCCGGCGTGGAGCAGCCGCATCGCGGCGGTATGACGGAACACGTGGGCGGTGATCTTCTTGCTGTGAAGCGTCGGGCAGGAAACGGCGGCGCGAGCGGTATAGAGGGCAAGCCGACGCTCGAGCGCGTCGCGGCTGAGCGGGGCGCCGCGGCGGGTCGGGAACAGCGGATCGCCGGGCTGCCCGGCCCGTTCGGTGAGCCAGGCGCGGAGCACGCCGACGGTGTCGCGGGTCAGGGGGGTGGCGCGGTCCTTGCGTCGGTTGCCGTGGCAAGACACGTGCGCCCCGGCGCCCAGGCGCACGTCGTGGCATCGCGACCCGGTGAGCTCGGAGGCGCGCAGACCGGTCTGGACTGCCAGTGCCAGCAGGGCGTGGTCGCGTCGGCCGGCCCAGGTGGCGGGGTCGGGGGCGGACAGCAGCGCGTCGATCTCGGGATCGGTGAGGTAGCTGATCAGGGTTCGGTCGGTGCGTTTTGGTGGGATGGCCAGCACCCGCTGGATGACGGCGGCGTGTTCAGGGTGGCGCAGCGCGGCGAAGCGGAACAGCGAGCGGATCGCGGCGAGCCGGGCGTTGCGGGTGACCGCGCTGTTCCCACGCTCGTGTTCGAGGTGGTCGAGGAGCTCCGCGATCAGCTTGGCGTCCAGATCTGTGACATCCAGCTGTGATGGTGTCTTGCCGGTCTGTCGCGCGGCGAAGGCGAGAAGCAGCTTGAGCGTGTCGCGGTAGGCGGCGATGGTGTTCGGGCTGGCCTGGCGTTGGCGGGTCAGCCGGTCGGTGAAGAACGCCTGCAGGGTGGGAGCCAGCGCGCTCACGGGCGGTCTCCGAGATGGTCCTCGAGGCGGCTGCCGGCCAAGGCGAGCAGTTCGGGTGCGGCGGACAGGTACCAGTAGGTCGCGGCAGGGTCGACGTGCCCGAGCCAGGTGGACAGGAGCGGCAGGACAGCCTGGACGTCAGCGCCGGTTCGGTAGGCGTCCAGCACGGTGTTGACCGCGAAGGTGTGGCGCAGGTCGTGCGGTCTTGGACGGCACGACGCCGAGCGTGGGGTCAGGCCGGCCCGGTCCGCCAGTTCGCGAAACGTCTGGGCGGCGCTGCGGTAGCAGAGCCGGGTCCCGGCGGTGGAGATGAGCATCGCCGGGGTGCCAGGGTTGGGGTGGAGCCGGTCGCGCTGGGCAAGGCAGCCGCTCAGCGCCTGGACCGCAGTCGGGCGCAACGGCAACTGGCGGGACTTGCCCAGCTTGCCCGAGCGCGCCACCAGCAGCCCGAGCCGCACGTCGAGATCGCCGCGGTCCAGACCGATCGCTTCCCCGATCCGCGGGCCAGTGACCGAAAGCAGGCCCAGCAGCGTGCGGTGGGTCGCCGCCCGTAGCGCGGACCGGATGCCCTCGGCAGCGGCGAGCAGCGCTGCGATGTCCCCTTTCGAGTACAGGTACGGGGTCCCCCGCCGTCGATGGGACGGCGGCAGGTCGGCCGGGGGGACCTCGGTAGCCGCGTCGATGGTGACCAGGTAGGCCGCGAAGCCGCGGGCTGCCGCCAGCCGGTCCGCCCACCAGCTCAGGCGGTCGCCCGCGGGCAGCATCGCCCAGGCCAGCGCGTGCTCGGTGGTCACCGTCGCGGCTCCGGCTTCGTCGAGGTAGTCGATGAACTGGACGAGCAGCCGTTCTGGGCGTTCGAGCTTGTAGCCCATCGCCCGGCGGATCGTCAGGTAGTCGGCCAACGCCTGGCGCAGCGGGCTCATCGCACACCTCCCGGCCACGGGCGAGCCAGGATGGACAGCGCGTCGCGGTCGACCTTGGCGTAGATCGCCGTGGTCGACGCTTTGCGGTGGCGCAGCAGCTGACCGATCTCGGTCAGCCCCGCACCGGCGGCCAGCATCCGGGTCGCGGCGGTGTGGCGCAGCCGGTGCGCCCGCACCGTTCCCAGCCCGGCGCGCTGCCCGGCGGCGAACACCGCCGCGGAGACCGCTCCAGAGGTCAACCGGCGGTACGGCGCGGCCAGACGCACGAACAGGCAGCGTCCCTGGGCGGTGGCGGGACGGCCGTCCCGCAGGTAGCCGACCACCGCCCGGCCCACGTCATCGGGCAGCGGGAGCCGCTCGTGACGGTCCCCCTTGCCGCGCACGACCAGCTGCCCGGCGCGCCAGTCGATGTCGTCGAGCTCGAGTCCGGCGACCTCACCGGCCCGCAGCCCCAGCCGCACGAGCAGCGACAAGATCGCGGCGTCGCGGCGCCCGGCCACGGTGCTCCGGTCGCGGGCCGCCAGCAGGCGGTCCACCTCATCTGGCTCGAGCCCACGAGGTAGCCCGGCCAGCCGCCACGAGGCGGCCGAAGGCACCGCGGCGGCCAGCGAAGCCGCCGCCATCCCCTCGAGGTGTAAGAACCCCAGCAGCGACCGCGGCGCCGTCACGGCCGTCTTGGCCTTCCCCGTCCGCCGTTCAGAGCACGCCTCGAGCACGAATGCGATGACATCACCCGCGGTCAACCGCTCGAGGTCCAATCCCTCGCCGGCCATCCGACCGGCCAGGAACGGGCGGACGGCACCCACGTAGACGCGCACGCTCGAGGCGGCCAGACCTCGCTGGCCCGTCAGGTAGTTGCGGTAGCGGTCCAGCAGCGCCTCTAACGGCGTCGGCTCCGCCGCGGCAGGCGGGCCCAGGACAGCGAGGTCTCGCAGATAGTCCAAAAGCCAAGCCAACGCCGCCGGTGACCGGTGGATCCTGTACCCGGCCGCCCACCGCACGGCCACGAACGACTCCACCACCTGTGGCGTCAGCGCCACCGCGGCCAAGCCTTCCTCGGCAAGCCAGCGGCTCAGGTGCGCCAGCAACCGCAGCTGCGCCTCCGCCGACCCCGGCGTGTAGCCCAACCGCGACAGCTGGGCGTCAAGACCGCTCGCGTAGGACTCCAGCGGGCCCGAAAACTCGACCCCCGACACCTTCGACATGCTCGCTCCTCTCCGACGATGGAAAGCAGAGCATCCGCGCAACCGCCAGGATTATGCCAACCTCGAACCGCCCACAACCCCCGTCACGCCCACCTCAACGACGGTCTGCCACCTGACGTCGGCATAATCCCGAGGTCGGCATAATGGCTCTTATGCCGACTTCGGCATAAGAGCCAATTGCGCAACGTTTGGTCCGACACCCCCAGCTCTTGGGCCAGCTCGGGGATCGACTTGTCGGGGTTGCGCCGCACCAACACCACGGCTTGGCGGCGGAACTCGGCCGGGTACGGCGGTTTCTTCGCCGTCATCATGGAC
>JBOGEA010000485.1:0-3725 GCA_050743205.1 Egibacteraceae bacterium | reverse complement strand
CGGCCATACAGGCCGGGGCACCGCTCTTGGTCGGGATGCCGGGATTTGAACCCGGGGCCTCCACGTCCCGAACGTGGCGCGCTAACCAAGCTGCGCTACATCCCGATGAGGTCAGCCTACCGCACAGGCGGGCCCGGCACGATGTCCAGGATGCTCGCCTCGGGCCGGCAGGCGAGCCGGAAGGGCGCGTAGCGGGAGTGACCGAGGCCGGCGGACACGTGGACCCACAGGTCAGCGCCATGACGGGAGGTGCCGCGCGCGTTGCGGGCCGCCAGGTCGCAGTTCGAGACCAAGGCGCCGATCCCCGGAACCCGAAGCTGGCCGCCGTGGGTGTGGCCGGACAGCGCGAGGTCGAAGCCGTGGCGGTCGAACACGTCGAGCGCGCGCAGGTAAGGGGCGTGGACGACGCCCAGGCGCAGCGCGACCGCATCGTCTGAGCGACGCCAGTCGATGCGCTCGGGGTGGTCGTACCGCACGTGGGGGTCGCCCATGCCGGCGATGTCGATGACGCCGGCGACCGTGTCGATCGGCGCGCGCGCGTTGTCCAGCACATGGACGCCGCCGTCCCGCAGCCCGCGCAGGAGGCGGGCGGTGTCCAGGCGCTGGCCGTAGACCTTCTTGCCGTCCTCGAAGAAGTACCGGATCGGCGAGCGGTACGTCGGCCCCCAATAGTCGTGCGAGCCGAGCACCTTCACGACCGGAGCGTGGCGCGCCAGCTCGGCGTGCAGCTCGACGATCGGGTCGATGGCGTCGGGATGCTCCAGGGCATCCCCTGATGAGACGATCAGGTCGGGGGCAGCGTTGAGGCACCGGCGGACGAAGTCGAGCCTGTGCCACTGGCCCGGGCGCCAGTGCAGGTCTGAGATGTGCAGGATCCGCAGCGGCCTCCTGGCGCCCGGGCGCAGCAGCGGCAGCGTGTCGTGGCGCAGCGCGTACCAGCGCCGCTCGACGGCGCAGGCGTACACGAGCGTCGCGGCGCCAAGGCAGGCGCCGGCCAGGACGACGCGAAGGCCGTAGCGCTGGGTGGCCAGCGTGCCCAACCCGAACCCCACCGCGGCGGTGCCAAGAGCCGGATCGCGCAGGTTGTGTGGACGCGTCCGGCCGCTCACTGGCGCACTCCCTCAGGCTCGACCCGCTGGTCTGGTGGCGCGTCGCCGTCTGGTGGCGCGTCGCCCTCCTGGGGCGCGTCGCCGTCTGGTGACGCGTCGTCCTCGCCGGCCTCCGGCTGGTCCTGCTCGTCACCGGCGTCGCCGTCCGTCTCTGCGTCGGCGTCATCGTCGATGAACTCCACAGGAGGCAGCGGCGGCGGCGCCCTGAAGTCCTCGACGCCGATCACCAACGCGCCGATCGCCCTGGTCATGAACCGCTGCCAGATCATCGTCGGCAGGCAGCCCCCGGTCACCCGGCCGCCCGAGCAGCGAGGGTCGAACATCGGAGCGGGCCGCTCGAACCCCACCCAGGTCGCCGCCGACAGCTGTGGGATGAACCCGGTGAACCAGGCGTCCCGGTACTCACTGGTCGTGCCGGTCTTGCCCGCCGCCGGACGGCCGATCCGCCCGTTCGCGCTGGCCGTCCCGCCCTCGATAGGACCCCGCAGCAGATCGGCCGCGCGGCGCGCGATCTGCGGGTCGACCACCTGCGCGCACGCGCCCCCGCCGGTCAGCAGCACGTTCCCGTCACGGTCACGGACCTCGGCGATGGCGTAGGGCTGGCAGTGGACGCCGTCGTTGGCCAGCGTCCCATACGCCGAGGCCATGTCCAACGGGTAGACGCCCTCGCTGCCCAGCACCGCCGCGCAGTTCGGCCTGATATCACTGTGCGTGATCCCCATCCGCCGGGCGGTCTCGATCAGCTTGTCCGGGCCGACGAACTCGTCGATCAGCCTGGCGAAGTAGACGTTGCTGGACCTGGCCACCGCCGCTGCCATGTCCAGCACCCCCGTCCCGCCGTCGGAGTAGTTGCCCGGCGCCCAGTCCGGATCCAGCCTGGCGCACACCCCGGTGGGGATGTACGGGGAGGGCGTGTCGGTGGTGAACCGGGGCGAGACCCCCGACTCCAACGCCGCGACGATCCCGAACGCCTTGAACGCCGAGCCGGGCTGCCGGCCGAACGACGAGCCCAGCCCCGGCACCGCCGGCAGGACCTCGGTCAGGCCCGGGCCGCGCCCGAACCCCTTGGGCCCCGACCCGATCGCGATGATCGCCCCCGTCTTGGGATCCACCGCCACCAGCGACGCCTGCGGACCGTCCGTGCTGGCCAGGACCTCGCGGATCGCCTCATCGGCGATCTGTTGGATCGGCGCGAGCAGCGTCGTGCGGATCTCCAGCCCCCCCGTCAGCAGCAGCCGGTCGCGCGACTCCCGGTCGGGGCCCAGCCTGGGGTCGTCCAGCAGCAGGCTGCGGATGTAGGCGGCGAAGAACGGGTAGACGTCGCGCAGCGGCGAGAGGTTGAGCACCACCGGCTGGGCGGACAGCGCCGCCGCGGCCTCAGCCGTCAGGAAACCGGCCTGGGCCATCTGGCCGAGCACGATGTTGCGCCGCCCGATCGCGGCCTCGGGATGGCCGACCGGGTCGTTCTGCGACGGCGCCCGGATCAGGCCGGCCAGCAGCGCGCCCTCGTCGATGCTCAGCGCCCCGATGTCCTTGCCGAAGTAGTACTCGGCCGCTGTGGCGATGCCGTACACGCCGTTGCCGAAGTAGGCCTCGTTGAGGTACAGCTCCAGGATCTGCGCCTTGGTGATCCGCGCCTCCAGCTGCGTGGCCCAGATCGCCTCCTGCAGCTTGCGGCGCAGGGTCGGGTCGTCAGCGCCGGTGAGGTTCTTGACCAGCTGCTGGGTGATCGTCGACGCGCCGCTCGTGACCTCGCCCGCCTGCAGGTTGCCGACCGCCGCGCGGGCGATCGCCTCCCAGTTCACCCCCGGATGCGTCCAGAACCGCGTGTCCTCCGTCGCGACCACCGCATTCTGGACATGCGCCGGAATCTGTCCCAACCCCACAACCGTACGGTTGAACTCACGGAAGGTCACCAGCACCGTGCCCTCCGCCGACAGCACCACGCTGCGCTCTTCTGGGGGTTCGACGACATCGCCCAACGGCGGGAAGTTCAACACGCGCTCGTCTATGGTCCGGACGGCCGCCGCCGCCAGCGCCGCGCCAGGCGCCAACCCGGCCCCCAGCATCAGACCGGCGCCGATGATCAGCGTCGGCACCAGCACGACCGTCAACACCAGATGCTTCCGGCTCCTGCGCTCCCGCCTCACATGGACGATGATATGTCGATCGCGGCATTGGCCCAGCCACAGCGGACTGACTCTTTACTCCTCCAGAGCGCCGCGCGGTGACAAACGGGCCGCCTCCCACCAGCGCGCGACGTTCGCCATGGCGTTTTGTCCGGTTGGCCCCGTCAGCCAGGCAGCTATCGGGCGCTCGTAACCACAGAGCATCGGATCTTGCACGCAACTGCAACACAGCTTGCACACCGCCGCGTCACGATAGCCAGAGGGGAACGGCCTGACCACGGTGTAGGGGCAACGGGGTCAGGCCGTTGGGGTATGAGCAGGGGTATGAGCAGCGTTGACGCGGGCGGGCCGCTCTTCAGCCGTCCGCTGTGCCTGCTCCTCGAGTGGCTGACCGGGTCGCGTGGGCCAGGTGGCTACCGAAGGAGTACGTGGCTCTGTTTCCGGAGTAAGTAGCCCTTACGAGCAGCGCGGCCTGCTGCCTCCGGAG
>JBOGEA010000484.1:0-3733 GCA_050743205.1 Egibacteraceae bacterium | reverse complement strand
GGCTGCCAGGAGTCGCCACATCACGGCTCGTCGTGCGGCTCCAGCCGGCACCCGCAGATCAGCCCCAAATCTCGAGGGTGTGCTCAGACGACGACGGCGCCGCCACCACCATCGGCGGCCTGTTCCTCCAGCGTTTCGTCGGCGACTGCTCCTGGGCCCACCTCGACATCGCCGGCCCAGCCTGCTTCTCCCCCGACCAGGCCATCGCCACCTCCCCCCGGGGCCACCGGCTTCGCCGTCCGCACCATCCTCGCCTGGCTCCAACGCCGCACCCCCTGACCCTCTTGGGGGAGGCGTGCCGAACCCGTTCCTAGGAACGGGGGAGTCGCACCTGTAGGCTGGCGGTCCTGACACGTGCAGGGAAACTGCCCGGCAGATGGGTCTTCCCCTCTAGCACACGGCAAGGGTATGCCATGACCATCAAGAGACTTCAGGTCGTCACGTTTGACGAGGCGGTGCGCAACTTTCCTGGCATGTGGGTCGCGATCAAAGACGGCAAGGTCATCGAGGCACGGCGTACGCCCGACGAGGTCGTCCTTGCTTTGCATGAGCGTGACATCCAAGATGCGTATGTTACCCGGATCCCTGGCGAGCACGACAAGGAATTGGTGGGGCTTGGCTGACGCCATGGGTCCGGACCAGCCATGGGTATATCCCTATGTTGAAGATTTGACTGTTGGCGCGAAGGAAAGAGCAGCCCGAATGGGCCGCGTCCCGCTGCGCCCTGTGGTACCGATCGAGCTGATAGGCGTCACTGGGCGACAGCGTACCTTTGGACTCGTCGACTCGGGATCCGAGCATACGTTGATCGCTCCTTGGTTGGCCCGCGCGACGGGAACGCAGCCCAGGCCGGAAGACCCTGAGCTTGAAATTGGCATTGGCGGCGGGCACCGTATCATCCGGATCAGCAGACTGAGTCTGGCGCTGATCCCGCCTCCTGGTACCGATGACACCCCACAAATCTGGGAGGCGGAGGTCGGCATCCTTGACCATTGGGAGGCCGCTGTTGTGAGTCTTGACCGCCGGATCCGGCGGTTACCACTCACAACAGCGGCCCCGGCCGTGTCTCCCACTGCCGCCGCCGAGCTACAGCGCAGGATTTGTCCTGTACAGCGGGAATTCTGCGCGCGGACGGTGCCCGGTGAGCGTGCGCAACGGCCCGCTCGTCGCGCTTTCGGCGATACCGATCACGACCCACAACCAGGTCCCTCAACGGCGCGCACTCAGGCCAACCCTGCCGACGGCGCCTCCGGGCGTAACGCGACCGCTGCCTTGAGTGCACAACGCGCAGTGGCGGCACTGACCCACGGGTGCATGCCAAGCGCCCGGATTTTAGCGGCGTCAGGTCACCGCGTCCGCGCCGAGCTGATCACCCAAGAGCGATCGCAGGGATCCGAGCCTGCCCGGCTCTGCGAGCTCGTCTGGGCCGAACCGGCCCACGAGTTCCGCGAGCGCCGCGGCCGCGCGGTTCCGTCGGGCGCTCTTGCTGTCCAAGTCCTCCACGTCGAGTTCGCCCGTCAAGGTGGTCAGAGGCGGATGGGGTCGCGGTGGCGGAGGGCGGTGGCGGCTGCTGCGGCGTAGGCGAGGGTCAGGACGGTGAGGGCGGCGAGGGAGAGCATCAGGTTGCCTGTGGTGGGGTCCCACAGGGAGCCGCACGTGGGCCCGGCGCTGGCGGGGGCTCCTTCGACAGGTGTCTGGCCGCAGCGGCCCTCTAACGAGATCAAGTCGGTGGAGGCGGCGGCGCCACTGAACGCCCAGTAGGCCGGGGTGGCCCAGGCGGTCGCGGCCAGCACCGGGCGGCCCTCGACGTCGATGAGGGCATGAGAGAGCACGAGCTGCGCCACGAGCAGGACCGGGATCATCACCAGCGCCGCCGCGTCGGTGCTCACGCGCGCGGAGACCGCGAGCCCCAGCGCCACCGCGGCGAACGTGGCGGCGAACAGGATCACGCCCAGCTCGGCCAACGGCGTCCCGAAGACGAGCGCGTCCCCACCCGCCTTCTGGCCTTGCACGACCACGGCGGTCAGCACCGCGCTCTGCGCTGCGGCGAGCGCCCCCAGGTAGACGAACTTCGAGATCAGGTAGGCGCCCAGCGACAGCCCGACCGTGCGTTCCCGCTGGTAGATCGCCAGCTCTCTCACGATCTCCCGGCAGGCGTTGACCAGCCCCATCGCGATCGCGGCGGTGACCAGCAGGATCAGCAGGTTGCGGGGACGGCTGTCCGGCGTGCCCGCCAGGTTGCCGCCACCCAGCGCGAGCAGCAGCAGCCCCGCCATGACGGGCGCCTGGGCGAGGAGCAGGCCCGCGTATCCCCGGGTCCCGGCGAGCACCGCGACGTTGCGGCGGACGAGGGTGCCGATCTGGCGCGCGACTCCGGCGCCGCGCCACATGACGTGGCCCACGGCCTGGGCGGCTCCCGGCCGGCGCGCGTGCTGCCGGGCGGGACCGGCGACGTAGGCCTGGTATGCGGCATGGGCTTTGAAGCGGGCGGCCCAGTCGGCCGTGCCGGCCTCCAACAGCTGGAACACCCGGGCATAGTCGGTGGCGCCGAAGAAGCCGAGGATCTCCCCGGGCGGCCCAAAGAACGCCATGCTTCCACTGGCCAGGACGAGGACCCGGTCGCACAGCTGAAGGCTGGCGACGGCGTGGGTGATGACCACAACGGTGCGACCGCCGTCGGCCAGCTCGCGCAGCAGTTGCATGACCGACCGCTCGAAGCCGGGGTCCAGGCCGGAGGTCGGCTCGTCGAGGAACAGCAGCGCGGGGCGGGTGAGCAGCTCGAGCGCGACTGACGCGCGCTTGCGCTGCCCGCCGGACAGGTTGGAGATCTGCAGGCCGTCGCGCTGGTCGAGGCCCAGCTCGGCGAGCACCTCGTCGACCCGGGCCTTGCGCTCGGCGCGGCTGGTGTCGTCGGCGAAGCGCAGCTCGGCCGCGTACGACAGCGCCCTGCGCAGCGTGAGCTGGCTGTGCAGGATGTCATCCTGGGGGACGAAGCCGATGCGGTAGCGCAGCTCGTCGAGCGAGGCGTACAGGTCGCGGCCGTTGTAGGTGACCGTCCCGCCGGTCGCCGGTGAGACGCCGGTCAGCGCGCGCAGCAGGGTGGTCTTGCCGGCCCCCGAGGGGCCGATCACCGCGACGAGCTGACCCGGCTGGACGGCCATGGTGATGTCCGCCAGCAGCGTCTTCCGGCCGCCGTCGACCGTCACTGTGAGGTCGGTCGTCGCGAGCACGGCGCCGTCGTCGACGTAGGTGTCCAGCTGCCCGTCCCGCGCCACGAACAGATGGCGGCCGATCCGGACGACCGCGCCGTCGGCGACCGCCGCGGCCGTCACCCGTGCGCCGTCGATGTAGGTGCCGTGCCGGCTGCCGAGATCGACGATCGTCGCCTGGCCACCCTGGCGGCGCAGCTGGGCGTGGTGCCGGGAGACCGTGAGGTCGTCGGCCAGCACCACGTCGTTGTCGGGCGCCCGGCCGATGCGCAGCAGGCTGGTGAGCGGCCGGGAGGCGCTGAGGGACCCGAGCCGGGGGCGTGGCTGGGCCGGAGGGCCGAGACGGCTGTCCAAAGGTGAGGGCGCCCTCGCCCGCAGGGTGAGCGTCGGCCCGCTCGTGGGATCCGCGAGGCGCAGCTCGACGGGGGCGGTTCCATCGACGAGCGCTTGGTCGATCCGGGTCCCGTCCCGGAAGGTTCCGCTGGTCGACCGCTGGTCGCAGGCGAGCCAGCCGACGCCGAGCC
>JBOGEA010000483.1:0-3750 GCA_050743205.1 Egibacteraceae bacterium | reverse complement strand
CCGCCGGATCCGGCGGTCAGGACTCACAACCTCGCCTGTCGTCCGCGCGTGGCGAACGTTTTAACCGATTTATGCCCAGTTTTTGCGCGCGATCGTCCCGGTCGTTCCGCCGAGGCAGGGCATGGATGAAGGTGATGAGCGGCTGCTGCCTGCACTACAGGGATCATCCACCCACGGATAGGTGACAAGAGCCCGAAGAACGCGGTCACGGCCCGGTTGCTGTTGAAGCTCCAGCACAACAGCCCTTTGGCCGGCCGGCGCAGCGTGCCCCGCTTCAGCCAGTGGCCGATCAACGCCGTCTTGCCGAGCCTGCCGATGCCGGTCACCCCGACGACCCGCACCTGGGGATCGTCGGTCCAGCGGTCCAGGCGGGCCAGGGCGTCGGACGGCTCGATGTACAAGGCGTCCTCGGTCGTGTCGTGCACCCACCGCTCCACGAGCGGGCGCCCATCTGAGCACAGGCGGGCGAGCGCCGGGCCACCCGACGGCTGGGGCGCCGCCTCACCCAACGCCTCAAGCACGTCCAGCACGTGGTGATGGTCGTCCTCGACCGGGTAGAGCAGGACCTCAGCGTCGTAGGCGTCGCGGAAACGCCGGCGGATCTCCTGCGAGAACGGCTGCTCCTCTGGCAACCCCAGGATCGCGACGTGGCGCGCCGCTGGCCGGGCGCGCCGTCAGCGTCAGCGCCGTGTCGGCGACCACCCTCGAACCAATCGTCGGAGAACCCGAGGCTCACCGCCCGCCTCCACCCGCCCGCCTGACCCTCTTGATTCGTGCGTACAATCGGCGTACCATTGGGGTCATGGCGATCAAGACAGAACGGCTGAACCTCCGGTTGACCGTTGCGCAGGATGAGATGCTTCGTCGCGCCGCCGCGGCCAAAGGCGAGTCGATGAGCGACTACGTCCTGCGGCATGCCGTCGAAGCCGCGGAGGTGGACCTCGCTGACCGCCGGGTCTTCGTGGTCGATGACGAGACCTGGAACGAGCTGCAGCAGACATTGGACCGACCACCCCAGCCAGCTCGTAAGCTGCGCCAACTGCTGGCGACGCCCTCGGTGCTTGAACGATCTTGAGCTGTCGGGGTCCTGAGCTGCTCTGCCCGGACCACATCCTCGAAGGGTTCGACTGCGGCAAGGCGGCGTTGAACCACTGGCTCTTCCGGCGAGCCTTAGCCAATCAGCGAATTGGTGCATCTCGGACCTGGGTGATCACCGACGAGAACGGCCGAGTCGTCGCCTGCTACGCCTCGGCGACTGCGTCGATCATCCGCTCAGCCGCCACGAAACGCGCCGCGCGCAACCAGCCTGACGATATTCCCGCCATCCTCCTGGCGAGGATGGCGGTTGATGCCAAACACCAAGGGAATGGGCTGGACGCTGCACTCCTCAAACACTTCGTTCTCAAGGCACTCGAAGTCGCCGAGATCGTCGGTGTGCGAATCCTGCTCGTCCACGCTCAGGATCAGGAGGCTCGTGAGTTCTATCTGCACCACGACTTCCAGCCCTCACCCATCGACGACCTCACCCTGATGCGTGTGGTCCACGACATCATCTGATCCCCACCGCCCGCGCCGCGGGTCGCGCCCTATTGGCCAGGGTTCGGCACGGATGCATGCCGAACCCTGGCCAATAGCTCGGCAGCTTGGGCGCGAGTTTCCGTCGCCTGTAGGTGAAGAAGCCTGACCCCGAGACGAACCGTGATCAGAATGGGCTGCCGTGAACACCGTAACCGAATTCGCCGACGAACTGCTCGACATCATCGCTGAAGAGGATCCGCTGAATGAGTTTCTGGAAGGGTATCCGGGCTTCAGCCATCGCCTGAGCGACCTGGACGAAGCCGCTGAAGGCCGGCTGCGGGACCGTGCTCTCGGCATCGCCGAGGCGGCGCGCGGTCTCGACCCGGTGCCCGAGGATTGGGTGACTCGCGCAGTGGTGGTGCAACAGGCCGAGGCCGTAGCGGACCGGATCGACTCGCGGCTGGTCGAGCACACCATGACCGACTACCACACCGCGCCGATCAGCCGGCTGCTCGGCCGCCTGCCGCTCGTCCGGCCAATCGGTGACGAGGAAGAACGCAGCTTCCTGATCCGGTTGACCGCCGTGCAGGAGTTCCTCGCCAAGGCCGCCGCTCGCCACCGGGGTGGTGTGGCTGCCGGTCGGCTGCCGGTCGCGGAACGAGTCAGGCGCACGATCGCACGCCTGGACAGCTACCTGGCGAATCCGGCAGGCGACCCGCTGCGTAGGCCGCCACTGAGCGACGCGTACGCGGCCGAGCGTGACCGGCTGCTCGCCGATGTGGTCCGGCCGGCCTTTGCAACGTACCGCGATGTGCTGGACTCCGAGATCGCGCCGTACGGCCGGACGCAGGAGCGTCCGGGCCTCTGCTGGCTGCCGAACGGGGAGGCCACCTACTCCTCGCTCACGCGGGTTCACACGACCACCGACCGCACTCCCGAGGAGTTGCACCAGACCGGGCTCGACCTGATCGAGCAGCTCGCCGAGGAGTATGTGGCGATCGGGTCTGGGGTCTTCGGTGTGCGTACGGTCGCAGAGGTGCATCACCAGATGCGGACGGACCCCGCGTTGCGCTGGGGCAGCGCCGAGGAGCTGCTGGCGGCCGCGCGGGCGGCGATCGACCGCGCGGAGCGGGTGGCGCCGAACTGGTTCGGCCGGCTGCCCTCGCACCGCTGTGCGCTGGAGCCTACGCCCGAGGCGGAGGCTGCCGACGCAGCCGCCGCGTATTACATGCCCCCCGCGCTGGACGGCTCGCGCCCGGGCACGTACTTCGCCAACACGCACCGGGCGGCAGAGCGGGACCGGTGCGTATCTGAGGCGACCGCGTTCCACGAGGCCGTGCCTGGCCATCACTTCCAGGTCACCGTGGCGCAGGAGCTGACCCAGCTGCCGCGGCTTCGCCGCCTGGCGTGGATCAATTCCTACATCGAGGGCTGGGGCCTGTACGCCGAGCGGCTGGCCGACGAGATGGGGCTCTACTCCAACGACATCGCCCGGCTGGGCATGCTGGCGATGGACTCGATGCGTGCGGCCAGACTGGTGGTGGACACTGGGCTGCACGCTTTCGGCTGGAGCCGCCAGCGAGTGGTCGATTATCTGCGTGAGCACACCGTGATGGCTGACGTGGAGATTGCGGAAGAGACCGACCGCTACATCGAGATGCCCGGCCAGGCCTTGTCCTATATGGTCGGCCGGTTGGAGATCCAACGGTTGCGGGACAAGGCGGAGGGCGAGCTGCGCGACGCGTTCGACATCCGGGCGTTCCATGACCTGGTATTGGGTGGTGGGGCACTGCCGATGGCGGTGCTCGACGACGTGGTCGCCGAGTGGACGGCGGCCGTGAAGGGTCACGCAGCGCGCCCCGTCACGGAACGGTGACGCTGTTGGGCTTGAGAGCGTGTTTGAGAATGGGTGTGGCTCTTCTGAAGTGACTTCACCGTGCTTGGGGGATGCGGTTGTCGGCGTCGCGTTGGGCGTGTGACCGGCCTGTTTCCAAGCGGGCACGGGCTGCCTCGGTGGGGGTGACGTCGATTCGCGTGCGGGAGTCCAGTGGCGTTCCCGTCCTTCGGGCGTGGTTTTTCAGTCCCCTCACTTCGATGCCGCCAACTTTGGGGTCTTGGTCGGCGCCGAGTGCGGTTACGGGCGCATACGCCCCTAACCGCAGGTTCATGCCGCTGGCTGGCCGGCCAGAGCGGTGTCGGTGAGTTTTCTGGACGTTGACCGGACTATATGTC
>JBOGEA010000482.1:0-3755 GCA_050743205.1 Egibacteraceae bacterium | reverse complement strand
GGCCGATACCGTCCTGCGTCTGTGCCTGCACACCATCGACGAGATCGTCGACGACTACATCGACCGTGCCATGATCAAAGCCGCCTGAAAAACTCTGGAAAAGTTCTAGCCCTTGGCCCCTCAAGGAGCCCTAGGCCGGGCAGATCGGACCGCCCGACCAGTAAGTGCCGGGAACCTGGGAACCGGCCGAGGGATTGAAGGTAGGCCGGAACCCCAGGACTCCTGACCCTACTCGTCCACCCCTCGATCCAAGTGGACATCTGACGGAAGCGCTACCTCATCCTCCCTGTCGTTGACGTGGTCGGGCACCGCCCGGTGCGCCTTGCGCCCATACGCGCCGCCCGCCTTGCGCCCAGGCCGTTTCGGATCGGTCTTGGGCTTGCCTTTGAAGCTATGGCGCCGCTTGGCGTGATCGAGCGGGTCCGGGCAGCGCGCCTGCGGATGCCGCCCGAATGGGACGCGCTGGGCTGTGTGATCGACCTGGACGAGCGGCTGCGCGGACTCGCTTGAGCCCTCAGGCCGCCGCTGTGCCCGTACGCTGAACCGACTTTCGCTCAGGCGAAGAACGCCTGCGGACCCGCTTACGCTCACAGCCCACCAGGTACTGGTCGGCGTCCAACACCCGCCCGTGCGACGACCGGTCGCGCGACCGTGGCTGGTGGCGGGGACGGCCAGCCCGCATCGGCTTCGGTGCCGTCGAGGGAAGCCGTCAGCCTTGAGGCGGAGCGATGAGGGAGCCGACCCGGCACGGGAGCATCGCTTCCTGACCGCAGCCGCCACAGACGAGAAGCGCAACCCGCGGGTGGGCACCGAGGTCTGAGCCGAGGGCCCCTGCCGTGGTGGGGCCACCCCCGGGCAGGGACCCTCGTGTCCTGGAAAAGGCGACGCGCGGGGGCCGCTGCGGGGCGGGCGGCCCCCGGCGTCTGAAGGCGGCAGCGGCACCCTGCTCCACTCGCCGGAGCAGGGTGCCGCCACCGCCACGTCGGTCAACTGGCGCTCTGGTGAGGGTGAGGGCTGGGGCGCCACCGTGGGCAGCGGCGCTTCCGGACTGCCTCACCTCGCCGACCCCTCCTGTAGGTGGCCATGGCCGGATCGTCGCTCGCGCAGCCGCGCGGGTCGCGTCCGCCAGGCTGAGCAGCCGCCGTCCCGATCCGATCCGCTCCACACCGAACCCTTCGGCCAACGCCAAGCCGAGCAGGTTCGTGCTGCCGATCGACCGGGCGACCGCCACCCCCACGCCGCCTGGGTCGCGCAGCGGCGCCACCCAGCACTGCGGTCCCGGCGGATCCTGGCCGCTCATGACCATGTCCTGGCCGGCTGCCAGCACACCCGCGTCCGTGACGGCAGTCGCCGAGAAACGCCGCCCTCCAAGCACGCGTGCAAGGCTGGCAGGCCACCTCATGGATCGGCTGCGGGTCCGTCCTCTCGCTGGCCAGCACGATCGGGGTGCCACAGCACGGCGGCCACAACGTGAACCGGTTGGCGGTCATCCAGACCCGGGACGGGTTGGGCTCCACGGCGCTCATCACCCCTCGCGGGCCTGCGAATCGGCCCACCGCTGCCCTCGCCTCTTGCGGCGCAGCAGGCGCCGCTCGTCCTCGTTGGTCCCGCCCCAGACGCCGGACTCGTTGGCGGCCAACGCCGCCGCCAGACAGCGCGCGGCGACCTCGCAGCCGGCGCATACCGTCTTCGCGCGCCGCTCCTGCTCCAACGAGGGGCCGGTCGTCCCGATGGGGAAGAACTCCTCGGTCGGTACGTCCAGGCAGGCGGCCCGGCGCCGCCATGTGTGACGCCCGGCGTTGCTGCCCTGTGCCATGTCAGTCCCTTCATGTCGGATCTGAGCACGCCTGGGGGCTCGCCGGGACAGCGGGGGAGTCCCCTGTCCCGGAGCGGTGGATGCTCAGTGGTCGGCCCGTCGCGCGGCTAGGCTGGCGCCCAGCGCCTCGACGCTGGCGGCCACGGCCAGCAGCGCCCACGCCTGTGCCTGGCCCAGGTGCTCAAGCCGGTCCTGCGCGGCGCCTGACTGCTCGGCGCGCTCGATCGCCTCCTCGGCGAAGGCGAGATAGTCGTCAGCGCCGCGGGAGTCGCGGGGGCTCGGATCGTCGATGTCCATGCCGATCACGATGCCAAGGGACGGGCCGGCGGTGAACAACGCCATCCCTGCGTCTTTCCACCGTCAGCGGCTGACTGCGGCGGCAGCGCAGGCAGCGTCTGGTTCTCCCGGGCAGGAGGCTGCCAAGCGCTGGCTTGACCATCCGGACAGGTGGGCTAATCTCACCCTGCCGCGCACACGAGCGGCGACGCGAGACGCCCGCGCTCGCGGTGGGGGTCGAGGAGGGAGGCGGCGATGACGGTAAGGCTGTCGGGCGTGTGGATGACCTGGTGGACGCCAGCGCGGATTCGGGCGTTGCGCAGGGCGCGGGGCGAGACGCAGGCGCAGTTCGCCGAGGCGCTGGGGGTCACTCCGAACACGGTGCAGCGTTGGGAGGCCGGCGTGATGCCGCCCACCCAGGGGGCTCTTCTTCAGCGTCTCGACGAGTTACTCGAGGCGCTGACCCCTTTGCAGCGTCAGCGTTTCGACGCCGTGGTTGGCGGTCCGAGGCTGGTGTGTCCAAACTGTGCGATGAGCACGCCGATTGGAAACGGGGACAACGTGAACCGCCGAGACGCGCTTGAGGCCCTGCTCGCCATCCTGGCGGGGGGGGCTGGCCTCACGGTACCGCCCACGCCAGCGCATACCAACGAGCCGGTCGACGCCGCGCTGGTCGCCGACTACGAGCAGGGGCTGGCGCTGTTGACCAGCGGTTACCTCAAGGGCAATCCGCGGGTCATGCTGTCCGGAGCGGTCGGCTTCGCCAGCGGCTTGGCGCCGGTCCTCAGGAGCGCTCCGACCCACGAGCTGGGGCTGCGCCTGGCGGCGGTGGCCGTCGACGCGCACGCCCTGGCCGGGATCCTGGCAGACAACACCGGGGACGCGACCGCCACTTTGCACCATGTGGCGTTGGCCTGCCACTACGCCGACGTCTCCGGTGACCCGCTGCTGCGGGCGCGCGCCTGGGCGACGCGAGCCAGGCATCTGTACTCACCGGTGCGGGGCCGTGCGCACGGCAGCGTCCGCCAGACGGTCTCCGAGCTGGGCCGGGCCAAGGCGCTGGCGCGCCGCGCGGACGGTCACACGCGGGCGTGGCTGGGGGCAGCCTTCGCCGAGGAGGCCGCCGAGCTGGGCGACGTCCAACTCTGCCAGGCGACCCTGGAGCACGCGCGTCGGGCGCTGGACACCGCGACGGGTCACCCGGGAGGGCTGTTCTCCCCGACCGGCCAGTTCGGCAAGGTCGAGATCTACTTGGACGGGGTGAGCGGGCTGGTCGCTGGGCTGGCCGGCCGGTCGGACGAGGCCGAGCGCTTCCTGTCCGACGAGATCGCCCGGGCCCAGAACACCATTCAGCGCGTCAACGGGCTGTGTCGGATGGCGAGGGTCCGGGTCGGCGCCGACGAGCCTGAGGGCGCCTCCGCGACGCTGGCCACTGCCGCCGCCGCCGCGCACGTCGGCTGCCCGGGCAAGGTGGCGCGCGTGAGGGCCGTGCGCCTGCGGATGCCGCCGGAATGGGACACACTCGACTGCGTGCTCGACCTCGACGAGCGGCTGCGCACGCTCGCCTGAGCCGTCAGAAGGCTCTCCCCGCACGAAGAAGCACCCCGCACTCCTGTCACGTATCCGTGCTGACTTTGTGCTGGATCGCGGCGGAATACCGCCG
>JBOGEA010000481.1:0-3787 GCA_050743205.1 Egibacteraceae bacterium | reverse complement strand
CGCGTGAGCTGGGGACCTACACCGCCGCTCAGGTCAGCGGCGGGCTGGTGGGATGCGCGCTGGCCAACGCGATGTTCGCGGTCGCCCTCACCCCGGCCTCAACGGTGCGGGCCACGCCGAGCCTGTGGCTGTCGGAGGTGATCGCCACGATCGGGCTGCCGCTGGCCGTCTTCGGGATGGCACGCTCCGGGCGCGTCACGGCGGCGCCGTTCGCGATCGGCGTCTACATCACCGCCGCCTACTGGCTCACGTCCTCGACCAGCTTCGCCAACCCGGCCGTGACGGTGGGGCGCACGCTGTCCGACACCTTCGCCGGCATCGCGCCCGCCTCCGCGCCCATGTTCATCGGCTGCCAACTGGTCGGCGCGCTGCTGGCCACCGGACTGGTGCGCGCGCTCCACCCGGTGCCGTCGACGGCCCCGCCGCTGGCGAACGGGGTTGATGCGGCCGAAGGTCAGTGCGAGGCCGTCGATGACCGCCGGTGGCCGCGGATGTCACCGGCGACCTCGCCGAGATGGCGAGCAGCCGCCCGCGGAGACGCTGAAGGCGCCGGTCAGCCGGTGACCGGGGCACCCAACTCCTTACGGCGGATCTCCACGGCGAGGGGGGCGGCGATCAGGAGGCTGCGGAGCGGGTCGGGGACCGGACCGTGGATGCGCAGGATGTACCGGCAGGACGCCTGGCCGTCACGCTGCCGCTCGATGCGGGCGACCACCTGATGGGTGGGATCGGTGATGGCGAACCGCGTTCGGCTGTCCGGACGCAGCTCGCCGAGCGTTTCGCCCCGGGACTGGATGACGAGCCGCAGCCCGCCGAGCGCCGGCCGGGCGATGAACCTGCCGACGACGGCGCCGTCAGGCCTGGTGACGGCGAGATGCCAGCCGAAGACCTGGACCGGGCGCACGAGCCGCAGGAGCGTCGCGCCCTGCTGGTCGATGATCTCCAGCTGCCGCCCGATCATGCCCTGCTTGCCGTGGCGCACCCCGGCCAACTGGTGGCCATGCTCGTCGAAGATCCCGTAGTCGGTGGTCAGCCACCCACGCTGGGTCACGACCAGCACCGGCTCTCGCATCAGCGTGTCAGCGGTCACGAATGCATCACCACCTCGGATTGGGCGGGCCGCTCATGCGACCATATGTCTTGGACGCTCGATCCGCGCATGCGGTTCAGCATCCGCTCGACCTCTTCTGGGTCCATCTGGGCGCGGATGCCGAGGTCGTCCAGCTCTTTGACGAATGCGGTCGCGGGGGCCGGGCCTGTGGGAACGCCCGCTCCGCCGTCCTCCCAATCGCGCTGGCGCTTCTTCAGCTGGGCGGCCTTGCGCCGGCTCCAGCGGACGATCTCCTCAACGGCGTCCTCGCGGTTGGTGACCTGCGTCACGATCACCGATCTGAAGTCCGAGTCCGAGACCACCCAGCTGTCCGGCAGCCGGTCGAATGCGGGGGCCAGGTCTCGCCCGATGATGGGGTAGCAGCGATACAGGAGGCACAGCCGGGGCAGGGGAGCCGACCGGAACGTCCGAGGCCGCTCGCTGACGAGCAGCGCGTTCAGGGCCCACCGCTCAACGCGGTGGCCCCAGCGGTCCAAGCCGACGCCCTCCGGCTTCCATGACGCCGGCCGTCGCCGGGCCTTCAGCGCGGGCAGATCGTCGAGCAGCCTGGCGCACTGCTCGGCGAGCTCCTTGTCGCGCTGGTTCCAGCGCTCGTTCACCGTCTGACGGGCTTGGTCCATGCCCCCGCCTGGGCCCATGGCGGCGCGAAGCCCCGCCCGGTCGCCTTCCTGCAGCCGGCTCAGCCGATCAGAGGCGCACCGCTCCAGGAACGCGCGCAGCTTCTCGTACTGCTCGGCGTAGTGCTTGGACAGCAGGACACCCCGCCGCCGGTAGATCCGCAGCGTCACGACGGCGACGCCGGCGATCAGCGCGAAGCCTCCCCCAGCGATCCATGCCTGGATATGAGGGCCGTAGTAGGCCTGCAGGACGCTCGCGGCAACCTCCGGCACGACGGCCGCCAGCCCCAGCAGGACCGCGAACGCCAGCCCGAATCCCTGAAGGAGGTCGGTCTGGCGGGCCCGGCGCTCGTCGAACGCGAAGGTGATGCCCTCGAGCAGGGCCTTGTAGGTGTCCCTCACCTGGGCGGCCGCCTGGCAGGCGTCCTCAGCCTCCTGCCGCGCCTTGTCGAAGTAGCCGGCCATCGTCAACGACTCGCGGATCGACTGGTGGCCGGCGAGCGTCCGCTCGGTGAAGGCGCGCTCGAACCGCCGCCCCAGCCCGTACGCCGTGTCCTCGATGCGCTGCGCCTCAGCCGTGGCGTCGGTCACGACGAGGTCGAGGTCGGCGATGCCCTGCAGCAGCACCTGATGGATCAGCTCGATGTAGCGGTGCGCCTTGGCCAGCTGCCGCCCCTTCGCGGTCGGCAGGTAGAGCGCCAGCTGGTCCCACAGCCTGGCCGCCCGCTGCGCGATCACCCCGTACACCTCGATGAGGCCGCGGTTGGAATCGACGCGGCACCCGATGAGGAACAGCGCCGCGGAGGTGGACGCCACGAGGTCGGTGAGCTCTGTCACCAACTCGCGCGTCCGGTCTTCCTGCTGGACACCGGTCCCACCCCACGGCACGATCAGGTACGAGGGGAGATCGCCCCTCTCACGGGGGATGTACCGTCTCAGGACCAGCGCATTCCCCTGCAGCACCCCAGCGGCGACCCCGGTCGTGTGCGGGTCCGGCGCGCCCAGGAGCACGTCGACCAGCGCGCCGAACACCTCGTTCTCGGCCCGCCGCGGCAGCGAGGCCGGATCGGCCGGAAGGGCGTCGCCTTTGACGATCCAGAACCTGGGCGCGCGGTGCTGACGCTCGAGGATCGCCATCCTGGCCCTGGGGAACTCGTCGGGGATCAGCCGCCGAAGGCTGCGCCGCAGCTGCTCGTAGTACTCGGCCCGCAGCTGCTCGACGCCCTCGGGCACCGTCCACGGGCCGGCGTCGGGCGGCCTGGCGCCGTGCTGGGGCGCGTGTGCCTCGCTCTGCGGCCTGTGTGTCCAGATCGAGAACGACGTGTACAGCCAGTACTCCTTGAGATGCTCTTTGAACCGCAGCTCGAGGCACAGGTATGAGGGCAGGTCAGGGCCATGCCCGTCCCCCGGCGTCCGCGCGGAGCCCACGGCGATGCGGCAGGCGAAGAGGTTGAGCTGCGCGGCCAGCGCGGCGCGGCTGCCGTCCAGCCAGGCGCGGTCGATCAGCGCCTCGCACTCGGCCAGCCCGTCCCTGATCAGGGCCACCGACCCCAACGCCGCGCTCTCGCCGACCCAGCCGCTCGGCGGCCGGCGCTGCGCGAACCAGCGATACGGCGCCAGCAGGGGATCGCCGGCCAGGTCCAGCGACCCGGCACGCACCAGGTCGTGCAGCTGCTGCTCCTGCGGCGTGTGCAGGATCGACGCGCTCGCGCCCTGGCGGAACGTGAGCAGATCCTCGAGCAGCTTGGCGTGCAGCTCGGCCCTCCACTCGGGCGGCTTCGGTCTCGTGTAACCCCAGATCGACCAGCTCACCTCGACCAGGGCCAGGCGCGAAATTCCCGTCATCGATCACTCCCCGCTCGTCAATGCACCTCGAAAGTACGTGCGCCGCGAATGCCTCACAAGGGGGGGCCCCGCATCGAGGCTGTTGGAAACCTGGCTGGTCAGCCGACGATTGAGACGGGCCAGATGTGCAGCTTTCCTTCGGATGCGGAGGAAAGCTGCACCCGAACCGGTGCGTTGGCTCGCTCGCCTGCGGTTTTCCTTCGGATCCGAAGGA
>JBOGEA010000480.1:0-3810 GCA_050743205.1 Egibacteraceae bacterium | reverse complement strand
CGCCGTGTTGTTGAGCCGTTGGTGTGCGTGGGCGCAACGTTGCCGTATCCCGGAGTTCGTCAAGCTGGGTCGTACCATGCGCGAGCATCGTGATGGCATCCTGGCCTCGATACGTTTGCGGTTGTCCAATGGCCGTGTCGAGGGATTGAATAACAAGATCCGATTGATCACCAGGCGCGCCTTCGGGTTTCACTCCGCCAAAGCCGCCGCTGCCATGGTCTTATTGTGTTGTGGACCCGTCACTCTCCTACTTCCACATGAGAAGCGAGCCTAATCACCACCTACAGAAGCTACAAAGGACCCCGAATTTTCGTCAGGGACCACTAAGGCTCAGATGCAGTCGGGCACTGCCCGCCGATGTCGGCGGCGGCTGCACGCTGAGCGGTCCGTGGCGAACGGTCAGCGGGTGGCGTGGGCGGCGAGCTGGGCGCGCACCCAGGCGGTCACTTCGGTGGCGGTCGGGTCGGTGACCAGGCAGGTCAGCAGCGTCGGCCGGCCGCCGCGGCGGGCGTGGGCGTCGCGGGCCATCACGTTCAGGTCAGCGCCGACCATCGGCGCCAGGTCGGTCTTGTTGATGACGAGCAGGTCGGAGCTGACCACACCGGGCCCGCCTTTGCGGGGCAGCTTGTCGCCGCCCGCCACGTCCAGGACGAACACCTGCCGGTCGACCAGGGCCCGGCTCCAGGTCAACGTCAGGTTGTCCCCGCCGCTTTCGATCAGCGAGAGATCCACGGGCGCGAACCGGGCCTCCAGCTCTTCCACGGCCGCCAGGTTGGCGGAGATGTCATCGCGGATCGCGGTGTGCGGGCAGCAGCCGGTCTCCACGGCGGCGATGCGCCCGGCGGGCAGCACCGCCGCACGCTGCAGGAACTCGGCGTCCTCGCGGGTGTAGATGTCGTTGGTCACGACCACGATCGACAGCCGCGCGGCCAACGCCCGGCAGAGCGCGGCGACCAGCGCGGTCTTGCCGCTGCCGACGGGCCCGCCGACACCGACGCGCAGCACCGCTCGATCACGAGGCAAACAGCCGCACCTCCCAACGGGCGTGATCCTCCGCCATCACGTCGGCCAGCACCCCGGCCGGGGCCGGCAGGTCGCGCAGAGGGCCGTGAGCGGCCTCAGCCGCCTCTGCGGCCACCGCGGCGATCTGCTCGCCCAGCCCGGCGATGACCCTGGCCACGCCGAACGGGTCCAACCCGAGCAGGCGCACTGCGGCGGCGCACGGGCTGACGACCGCGTCATGGGCGGCGCACACCGCGACCGTCTCCGGAGGCAGCCCAGCGGCGGCCGCGGCGGCGCCCAACGCCACCGCCCGGTGCGGCCCCGGCGGCAAAACCGCGGTGGCCAGCTCGTCCAGCCGCGGTGCGTCCCAGGCCGTCCGGGCCACGCGCAGCAGCTGCGCGCCGAGCCTGCGGGACACCTGGCGCAGCGCGGGCGAGGCGATCCGGACGGATGCCTCACGGTCCAGTTGGGCCCACGGCACGCAGGCGTCGCCGCACAGCAGAACCGTCGCGGCGGCCAGCGCGGCGTCGGTCAGCCCGGTCGTGACGAGGCGCCCGCGGGCGAACGCGGCCAGCGAGTCGAGGTCGTGGACCCAGCCTTGGGCAACGGCTGCCTCCACGCCGCCGGAGTGCGCGTGGCCGCCCCAGGGCAGCCGCCCGTCGGCCAGCACGAAGGCAGCGGGCAACCAGGCCATCAGAACAGGAAGTAGCGCTGGGTCATCGGCAGCTGGACCGCCGGAGCGGCGATGACCGGCTCGCCATCGATGGTGACCGTGAACGTCTCAGGGTCGACGGTGATCGCGGGGGTGGCGTCGTTGCCCGGCAGGTCGGCCTTGCCGACGCTGCGGACGTCGGCGACCGGCAGCAGCGGCCGGCGCACGTCCAACCTGGCCGCCAGGCCGTCCTCCAGGGCGGCGGGGGAGACCCAGGCCACGCTCAGCGCCGGGGCGACAGCCGCGCCGAACATCGGGCGCGGCAGGATCGGCTGCGGGGTGGGGATCGACGCGTTCGCGTCGCCCATCGCCGCCCACGCGACCATGCCGCCCTTGAGCACCGCATGCGGGCGCACCCCGAAGAACGGCGGGTCCCACAGCACCAGGTCGGCGAGCTTGCCGACCTCGACCGAGCCGACCTCGCGGTCCAACCCGTGCGCGATAGCGGGGCAGATCGTGTACTTCGCGACATAACGGCGGGCGCGCAGGTTGTCCGCCGCGCCGTCGCCGGGCAGCGGCCCGCGGCGGCGTTTCATCACGTGGGCGGTCTGCCACGTGCGCAGCACGACCTCGCCGATGCGGCCCATCGCCTGGGAGTCCGAGCCGATCATCGAGATCGCGCCCAGGTCGTGGAGCACGTCCTCGGCCGCGATCGTCGACGCGCGGATGCGGCTCTCAGCGAATGCAAGGTCCTCGGGGACCGCCGGGTTGAGGTGGTGGCAGACCATGAGCATGTCGAGGTGCTCGTCTATGGTGTTGACCGTGTGCGGCCGGGTCGGGTTCGTCGACGAGGGCAGCACGTTGGGGTGGCCGGCCACGGTGATGATGTCGGGCGCGTGCCCGCCGCCCGCCCCCTCGGTGTGGTACGCGTGGATGCCGCGGCCGGCGATCGCGGCCAGGGTGCTGTCCACGTAGCCGGCCTCGTTCAGCGTGTCGGTGTGGATCGCCACCTGCACGCCCGACGCGTCGGCGACCCGCAGGCAGGCGTCGATCGCCGCTGGGGTGCTGCCCCAGTCTTCGTGCAGCTTGAACCCGGCGGCCCCGCCGCGCAGCTGCTCCCACAGCGCCTCAGTGGAGGTGGTGTTGCCCTTGCCGAGCAGCGCGACGTTGACTGGCCAGCTATCCAACGCCTCCAGCATGCGCGCCAGACTCCACGCGCCTGGGGTGACCGTGGTCGCCTTCGTGCCCTCGGCCGGGCCGGTGCCGCCGCCGATGATGGTCGTGATGCCGCTGCCCAGCGCTTCGTCCAGCAGCTGCGGGCAGATCAGGTGCACGTGGCAGTCGACCGCCCCGGCGGTGAGGATCCGCCTGTTCCCGGCCATGATCTCGGTGGACGGGCCGATCACGAGCGTCGGAGAGATGCCGTCCATCGTGTCGGGATTGCCGGCCTTGCCGATCCCGCAGATGCGGCCGTCGCGAACACCGACGTCAGCCTTGACGATGCCCCAGTGATCCAGGACGACCGCGCCCGTGATGACCAGGTCGGGCGTGCCCTCAGCGCGGGTGGCCGTGGATTGGCCCATCGACTCGCGGATGACCTTGCCGCCGCCGAACACCGCCTCGTCGCCGCCGGCGCAGCGGTCCTCGGTGACCTCGACGAGCAGGTCGGTGTCGGCCAGACGGATCCGATCCCCGACCGTGGGTCCGTACAGCGCGGCGTAGCGGCATCGGTCCAGCTCAGCCATCGCCGCTGCCCGTATCGAGCGGTCCGGCCACCTGGCCGCGCAGCCCGGCCACGACCCGCCGGCCGGCGAGCGGGACCAGCTCGACCTCCATGGCAATGCCGGGCTCGAACCGCACTGCGGTCCCGGCCGGGACGGCCAGGCGGTGCCCACGGGCGGCGGCGCGGTTGAACCGCAGCGCCGGGTTGGCCTCGGCGAAATGATAGTGGGAGCCGACCTGCACCGGCCGGTCACCGGTGTTCTCGACACGCAGCCGCAGTACGGGCAGGCCCTTGTTGATCGTCACCGGGCCCTCGCCTGGGATCAGTTCACCAGGGATCATTCAGCGCCTCCAGCTTCTAAGTCGCTCTCGTCGGGTGCGCCCCTTGGGGGTCGCGCCTCGTCGGGTTTCGCTCTTCCTTCAGGGTGGGTGGG
>JBOGEA010000479.1:0-3813 GCA_050743205.1 Egibacteraceae bacterium | reverse complement strand
GTTCAGGCGGCATCGAGCCGCCTGAACCGCGCTCCGCTTCGCCCGCGACTCAAGCGCCGCGATTCTCAAACACGGCCTGACAACGCTGCGCGCCGGGATCGCCGAAGCCGGCGCCCGGCCCGCTGTGCGCGCCGCTGTCATCGCCGTGGCGCTGCTCGGCGGACTGGACGGGCTTGAGGAGTACTTCCCGCTGCTCGCCGAGGACTGGGGCGTCCCCACCGCTGGCGTTCCCCTCGCGGTGCTGGGCATCCCCCTGGCGGGAGCGGCGGGTGCTGCCCTGGCGGGCGTGGCGGACCGATTGCGCCCTTCCGTGCTCGCTGCTCTCCTCGGCCTTGCGGTGGCCTCGCTGGGCGCGGCCGGTCTGCTGAAGCACCCGGCCGGCCTGGCTGGCGTCGCCTTCTTCTACGGCCTGTACCACATGGTCCTGGTCGTTGCGGACTCCCGGCTGCAGGAGCGGATCGAAGGACCTGCCCGCGCGACGGTCACATCGGTTGCGGGCCTGGGGATCGAGCTCGCCGCCGTCGTGATGTTCGCCGCCTGGGCGCTTGGCGGCATCCCGCTGGTCGCCGCGGTCGGGCTGCTCATCGTGGCCGCGCTGCCCCGGCGGCTGCGGGTCTCCGTCGCATCCGACGGAACGCTGTAGTCGAGCCGCCGCCTCGCCGGGTTGACCCGCGGGTTTCCGTCAGATGGAGGCTGTCGCAAAATTGCCGGCGGGGCCGGTTCTGCGCCGATCTCATGCATGGGAAAGATGGCCGGCGGCTGCGTTGTCGGGTGCGCTTTTCCTTCGGATGCGAAGGAAAACCGCAGGCGAGCGAGCCGAGACACCGGTTCGGGTGCAGCTTTCCTTCGCATCCGAAGGAAAGCATCCATGGGCCTTGACTGGCATGAGGACGTCGTTTTAGCTGGGGTGGCGAAGTGAGGGAGGGTGGTCTTGATGGGGATGGACCGGCGTGAGTTCTTCAAGGTGTCGGGGGCGGCTGGGGCGGGGTGGGCGAGCTTCGGGTTCGACCTTGGTCCCGCGTATGCGCAGGTGCGGGCGCTGAAGATCAGCCGGGCGACCGAGGTGCGGTCGGTGTGCCCGTACTGCGCGGTCGGCTGCTCGATGATCGCCTACGTCACGGGGCACGAGTCGTTCAACACCCAGTCCGTGCTCGTGCACATCGAGGGCGACCCGGACAGCCCGATCAACGGCGGGTCGCTGTGCCCGAAGGGCGCGTCGGCGATGCAGTTGGCGGTCAACGAGCGGCGCGAGCTGGCCCCGCTGTACCGCGCCCCCGGCGCGAGCGACTGGCAGCGGGTCTCGTGGGACGACGCGCTCGACCGGCTGGCCCGGCTGATCAAGGACGCCCGCGACGAGACGTTCGTGGCCAAAGACGAGAGCGGTCAGACCGTCAACCGGACCGAGGGGATCGCGTTCGTCGGCGGCGCGACCTACACGAACGAAGAGGGCTACCTGGCGACGAAGTTCTTCCGCTCGCTCGGCACGGTCTACATCGAGCAGCAGGCGCGTGTCTGACACGGCCCCACGGTGGCCAGTCTGGCCGCCTCGTTCGGCCGCGGGGCCATGACGAACCATTGGGTTGACTTCAAGAACTCCGATGTCCATCTGGTGATCGGCGCGAATCCCGCCGAGAACCACCCGTGCGGGTGGAAGTGGGCACACGTCGCCCGCGACGAGCGTGGCGCAAAAATCATTCACGTCGACCCGAGATTCACGCGCACGTCGGCGATCGCCGACATCTACGCGCCGATCCGCGCCGGGACGGACGTCGCGTTCTTCGGCGGGCTGATCAACTATATTTTGGTCAATGATCTTCATCATGAGGAGTACGTGCGGCTGCACACGAATGCGTCGTTCCTCGTCGACGACAACTTCACATTTGAAGACGGCATGTTCTCAGGTTATGACCCCCAGACGCGCAGCTACGACGTGACGACGTGGGACTACCAGCGCGAGGAGGGGTCTGCCGTGCCCGGTGTGAGCCCCGTCGCGCGGCAGGGATTCGCCAGGCGGGACATGACGCTGCGGGACCCGCGCACGGTCTTCCAGCTGATGCGGCGGCACTATGCCCGGTACACGCCGGAGATGGTCTCCGCGGTCACCGGCATGCCAGTGGAGAAGTTCATCGAGATCGCCGACACCTTCGGCGCGACCGGTGTGCCCGAGAAGGTCGGCAGCATCGTCTACGCGGTCGGGCTCACGCACCACACGAGTGGGGTGCAGATCATCCGCGGCCTCGGCATGGTGCAGCTCCTGCTCGGCAACATGGGGAGGCCCGGCGGGGGCGTCAACGCCGAGCGCGGCCACGCGAACATCCAGGGCAACACCGACAACGCGATCTCGTGGGAGATCCTGCCTGGCTACCTCGCGATCCCTCGGCCGGGCATGGAGACGATGAGCGATTACCTTCAGCGGGTGCCGACCGCGCGGCTCACGCCCGAATCGGTCAACTTCTTCGGCGCGAACTACAGGAGATTCCTCGTCAGCCTCCTCAAGGCCTGGTTCGGCGACGCGTCGACGTCTGAGAACGACTGGGGCTATGCGTGGATCCCCAAGCCCGCCGGTAACGCGTCCTGGTTGACCATTCACGACAACGCGCGCAGAGGAACGATCAGAGGGATTTTGGCCAGCGGCATGAGCGGGGTGAACATCGGTCCGGACTCGCACCGGATCCTTGCGTCGTTGGGAAATCTCAAGTGGCTCGTCGCGATGGATCCGCTGCTGACGGCGACGGCGACGTTCTGGAAGTCACCAGGCGTGCACCCCGAGCGGATCGACACCGAGGTGTTCTTCTTCCCCACCACGCACTGGATCGAGAAGGACGGGTCGTTCGTGAACTCAGGGAGGTGGATGCAGTGGAAGTACAAGGCGCTGGACGCGCCAGGCGAGGTCAAGGACGACAACTGGATCGTCGGTCAGCTGCGCCTGCGATTGAAGAAGCTCTACGAGCAGGAAGGCGGCCCGCTCCCGGAGCCGATCCTCAACCTCACCTGGAGCTACACGAATCCTGAGAACCCTGCGCTCGACGAGATCGCGCGGGAGATCAACGGGCGCGACCTCGTGACCGGCCTCCGCCTGGACACGTTCGCGCAGCTCAAAGACGACGGCACGACCACGGCGGGCAACTGGCTGTACACCGGGTCCCACACCGAGGAGGGCAACCTCGCCCAGCGGCGCGGCCGCGAGGACCCGACCGGCCTGGGCCACTACCACAACTGGGCGTGGTCGTGGCCGCTGAACCGGCGGATCCTGTACAACCGCGCGTCAGCCGACGCGGAGGGCAGGCCGTGGGACCCCACCCGGCCGGGCATCGTGTGGAACGGCTCGCGCTGGGTCGGCGACGTGCCCGACTTCGCGGCGACCTCCCCGCCGCGGGAGCGCACAGGCGCGTTCATCATGACCGGCGAGGGCGTCGGCCGGCTGTTCGCGCCCGGCGGCCTGCTGGGCGACGGGCCGTTCCCGGAGCACTACGAGCAGGCCGAGTCACCGGTCGCCAACCTGCTCAGCGGCACGGACAAGCACCCGACCGTGTTTCTGTACGAAGGCGCGCGGGAGACCTTCGCGCCGAGCGGCAGCCAGGACTTCCCGTACGTGGCGACCACGTACCGCGTCACCGAGCACGAGCATTTCGTCACGCAGTACGTGCCGTACCTCGTCGAGGCCATGCCCGACTTCTTCGTCGAGTTGGACCCGGAGCTCGCGCGCCAGAAGGGCATCACCAACGGCGGCCGGGTGCGGGTGCGGTCCATGCGCGGCGAGGTCGAGGGGGTGGCGATCGTCACGAAGCGGATGCGCCCGCTGCGGCTCGGCGG
>JBOGEA010000478.1:0-3815 GCA_050743205.1 Egibacteraceae bacterium | reverse complement strand
GGCAGGCTGACGGTCGAGTTCGTGGGCAGGATCGCCGAGGAGGACACGCAGGCGTTGACGCTGTCGGCGCTGAAGGGGCTGTTGACCGACGTCGTCCACGAGCCGGTCACCTACGTCAACGCGCCCCTGCTCGCCGACGAGCGCGGCATCGACGTCTCCGCCCTGCGATCGACCGCCGCGGCGGACTACCTCTCCGTCGTCGCGCTGTCCGACGGCGAGGTCCGCGTCGCCGGCACCGTCGTCGGGCCGCGCAACCGTGAGCGCCTCCTGGAGGTTTGGGGCTGCCACATCGACATGGAGCCCGCCGACCACATGGTGTTCCTCCGCTACCGCGACCGGCCCGGGATCATCGGCGCGATCGGCGCCCGCCTGGGCACCGCCGGCGTCAACATCGCCGCGATGCAGGTGGGCCGGCGCGAGGCGGGCGGCGAGCAGGTGATCGCGATGGCCGTCGACTCCGCCGTCCCCGCCCCCACCCTGCACGACATCGCCCACGACATCGACGCCCACGACGTCCGCTCCCTCGACCTGCGGTGAGTAACGTGCTCTCGCCTTCTGGGTGCGGTCGTATCCCGCCCGCCACCGCTATGTTCTCCGGGATGCCCTCCACGGGTCGCCCGCTGCGTCTGGTCGTCGCCGACGACCCTCGCGAACAGGTGACGGCGTTGATCACCGTGTACGAGCCAGATGCCACACACGGCTGGGATCCAGCCTCGGGATGGGCACGCAGCAAGGAGCGTGATCATGAATGAAGTTCTCGGCGGCACGCTGCGCACCGGGACGACCACGTTCACGCACACGTTTCACCACGACGACGGCACTGTCTCGACAGTGACCGTCAGGAACGTCCCCGCATTGATCGACGCGGCCTCAGATGAGGTGTTCTTCGTTCCGGAGGTCACCGACCGTCTCGTCGAACTGATCAGCAGGCTGCCCCCGTTTCGGGCGAGGCAGTGGCCATAGACTACCGCGCGCGCGCCGCAGCCTGAGCGGCGCGGCACGAACAGGTCGGCTACCGCGACCGGCCCGGGATCATCGGCGCGATCGGCGTCCGCTCCCTCGACCTGCGTGAGTTTGTGCTGGATCCGCGCAGCATGCTGCGCGGATCCAGCACAGAACTGCCGGTGGCGTTCGCGCCCCGAGCGCATTTCGGGGTGGGAGCGGCGTCTCAGGCGTGCGAGGATCGGTGGTATGAGCATGCGGCGTCGCCCCCGAGTGCAGACCGTGGACGAGAGCGTCAGGGTCTCCCCGCTCGAGCTGTTCTTCGACTTGGTGTTCGTCTTCGCGCTGACCCAGGTGACAGCGCTGATGTCGCACGATCTGTCTGTGAGCGGCGTGGTCCGCGGGCTGCTGGTGCTCGCGTTGCTGTGGTGGTCCTGGGTTGGGTACGCATGGCTGGGAAACGTGGTCCGCGCCGATGAGGGCGTGGTGCGGTTGGTGATGTTCGGGGCGATGACGGCCATGTTCGTGCTGGCCCTGACGATCCCCGAAGCCTTCGATGACCTGCCCGGTGGGCTGGCGGGTCCGGTGGTCTTCGCCGCCGGTGCTTTCATGGTCCGGTCGCTGCATCTCGCGATGTTCTGGGTGGCAAGCCGCGATGACCCTGGGCTGCGTCGCCAGTTGGTGCGCTTCACCCCCTCACTGCTCGGCGGTGTCGCCCTGCTGCTGGCCGCGTCGCAGCTCGACGGGGCGGCGCAGACCGCGATGTGGGGGGCCGCGGTGCTCGCCGATTACGGCGGGACGATGCTCGGCGGCGCGTCGGGTTGGCGGCTCAAATCCGGCCAGCACTTCGCCGAGCGCCACGGCCTCATCTTCATCGTGGCCCTCGGTGAGTCGATCGTCGCGATCGGTGTGGGGGTCTCCGCGCTGCCGATCTCCTGGCCGATACTGCTGGCCTCGGCGCTGGGCCTGGCGGTGGCGGCGAGCCTCTGGTGGGCCTACTTCGACGTGGTCGCGCTGGTCGCCGAGCGGGTGCTGGTCGAGGCGCGGGGTGAGGACCGCGTCCGGCTGGCCCGCGACTCCTACAGCTACCTCCACCTGCCGATGATGGCCGGGGTGGTGCTGCTGGCGCTGGGACTGGAGATGGTGCTGGAGTACGTCGGCAACCCCGGCGAGCACGAGCTGAGCGACACGCTCGCGGTGCTGCCGCTGTGTGCCATGTACGGCGGGGTGGCGCTCTACCTGCTGGCGCACGTCGCGTTCCGGCTGCGCAACGTGCGCACCGTCAGTGTGCAGCGCGCGATCGTCGCCCTCGCGCTGCTCGCGCTGATCCCGCTCGCGGCGCAGGTCCCGGCTCTGGCCGCGCTCGGCCTGCTCGCCGCTGTCACCGTCGGACTGATCATCTTCGAGATGGTCCACCTCGCCGACGCGCGGGACCGGATCCGGCACGGCGAGGCCCCCGTGTCTGAGCTGCACGGGCACGAGTCACGAGGGTGACATGGACCGCGCGCGGGCGAGGAGCAGCGCGCTGAGCGCCGTTCCGGCGAGGCCGACCAGGCCCACGGTGACGAGCACTGTCCGAGCCGAGGTGGCATCGAGCAGCGGCCCTCCAAGCAGCAGCGCCCCAGCGGCGGCGATGTTCACCGCCCCGTACACGTTCGCGAACACGCGCCCCAAGAGACGGCGGGGAACGCTGCGCTGAATCAACGTCTGCAGGTGGACGTCGAGGATGGCGACGCCGACGCCTCGGGTGATCTGAAAAGCGACGGCGGCGGCGAGGAATGGGGCGCCGGCAGTCAACAGATTGCCGAGCGCGGCGATCCCCATTCCCATGAGAAACCCCGCTCGTGGCTGGATCGAGCGTCGGAGGGGCCTGATGAGGTAGCCGACGACGAGTCCCGCGCCCACCCCCGCGTACAGAACGCCGATGCCTCGCTCGCCGGCGCCCAGCACTGGGGCCAGGAAGGGCAGGGCGACATCGTCGGCCGCGGTCAGCCCGACGAAGAAGAACCCCGCGGTCACAGCCCTGGTCACGGGATCGCGGGCAACGTGACGGAGGCCGGCCCAGGCGTCCGCCGCCAGGCTCTTCCCAGGCTCGTCGTCATGCCGATGCTGGGGCGGCAAGGCCGGGATGCGTGCGAGGAGCGGCACGCTGATCACAAACGTCAGCGCGTCCACGGCCAGGCCCGCCCGGACCCCCGCAGCGGCGACCAGCACGCCGCCGAGCAGAGGGCCGAGGACCTCCCCCGCTTCCCGCAGGCCGCCGATCATCGCGTTGGCCGCCGGCAGGTCGGCGTCCTCGACGAGCGCCGGGAGGGCGCTCTGCCCCGCCGGCTCGGCGATCGTCACCACCAGGGCCTTGCCGAGCAGCAGGACGAGCAGCACCGGCAGGGGCGGCAGCCACAGCGCCATCGCTCCCACCAGCAGGCCCTGCGCCAGCTCACCGGCGACGATCACCGTACGCCGGTCGACCCGGTCAGCGACCGCCCCGGCCAGTGGGCTGAGCAGGCGTGGCAGCGACGCGACGAGCAGCAGGAGGCCGACGGCGCTGCCACTGCCCCGCACTCGTTGCACATGGACGATCAAAGCGAGGGTGCCGACGCCGTCCCCCACGAGCGAAACGCCCCGGGCGGCCACCAGCCCGGCGAACGCCGGCGACCGCGACAGCAGCCCGACCACCCGGTTACCACTCAAGGCGTGGAGGCTCTGCCCCACCCGGTCAAGTCCCAGAGTCTCCACAAAACAGCGCTAACCTCGATTTTCGCTCCAGCCCGACGAGTCATGAACGGGTGGGGCGGCAGCGCGCGGAGTTGACCGCGGTTGTGTGCTGGATAGGCGACGTATGCGTCGCCTATCCAGCGGGGGGGGGGGGGGGG
>JBOGEA010000477.1:0-3818 GCA_050743205.1 Egibacteraceae bacterium | reverse complement strand
CCCCCCCCCCCCCCCCCCCCCCCCCCCCCCCCCCCCCCCCCCCCCCCCCCCCCCCCCCCCCCACCCCCCACGACAGTTCTCAAACACGCCCTTAGCTGTGGAGGGCGGCCTCTCGGGCCGCGCGCTTCTCCTCGTAGCGGCGGGCGAGGGCGTCGACGCCCTCCAGGTACTGGGCACACTGCTGGCGGCGCTGCTCGGCCTGGGGGCTGAGGCCCCCGATGTCGAAGAAGCCCCAATGCCGCAGCAGCGGCCATACGACGTCGTCGTGGTGAATGCGCAGGTCGTAGATGCCCGCCTTCGCGATCTGGACGGCTTTGCGCTGGAAGGAGGGCATGCCCGCGCCGGGCATCTGGAAGCAGATGACCTCGTCGGCGATGGCCACGATGGCATCGGACGGCCGCAGCCGCAGCGCGGCGTCGAGCATGTCGCGGTAGAAGATCATATGCAGGTTTTCGTCGGTGGAGATCCGCGCCATGATCCGGTCCGCGACCGGGTCGTTCGAGTAGCGGCCGGTGTTGCGGTGCGAGATGCGCGTGGCCAGCTCCTGGAACGCCACGTACGCCAGGCCGTGCAGCGTGTCCTTTCCCGCCGCGTCGTAGCCGGTCTGCATGGTCGCCATCCGACCGCGCTCAAGCTGGACAGGGTCGATGTTGCGGGTGACGATGAGGTAGTCGCGGAGGACGATCGCGTGACGGCCCTCCTCCGCGGTCCACCGATGCACCCAGTCGATCCACGCCGAGTCCTTCTTGCCGAACATCGATCGGATCTCGTAGTGGTAGCTGGGCAGATTGTCCTCGGTCAGGAGGTTCACCTCGAACGCAATCTGCGCGACGCCGGTCAGCCGCGGCTGGTCGGGCGTCCACGGCTCCAGGTCGAAGTCCCGGCCCTGGGAGTACGGGACGTAGTCGTGGGGGAACCACTCCTTCGCCATGGACACATGACGGTTCAGGAGCCTCTCCGCCTCCTGCTCCAACTCGGCGAGCAGATCGTGTTCGGTGCGGTCGGTCACCTGGGCTCCTCGTGTATACGCTTACGTAACCGTAACCTACGCTACCGTAGGTTCCCTAGTCAAGGCGCGCTATGAGCCAGTTGATCCTGATTCGCCACGGTCAGTCTGAGTGGAACGCCGAGAACCGCTTCACGGGCTGGGTCGACAGCCCCCTGTCGGACAGAGGTCGAGACGAGGCCAAACGGGCTGGTGACCGGCTGGCCGCCCAGGGCGTCCATGTTGTCCGCGCGTTCACCTCGACCCTGAGCCGGGCGATCGACACCGGTCAGATCATCCTCGACGTCCTCGGCCAGGGCGACCTCGAGCAGGTGCGGGCCTGGGAGCTGAACGAGCGCTTCTACGGTGCGCTGACCGGTCGTGATAAGGCGCAGACCGCCAGTGAGTTCGGCGAGAAGCAGGTACGCGTTTGGCGGCGCAGCTACGACATCGCCCCGCCGGGCGGTGAGAGCCTGCAGGACACGGCCCGCCGCACCCTCCCCTACCTCGAGCGCGTCATCGTGCCCGCCACGCGCAAGGCCGCGGTGGTGCTCGTGAGCGCCCACGGCAACTCGCTGCGCTCGATCGTCAAAGAGCTGGACGGCCTCGACGGCGAGGCCGTGACCCGCCTGGAGATCGGGACCGGCGTCCCGATCATCTACGAGATGACCGATGGCCAGCCGACCGACAAGCGCATCGTCGCCTGACGAGCCGACCCTCACCTCCCGGCCGCTGGAGATCGCGGCAGCGGCCGGAGCCGCGCGGGCCGTCTCGCGGTGGCGCTCCTCCACGAGGTTGTGCGTATGGGGCGGCCAACAGGTCGAACCGCGTCACAGTGCCGCGTGGCGCCGTGGGTTGGTCACGCTCGGCTGGTGCGCACTCATGGGAAACAGCCCTCCGCCTACGAGTGCGCACCGAGCGCGCCTGACGCGGCGGCGAACGTATCGTGTCACAAGGGGATGCTCCGCCACCCGTGTTGGACTGGACTGGCGCGGGAATGTCCCGCTCTATACTCCGCCAGCCATCGAGTGTTCGGAAGGCGCCCTGTGCTCACCGTGTCCGCCCTGGCCGGCGACTCCACCCAGATCGACGCCGATCTCCTCGTCGTCCCGGTCTTCAAGGGCGGCATCGAGGGGCCGGGCGCCGGTCCGGTGCTCGACGCGCTCGGATTGGACGAGTTCCCGGTCACGCCGTCATTCCGTGGCGACATCGGGCAGCATCTGCTGCTCGCCGCGCCTGGGCTTGCCGTGGACGGGGTGGTGCTCGTTGGCCTCGGGCGCATGGTCGACACGGATCCCGAGCGGCTGAGGCGCGCGGCCGGCATCGCCGCCAGAGCCTGCCAGCGCGTCGAGCGCGTGGCGACCACGCTCACCGAGGTCCACGCAAATCGGGCTGCGGTCGAGGCGATCACCGAGGGATTCCAGCTCGGCGCTCACTGCGACCGCCGCTTCAAAAGCGCCCGGGACGACCGGCCCGCGCGACTCGCCTCAGTCGTGCTGCTCGTGCCGTCCAGCCGCCTCGAGGACGCCCGTGACGGCATCGCCCGCGCGACGGTCTACGCCCGCGCGACCTGCGCCGCCCGTGACCTCGTCAATCTGCCCCCCGACCGCAAGCGTCCCGATGACCTGGCGGCGGCGGTGCGGGAGCTGGTGGCGGGTGGCTGCGAAGTCGTCGTGCGTGACGAGGCGGCGCTCGCCCGGCAGGGGTTCGGCGGGCTGCTCGCCGCCGGCGGAGGCTCCTGCGCACCGCCGCGGCTCGTCGAGCTGCGCTACCGGCCGGCGAGCCCGGTCGCGCACGTCGTCCTGGTGGGCGAGGGCATCACGTTCGACGCCGGCGGTCTCGACCTCAGGCGTGGCACAGCGATGGACACGCGGAAAAAGGACATGGCGGGGGCGGCGGTCGTAGCGGCAGTCATGTCAGGGCTGGCCGAGTTGGACGTCAAGGTGCAGGTGACCGGCCTGCTCCCGCTGGCCGAGAACGTGCCCAGTGGCAGCGCGCAGCGTCCCGGCGACATCGTGACGATCCACGGCGGCACGACCGTGGAGGTGCGGGACACCGGTGCCGCGGGCCGGCTGGTCCTGGCCGACGCGCTGGACTGCGCGGTCACGCTGGCGCCCCAGACGATCGTCGACGTCGCCACCCTGACCAGCACGCCGGCCGTGCTCGGCCAGTACGCGGGCGCGCTGATGGGCAACGACGAGCGGCTGCTGGACGAGCTGCGCCTCGCCGCCGAGGTCGCTGGCGAGCCGCTGTGGCCGCTGCCGCTGTGGCCTGACCTCAACCGCTGCCTCGACTCGCCCGTCGCCGACCTCAACAACACCGGCGACGGCGCTGACGCCGCCACCATCATCGGCGGCCTGTTCCTCCAGCGTTTCGTCGGTGACTGCTCCTGGGCCCATCTCGACATTGCCGGCCCAGCCTTCCTCTCCCCCGACCAGGCCACCGGCCACCTCTCCCCCGGCGCCACCGGCTTCGCCGTCCGCACCCTCCTCGCCTGGCTCCAACGCCGCACCCCCTGACCCCCCGAAGATGATCGAGGTGTGTCGGCTGATGTCCGGATCTGGGACTCAGCCGACACAGGCGCAGAACCACTGAGCCCGAGATGCCCCTCGATCGCCTGGTCCATGCCCGGCTGCGCTCGCCGGCTTCGTCGTCGACGACCCGTGCCATCGCGCGCAGCTCGGCCGCCAACGCTGTGGCGTTCGCATGGTCGAAGCGGACATCGTGCCGCACGGCGCGTAGGGTAGCCTGCCGGCCGTGACGATCAGCTCAGCGGACCCAGACGACCTTGGGCGGTATGTGGCCGCCGGCCGGGAGCTCAACGACCGCGCCC
>JBOGEA010000476.1:0-3818 GCA_050743205.1 Egibacteraceae bacterium | reverse complement strand
GGACTTCGAGATGGTCACCGCACCGCAGCTGTGATCGGCGCTCACCGCGTCATCGCCGTGCGCGGCCTGACGGCGGGCGCGTGCGCCGCCAGCGCTCGTGCCCGTCGTGGAGGAACGACGCCGCGTACCGCAGGACGGCGCGGACGGTGGGGTGGCTGACGCCGGCGTCGATGGCGACCTCCCCGAAGCAGTGGCCAATCCTGAGACCTCCACGCGTGATCGATGTAGGTCTGCAGCACCTTCGTGGCGTGGTGATCCCGGGCGTCGATCGCGGCGTCCAGGGCGCGGTGCGCGTCGGCGGCGTCGCTCAGCCGGCCGATGAGCAGCGCGATCGAGTCGTCGTCACGCTCGGGGACCGTGTCCGGGACGGACGCGCCCGCCGCCCGCAGCCGCGCCTCTGCCCTTCGGATCCACTGCAGCGCCAGGCGGTCGGCGACGACCCGGAGGTAGCCGCCGGGGTGGTCGTCGAGCCGGATCTCGCCGCCCGCTGTCCGCTCCACCAGCCGGCAGATCGCCTCGTCGACCAGATCGTCGCTGATGTCGCCCAGGGTTGGGTAGCTCGTTCGCACCTGGGCGGCCAGCCCCTGCCTGACGAGCGCGAGCGTGTGGCGCTCCACTGCGGGACCGCCCAGCACATCGCGACAAATTGCCAGGACGGCCTCGTCGAACGCGCTCATTGAGGCAGAATTGTGCCTGAGAGCATGGTCGGCTGATAGGACGCCATGAGATCGGCCTTCGCCGCGGTCGGCGCCGTCGTGACCGCCGCTTTCATCGCGGGCTGGGGGTCCCGCCTCCGCGGCTACGATGAGCCCGCCTACCGCTGGCTCCAGTGGTGGGCGCCGAGGGCGCATCACGTGACAGTACGGGTCGTCACCGCAACGCACATGGCGGTCGGGGCGATCGCGAGCGTGGTCGCGATGTCGTTCGGCTGGTATCCGTGGGGCCAGTCTCTCTGGTGGCTGAACGCGCTGGTGTACGCCGCCGCGGGCGAGGCCGTCTTTCGGTCTGACTGGTCGGACTTCTTCCTGGACACGGCGACGCCGACCGGCTCGCTGCTCCACGTGCTCCTCAAGGAGCGCCAAGCCCGCCTGCGCGACATGGTCACGCAGCGCAACGTGCCGATCTTTCTCTCGAAGCTCACCGACGAGCAGCTGCTCCACCTGGTGACGACCCTGATCGAAGAGCGCTTCAAAGACGCCGACCAGGTCGCGCTGGCGTCCAAACACCACCTGCTGACGTCGCTGAGGGTCGCGGGCGCTGCCCTGGAGGGCAAACTCACCGACGAGGAGGGCGGCGGGGCGCTCCTGTCCATCCAGGGCGGGGCGATCGGGCGGGAGCGGCGTGACGCGATCGTGTGGCTGAGGCACACGGCGGTCCGCGAGATCCGAGCCGTCGAGTACCGCCTGCCGGGCTTCGACAACGTCGATGACGCCCTGCGGAGCATCGGTGCGGACCTCGCCTCTGGCCCTGAGCTGTTCCGGTGAAAATCTCCAACGTTTTCGCCCCGCCGCTTTCAGTCCGGCGGCCCCGGCGCATAGTCAAGAGGGAAGCCCAGCATCCGGCGTGGTGGCACCCCCACCACCGAACTGAAGAGATCACATGACCATGGGCGACCCACACTGGATCGGTGAACCTGGCTCGAGCATTGAGGACGACGCGCTCGACGGCGCATCAGATGCGCTGGTATGCCGGCTCGCCGCGCTCGCCTATGCGGACAAGGAGTTGACCGCCCTGCTCCTGGGCACCCTCGGCCCCGGCTCGCGGCACTACCTGCAACGCTCAGGCCACCTCGCGCCCGACCTCGACGTCGCCGGCCGCCCCCAGCTCACCGACCGAGGCCACGACCTGTGCAAACAGGCCGCCGGCCGGGTGGTTGACCAGAATCTGGGGGAGAGGGCGGCCCAGGCGCGCAGCGCGCTCTCCGAGGCCATCATCAGAGCCGAGCGGATGGCCCAGGCCTCCGGCTCCTCCCTCAAGTTCTGACGGCCCTTCCCCCGACCAACGAGACGCGACCCTTCACGAAGGGGCCCACACACGCTCTCGGCGGAACGACCGGGACGATCGTTCGCAAAAATTGACATAAATTGTTAAACGTCCGCCGCTCGCAGACGGCAGGCGTGGTTGTGAGTCCTGACCGCCGTATCCGGCAGTTACCGTTCACACCATCGGGCCCCGGCCGTGTCCCCACTGCCGCCACCGAGTCATGAGCGGACATCCATCTCGGGATGCGCCCGCTTCGGTCGAGCCGATGGACAACCGCGGTGACGTCGGTAGCCTCGCAGGCGATGACCTGCATGCCTGGAGACTGGGGGATCGTCGATTCGGCGGTCGACCTGGTCGGTCACACGCCCATGGTGCGGCTGAGCAGGTTCAGTGCGGGCGTGCCCCCCACGCTGCTGGCCAAGGTCGAGTACCTGAGCCCGGGCGGCAGCGTGAAGGACCGCATCGCCCTCACGATGATCCACGCGGCGGAGGAGACCGGGCAGTTGCGTCCCGGCGGCACGATCATCGAGCCGACCAGCGGCAACACCGGGGCGGGGCTGGCGCTCGTGGCGACGCGGCGCGGCTACCGCTGTGTGTTCGTGATGCCCGACAAGGTGAGTCAGGAGAAGGTCAACCTGCTGCGCGCGTTCGGGGCAGAGGTCGTCATCTGCCCGACCTCGGTGGAGCCCCAGGACCCGCGCAGCTACTACCGCACCGCGGACCGCCTGACCGGGGAGATACCGGGGGCGTTCCAGCCCAACCAGTACGTCAACCCGGCCAACCCCGAGGCGCACTACCGGACGACCGGGCCGGAGATCTGGGAGCAGACCGGCGGGCGGGTCGATGTGTTCGTCGCCAGCGTGGGCACGGGAGGGACCATCAGCGGGGCTGGCCGCTACCTGAAAGAGCGCGACCCGGACGTGGTCGTGGTCGGGGCAGACCCTGAGGGCTCGATCTTCTCGGGCGAGGTCCACCCCTACCTGGTCGAGGGCGTCGGCGAGGACTTCATGCCCGCCACCTTCGATCCCCGCGTGGTCGACCGTTTCGTGCGCGTCAGCGACCGCGACTCGTTCCTGACCGCGCGGCGGCTCACCCGTGAGGAGGGTCTGCTGGTCGGCGGGTCGTGTGGCATGGCGGCGTGGGCTGCGCTGCGGGTCGCCGCAGAGTACCCGCCGGATGCGGTCATCGTCGTGCTGCTGCCCGACTCCGGGCGCAGCTACCTCAGCAAGATCTACAGCGACGAGTGGATGGCCGCCAACGGCTTCCTCGACCGCACCGGCGCGGGCGCGGCCCGGCTGGCTGAGGTGCTGGCCGCCAAGACCGGCCCGGTGCCGGCGATCGTGCATGTGCATCCCGACGAGGCGGTGCGCGAGGCGATCGCGACACTGCACACCTATGGAGTCAGCCAGATGCCGGTGGTCAAGCGCGATCAGCTCCAGGCCCAAGAGGACGTGCTGGGCAGCATCCGCGAGCGCAGCCTGCTCGAGCGGGTGTACCGCGACCCCGGCGTGCTCGACCGCACGGTCGGGGAGGCGATGGACCCGCCGCTGCCGATGGTGGACCACCGGGACACCATCGACCAGGCCATGACCGTCCTCACCGAGCATGCCCCGGCGGTGCTGGTGTGCGACGGGCCCGCGCCGATCGGGGCGCTGACCCGCGCCGACGCGCTCGACTTCCTGATGGCGCGGGACCGGCCGTGAGCGGCTGGGACGGGGCGGGTGTGCGACGGGCCCACGCCGATCGGGGCGCTGACCCGCGCCGACGCGCTCGACTTCCTGATGGCGCGGGACCGGCCGTGAGCGGCTGGGACGGGGCGGGTGTGCGACGGGCCC
>JBOGEA010000475.1:0-3821 GCA_050743205.1 Egibacteraceae bacterium | reverse complement strand
CCCCCGGACCCCCTGGCCGCCTGAACCGCGCTCCGCTTCGCTTCGCCCGCGACTCAAGCGCCGCGATTCTCATACACGGTCTGACATCTCTACACCCGTGGTGGAGGGGTGCGCAGCAGGCGGAGCAGCCCGTCGAGCCAGCGCTCTCGGTCGGTGTGGAATCGCTGCCACGTGATGTGTGTGATCCGCCAGCCGGCCGCTGCAAGCTCGAGGTCCGTCTCGTCGTCCTGGTCGGTCCGACCGCGATCGAGATGGCCGCCGCGGTCCGCTTCGATTCCCACCCGCTGGTCGATGAACGGGATGTCGATCTGGCGGGTCCGCCCATCGTGGCATGGCACCCACAGGGGTTTGGGATGTGGGATGAGGCCTCGGCTGCGCACGAACACACGGATCTCATGGGAGAAGATCGAGTCCGGGCGCTCGTTGTCGAGGTCACGGAGCATACGCCCGAGGCGGGGCATGCCGGGTGATCCTCGAAGCTGAGAGTGCCGGGCGTGCAGCAGCCCCAGGTCGAGCACCCCCCGCTGGACTCCCGACAGCGCCAGCACGCGCAGCTCGTAGATGTCGAGGATCACCGCCGCGAGATCGCAGATCGTGCGCTCAGGCGTGGTGACGGCCAGGTCGCGGGCGTGCCCGATGTCGGACCGCAGCACCGTCTTGCTCCGCAGGGTCTGGACCCCGTCGAGGTCCGGCGCCCGGCGGTTGGGCGGGATCAGCACTTCGACGTGCTCCGGCGCACGATCGGTGAGGCCCCACAGATAGGCGGCGGTGCGACGGCACGCGGCGACTCTGCCGCCGATCGCCAGCAGCGCGGCGCTCACCCGCTGCTCGTAGGTGACGCTGGATCCCGGCAGCGCGAACACCCCCGGATACAGCCGCTCCCAGCGCTCAGCGGAGGCGCGTCGGCGCAGTGTGGTCGGGTCGAGGCCGCAGGAGGCGGCCTGGTCGATGGTGACGACGTGGTGGTGTCGGCGTCCCATGTCCATCAATGAAGTCCATGCAGTCATGCAGGAGATGATGGAACACCGCCCACCCATTGGCCATGGGGGAATCCTCCTCCTGTGGATAACCGGAGGAGGATGGCGCGCGCGCGGCTGCCGACGCCCCTGAATGCACATCCGCCCGGAACTGCACATTCTCGATGCCCTCATAGACTCGGGCGCAACCGCACGCGACGGCGAGGAGCCTGATGGACATCAGCAAGGTCGGGGTAGTCGGCTGCGGCACGATGGGGGCGGGAATCTGCGAGGTCGTCGCCGGGGCCGGGTTGCCCGTGACGTTCATCGACATGAGCCGCGAGCACGTCGAAGCCGGTTTTGAGCGCATCCGGCGCTCATTGCAGCGGCGGGTCGACCGCGGGAGGCTCGACGCCGCCGAGCGGGACGAGATCCTCGGCCGGATCCACGGTGACACCAGGGACGAGGCGCTCGCCGATGCGGATCTTGTGATCGAGGCGGTGCCCGAGGTCCTCGCGGTCAAGCAGGAGACCGCCCGCCGCCTCGATGCCATCATGAAGCGCGACGCGATCTTCGCGACCAACACGTCCTCTCTGGGCGTGATGGATGTCGCGGTGCATACGCATCGCCCGGATCGGGTGCTGGGGTTTCACTTCTTCAACCCGGCACCGGTCATGGAGCTGATCGAGCTGATCACGACCGTCATGACGGCGCCTGATGTCATCACGACGGCCCGGTCGTTCGCCCATGCGATCGGCAAGCAGCCGGTGGTCGCCAGGGACCGTGCCGGGTTCGTGGCGAACCTGCTGCTGTTCCCGTATCTGAACCAGGCCGCCGGGCTGTACGAGACGGGTTACGCGAGCCGGGAGGACATCGACTCGGCGATGCAGCTGGGCGCCGGCCATCCGATCGGCCCTCTCGCGCTGATCGACCTGATCGGGCTGGACAGCGCGACATCGATCATGGAACGGATGTACGAGCAGTTCCGCGACGCGCGGTACGCCCCCCGCCCGATCATCCGGCACCTGCTGACCGCTGGATATATGGGTCGCAAGAGCGGTCGCGGCTTCTACGCGTATGCCCGGCCCGGCTCGGGGCGGGTCAGCGCCACTGACGTGCCTGCGACGGTGGAGCCCGACCCCTCGGTGATTGCGGGATGGTCCAGGATCGGGGTTCTCGGCAGCGGGTTGATGGCGAGCGGGATCGCCGAGGTCTGCGCGAAAGCCGGGTTCGAGGTGGTGCTGCGGGCCCGCTCAGTCGCGAAGGGCGAGGCTGCCGTGAGCCGGATCGGCGAGAGCCTCCACCGCGCGGTCCAGAAGGGAAAACTGGACGCCACGGACCGCGAAGCGGCGATTGACCGGATCCGTGTGACGGAGGCGTTCGGCGACTTCGGTGACTGCGACCTTGTGATCGAGGCGGTAACCGAGGACCTCGGCCTCAAGCGCCAGCTCTTCGCCGCCTTGGACGGCCACACGAAGCCCGCGGCTGTGCTCGCGACGACGACGTCGAGCTTGTCGGTGATCCAGTGCGCTATGGCGACGAGCCGGCCTGAGCGTGTGGTCGGCCTGCACTTCTTCAATCCTGCCGCGATCATGCGACTGGTCGAGATTGCCCCCACGGTCAGGACGGCTGACGAGGTCGTCGCGCAGGGTCGTGCGCTGGTCGCCAAGCTCGGCAAGCATGGCGCGCACTGTGCGGACCGTGCCGGCTTCATTGTCAACGCCCTGCTGTTCCCGTACCTGAACGACGCCGTCAAGATGCTCGCCGACGGCTATGCGACAGCGAGCGACATCGACACGGCGATGAGGCTGGGCTGCGGACATCCGATGGGTCCGTTCCAGCTGATGGACGTGGTGGGCCTGGATGTCACCCTCAAGGTCATGAAGGTGCTGTACAGCGAGTTCCGCCACCAGGGCTACCTGCCGTCTCCGCTGCTCGAGAACATGGTGGCGGTCGGCTACCTCGGCCGGAAGGTTGGCCGAGGCTTCTATGTCTACTGATGGCGCCCGTTCCGGGACCGCCTCACGGCAGGCGGAGGCGCCTGGCCAGGGGAGGGCCTCTTCGGCGTGTCCAATCGGCCCGCGACGCCGAGCAATTGAACGGTTTGGATCGCGTGGCGCTGCTCAGGGTTGCGGGGGACGTCATACTTCTAGTGAAGGATCTCGCGACCCATCCCCGCGTACCCTGGAGCGCAAAGCTGCTCGCCGGGCTTGCAGCGGCCTACCTTGTCTCACCCGTCGATCTGGTGCCGGACTTCATCCCGGTGATCGGACAGCTCGACGACCTGGGTGTGGCCCTGCTTGCGGTCCGCTGGCTGATCCGCCAGGCGGGTTTTGCGGTGATCTACGAGTCATGGCGCGGCTCCGACGAGGGCCTCGCGCTTGTGCTGACGTTAGCCGGAGTAGAGGAATGAGCAAAGGCGCACGGAAGAAGCGGGCGACTCGTCCTTGGCAGAACCCCGACGCTATGCGCGGTTTGGGCGATATCCTCGCCCCGTCACGCTCCGATGACGACTTGGAGATCGAGGGCTACCAGGTCCGGCACATCGACGAAGGCCGGGCGGTCAGGGATTACCTCTGTCCTGAGTGCGGTAACGTCGTGCCGGCTGGCGAAGGGCACGTGGTCGTATGGCCGATCGGCGACTCTGACCTCCGCCGGCACTGGCATCGCCACTGCTGGCGCGTCGAGGTCCGGCGCAGCCAAGGGATCGACTGAGCGCTGCCAGACCCGGCGAACAGAGCAGACCTCACGGAGGTGCTGTGATTATCAGCGTGGTCTTGGCATGAGCCGGATGGCGGTGGCTCTGACAGCGTGTTTGAGAACTGTCGTAAGGGTCGCGCCTCGTCGGGTTCCGCTCCTTTGGGG
>JBOGEA010000474.1:0-3823 GCA_050743205.1 Egibacteraceae bacterium | reverse complement strand
GGCCAGCGCGATGGGGCTGGGCGGGCGGGACGTCAAGGCCGCGTCCGCGGCCGAGCGGGCCCGGCTGAACGTGACCAACCGCATCAAAGCCGCCATAGCCAAGATCGCTGCCCACCATCCCCCACTGGGCCGCCACCTCGACCGCGCGGTGCGGACCGGCGTGTTCTGCTCTTACCGCCCCGAGCCCACCGCACCCCTCATCTGGCACACATGAACGGAATAGATATGTATCCCCTTTTTCCCCAGAGTGGCTGCTCCCACGCTTTGAAATCTGTCCTTCCAACCATGTTTTGGCCTCGTACCATGGAGGGGCGGCGGCGCGCTGATCCAGGTGACCTGCAGCGCATGCTCCAGGGCAAGTGGGGACGAGCCGGTGTTTTGAGTCAACTGGCGGCCTCTCGAACCGAACGTCGGCCGGACGCCGTGACGACGGTTGGCCACGGAGCGGGTGGACAGGGGATGAGATGCCCAGCGACAAAACTGTGACGTTCGATCCGAGAGGCGGGGGGCCCCTGGCGACGGGGGGGGCAGGTGGCGGAGACCTCACCGACGAGCTGATCAGGACCGACTACTGGACCGATCAGATGGTGGCGGAGGCGGGGATTCCCGTGATCGAGACCCCGTTCGTCACCGTAGGCGGTGGGCTCGGCTCGTTCGTGATGGTCGACTACCTGCGCATCGCGGGGGTGCCGACGGACCGGATCACGGTGCTCACACAGCTCGACAAACCCCACCAGCAGTACTCTCAGCTCTGCAGGAACTCGCAGATCCCGCCGAGGGAGCGGCTGCGCTCCGACTCAGCTTCACGTCCGGACAACATCTGGGGCTTCCCGTCGTATGCCTTCACCGAGGCAAGGGCGGAGCGGACGCTCAAGCCGCTGTGGAACGTCTTCACCGAGCCGATCCTCGCGAACTACTGGACGCCGCGTGCCGGCACGGCCTTCCGCGCATTGGAGAAAGAGGTGGAGCGCATCGGCTGGCCCTCGATGCTCGCCAAGGGGCAGGTGCGCATGGTCCGCCGGCGCATCGGCGGCGGCTACTTCACCATCCTCACGCCGCCGCCTGGCACGAGCGGGACGAAGCGCATCGCGTACCGTTCGCAGTTCGTCCATCTGGCGGTCGGGTACCCCGCGCTGCGCTACCTCGAAGACCTGCAGAAGTACCGCCAGACGTATAAGGATTACGCCTACAGGGCCGTCAACGCCTACGAGCCGCACGAGCACGTCTACGAGGAGCTCCGGCGCAGGCCCGGCGTGGTCCTGGTCCGCGGCTCCGGCATCGTCGCCTCCCGCATCCTCCAGCGGCTGATCGAGGACCGCGACCACAACGGGGCGATGACGGTCGTCACCCATCTCTTCAGGACCTACCGCGACGCGTCGTCCCGCGACTACCGCCGCTTCGGCCTGGTGAAACGGCCGGTGAAAGACGGCTGGGCGTTCCAGGGCTTCAACATCACAAAGGCCTCGTGGGGCGGGCAGCACCGAAAAAAGCTGCTCAAACTGGAAGGCGAGGACCGCAAAGCGTTCTTCACCTACATCGACGGCGGCGGGCACACCCCCCACCGCAAAGACTGGAAAGAGCAGCTCGCCCGCGGCAAGGCCCAGGGCTTCTACCGTCAGCACATCGGGGAGGTCCAGGACGTCTTCCCCGCGCAGGACGGCAAATCGGTGATCACGCGGGTCCGGGGCAGGGGCGGCGAGACGACCGACATCCAGGCGACGTTCATCATCGACTGCACGGGATTGGTGGGCTCGCCTCGCGACCACCGACTGCTCGCCGATCTCCTCGACCATGGCGGCGCGGGCACCAACGCGCTGAACAGGCTCGACTGCGGGCACGTGTTCGAGGTGCGGGGCGCCCAGTCCGTGCCCGGCAAGCTCTACGCCTCCGGCGTGGCGACCTACGGCGGCTACTACGGCGGCGTGGACTCGTTCCTCGGGCTGCAGTACCAGGCGCAGCGCATCTATGAGGACCTCGCGAAGCAGGGGTTCGGCAAGAGGATCGGCCCGCTCCGCTCGACGCGGCAGTGGATCAAGTGGATGAGGGGCAAGCAGCCATGACGCCGACGCTCGCCGGGCGGATCCAGACCCGCATCTTCCTGCTCGCTGTCGTCGGCTCGCTGTGGACGCTGCTCATCGGCCCGCTGCTTCCCGGCGTCTCCGGGGAGCCACTGGCCACGGTCTACCGCACGGCGTTCAACGTGCTCGCGGCGGTGCTCGTCCTGGGCATCGGATGGGAGTTCATCTACCACGGTCTGCAGCAGTTCCGGTGGGAGAAGGACTGGCCGGCGTTCTTCGGCTTCCTCACGATGATCAACGAGGGACTCCTGCTGTGGCTCCTCCTCGTACGCCTGGATCTGCTGCATCGGCCGCTGCCCACATCGACGTTCGTCGTGCACTTCGTGACGACATGGATCGTCACCTGGCTGTGCGCCAACGGGCCGATGCGGCTGTTCGTGCGCTGGCGCTACTTCGGAGGGCGGCTGGTATGAGGGTTCGGGTACGCCCGGGCGCTGGGCTGGTGGCGCGCAGCGGCGACGCGCTGATGGTTGTGCTGCCCGGCGGCGACGACGCCAGCGTCGACGCGCTGACCGGCATTCTGGAACAGGCCTGCGCGACGGCGGCGGCACCGGGCCGCGCGCTCGCCCGGCAGTTGGCGGGGCTGATCCTGCAGTCCAGGGAAGGCAGCATCCCGCCGTTCGCCACCGCCGCACCGACCGAGGACGGCTGGGCCGTCATGGTCTTCGGCGCCGCCGAGGCGCAGGTCGACAGCGGCGCGCGGCTCTCAGGCCGCGAGGCGGCGACCTGGGTCGATCGTGTGCTGCCCAAAGGATTCGCCTGGCTGAGCCTCGGTTCCGACGGAGCGGGGCGCGACCACCTCGATCAGCGCTCCCGCCTCGACGCCGGGATCGTGCCGGGCTCGGGGCTGCTGCTCGAACTCATCGACGGCGCGGGCGCGCACGCCCAGCCGGCAGCCCCGCTCGCGACATCCGCCGCCCAGCCGTCGGTCTCGCCGGCACCTAAGCCGACCGAGCCGATCCCGGCATCGCCCTGGAGCCCGCCACCGCCGCCGCCACCGCCGCCTCCCCCACCGCCTCCGCCACCAGTACCAGCCCCCCCGCCCGCCGAGCCGCCAGGGGTCGGGGACTTCCGGGTGATCCCGCTCGCCGCGCCGCCGCTGGACAGGGCGCCGCTGCCGATCTCGGGCGAGCAGGCCGAGGCCGAGGAACCCGCGGCAGGGGAGGTCCAAGCGGTCCTGGTCGACGGGATCCTCTGCGAGAACGGGCATTTCAACCACCCGAACGCGCTCTACTGCGCGGTGGACGGCGTCTCGACGGTCCACCGCACCCGGACCCCCGTCAAGGGCCCGCGGCCGAGCCTGGGCGTCATCGTGGCCGACGACGGCCAGACCTACAGCCTCGACACCAGCTACGTCGTCGGCCGTGACCCGGACCAGGACCCCACGGCCCGGGCGCCCCACACCCGGCCGCTCCGGCTCGAAGACCCCGCGCTGTCGGTTTCCCGCGTCCACGCTGAGATCCAGCTAAGCGGCTGGGACGTCTACATCGTCGACCGCGGCTCGGCGAACGGGACGTTCGTCGCCGAAGGAGAGGGGGAGTGGACACGACTGATCCCGAACCAACCCCAGCTCATCAGCCCTGGCATGCGCATCGCGTTCGGCCAGCGGGTCGTGACCTACAGCACGCACCACCAGATCTGAGCACGTGTGCGGGAATGGCCTTAAGGAGCGCGCTGTTTCTGTCGTGAGGGGGCGCGCCTCGTCGGGTTCCGCTCAGCGCTTCACCCTTTTAGGTCGCTGCACC
>JBOGEA010000473.1:0-3848 GCA_050743205.1 Egibacteraceae bacterium | reverse complement strand
GAGGAGGACCTGCCGGGCACGTATGTGGATTACGAGACCGCGCCGCGTGAGTATCACTTGAGCATGTCTTCGACCGTGTTGCGGGTGCAGACTCGGGTGGCGGATCTGTACAACGATCCGATGAACCAGGTCGATCAGCAGTTGCGCCTGACGGTCGAGGCGTTGCGGGAGCGTCAAGAGCACGAGATGATCAACAACCGCGAGTTCGGGTTGTTGCACAACGCGGACCTGTCGCAGCGTATCCCGACTCGCTCGGGGCCGCCTACTCCCGACGATTTCGACGAGTTGTTGACCCGGCGGCGCAAGACGCAGTTCCTCTTCGCGCATCCGCGTGCGATCGCGGCCTTCGGTCGGGAGTGCAACCGGCAAGGTCTGTATCCGGACAGCGTCGTCCTGGCGGACGAGGCAGTGCCGACCTGGCGTGGGGTGCCGTTGCTGTCGTGTAACAAGATCCCGGTCAGTGAGACGGGTACCACCAGCATCCTGGCGATGCGGACCGGTGAGGCCGACCAGGGCGTGGTCGGGTTGCACCAGACCGGTATTCCTGACGAGTACCAGCCCAGCCTGAACGTGCGGTTCATGGGCATCAGCGAGAAGTCCATCATCTCCTATCTCGTCACCGCCTACTACAGCGCGGCCGTCCTGGTCCCCGACGCCCTCGGCATCCTCGAAGACGTCGACACCGGACTTTAGAAGAAGGAGCGTAAGGAGCGGGGTCGTGCAACCCTTTGAGCTCCCCGGTTTTTCCGTGCCGTGGCTCGCGCGGTTGAACCCTGGAGCACGCGTTCGTGCCGAGGCGTGGGCTCACCAGATGGGCCCACGCCGACTCGGAGGACGTGGGCGGCTCCGCCATCTGGGACGAGCGCACGTTCGACTCCATGGACTTTGCCTTGCTCATCTCGTACGCCTGTCCGGATGCGCTAAGCGCTTGGACAACCGTGATCGACAAAATGTTGTCGATGTGCAAAATGTTGTCGATGTGTTGGTGAGCTATTCCTTGGTCTGGAGCGGTGGGGCATCGAGGGCGCACCCGTCGGCGGCCTCGCGCTCACGTCTCCGGGTGATCCGTGCATCCAGATCTAGGGGACTTGGATCCGCGATCTTGTTGCGCGTGAGCCAAGTTTGGCGGGTCTGGTTGCGCACGTTGCGGCTGGTTGTGTGCTGGATACGCGACGTATATGGCGCGTATCCAGCACACAACCACGGTCAACTCCGCCCGCCACCGCCCATGCTCGTCGGGCCGGGGCGAAGCCCCGCTGGATACATGGTCGCTACACCGAACTCGGGTCGCGCGATTTCTCTCGACGGAGCTACTCGGCCGCTCCACGGGGCTGGGCGCCTCGGCTGCGCGAATCGGATCGTTGATAGGCGCCCATGGGCGCGGGTGGGTAATCGATCGGTAATGGGGGCATATCATGCAACCTTTTAACATGCCGGAGTTCTACATGCCGTGGCCTGCGCGGGTGAACACCCACGTGGAGGAGGCGCGCGTGCATACCAAGGCGTGGGCACGTGATATGGGGATGCTTGGCTCGCCCGAGAACGCGGACGGCTCCGGTATCTGGGACGAGCCCAGGTTCGACTCCATGGATGTCGCCTTGTTCGTTGCGCTGACCCATCCGGATGCGCCAGCCTCGGAGCTCGAGTTGCTCAGCGACTGGTACGTCTGGGGCTGGTACGTGGAAGATTCTTCTACAGTATTCGACGGCCACGATGTATCGGGTGCTAAGGAGTTCGTCTCTCGACTGCTGGCGTTCATGCCCGTGGACATCACCGCTACCCCCCCTGGAGAGCCGACCAACCCGGTGGAGCGTGGCTTGGCCGACCTGTGGCCTCGCACCGCACCCACCAAGTCCGCCGAGTGGCGGCACCGGTTCTCTGAGCATCTCCAAAGTCTGGCTGAGGACGCCATGCGGGAGCGCTTCAATCTTGGCCAGGACAAGAGCAGGGTTCTCGACCCGATCGAATATATCGGCATGCGCCGTCAGCTCAGCGGGTCGTTATGGTCCGCCGACCTGGTCGAGCACGCTCTGGGTGTCGAGATCCCACCGGAGCTCTACCGCGCCCGGCCAATTCGTGTGCTGAACGAGACGTTCGCCGATAGCGCAAGCTTGCGCAAGGACATTGTCTCCTACGAGGCACATGTAGACGAAGGCAAAGTCAACAACGGCGTCGTGGTCGTGGAGAGCTTCCTCGACTGCGACCTGCAGCGGGCGGTCGACATCGTCAACAACTTCGTGACCTCTCGGCTGTACCAGTTCGAGGACACCGCCGTCACCGAGTTGCTGCCCCTTTTCGAGGAGTACGGGACAGCCCCGCTGACGCGCGCGGAGATCCTCACATATGTCAAAGGACTTCGGGGCTGGATGGCTGGCGATCTCGAGTGGGCGGTGCGGCCTAGCGGTTGCGACCCAGAGGCCGGTACGGTCAGCTCTCCGACGCCTCCTGGGCTGCCCTGCGGTCCCACAGGGCTGGGTACCGTGGCCGCGCGCCTCGGGCTGTCACCCGCAGCCGTGGGGTTGAGGCTCAGGAGCTACCAGGGCGTTCCGTACCGGGCAGAGCCGTTCGAGCTGCCGGAGTTCTACATGCCGTTCTCTGCGCGGTTGAACCCCCACCTCGATGCGCTGCGTAAGCATGCCAAGGCGTGGGCTCGGAAGATGGGGCTCCTGGGGCCGGTACCGGACGCACGCGGCAAATGGGGAAGGTGGGACGAGGACAGGTGGGACTCCGCTCAGTTTGAATTGTTGTTCGCGCTGACCTTTCCGGATGCTGAACTGGCCGAGCTCGAGTTGGCGAACGACTGGTGTGTGTGGGCATTCTACGTGAAGGACTATTTCCTCGAGTGCTTCAAGCGCCGTCGCGATCTGCTTGGCGCAAGGGCATTCCTGTCCCGGTTGCCGATGTTCGCGCCGGCGGACAGCACCGTTACGGCGGTGCCGACCAATCCGGTGGAACGCGCGCTGGCGGACTTGTGGTCTCGCAGCGTGAAGGTCATGTCTGCGGGTTTGCGGCGCTCGCTTGCCGGTTGTGTCGAGGAGCTAACTGAGACTCTTATGCGGGACCTCACGACCCTCGTCCAGAACCGAACTCCCGATCCGCTCGACTACGAAGAGATGCGGGCTCCCATTACTTTCTCAAAAGCCTCCCAGGTCCTGATCCTCCACGCGCTTCATCTCGAGAACCCTCCGGAGATTCACCTCACCGCGCCGATGCGTTCTCTGGCCAAGGCGTTCCAAACAGTCATGAGTGCGTACGGTGACATTTTTACCTATGAGAAAAGGGTAGATTTCGAACACGACTTCAACAACGGCGTAGTGCTGATGCAGCGATTCTTCAACTGTGGCGTGCAGCAGGCCGTCAACGTCCTCAACAATCTGGGCGCATCTCGGCTGTGCCAGTTCGAATACACGGTCGCCACTGAACTGCCTGCCCTATTCGACGAGTTGGACCTGGACACGAGTGCTCGCGAAGGCGTCCTCACGTATGTCGAAGGGCTTCAGGCCTATATGGCCGGTTTTCTCGCGTTCGTTGGGAGGCGGACGAATAACCCATACGCGAAGACGGCATCACAAGATATCCCGGCGGCCCCGCGGCCCTTCATGGTCCCGACAGGGTTGGGCACCTCGGCCGCTCGCATCGGTTCGTTGTCCGGCGTTGGCAGTCCAGAGCCGGTATCTAGTGAATAAGCAGAGTTCCTTATGGTCGTGTCGTGTCTAGTTTTGGGGGTTTGTTGTGTCTGTGACTGAGACTGAGACGCCTGAGGTCAGTGTGAATGGTGACCGGCCGCAGTTGAGTTTGAGTACGGCGGCGGCGCGGGCTCTGGCCACGACCACCAAGACCGTGCCGCA
>JBOGEA010000472.1:0-3848 GCA_050743205.1 Egibacteraceae bacterium | reverse complement strand
GTTCGGGCGGCTCGATGCCGCCCGAACCGCTCAGCTTTAACAAACCCACGACGGTCAGTGACGCAGGGGTCGCGCCTCGTCGGGGTTCCGCTCACGAAGAGCCTTTAGGTCGCTGCACCCCGACGAGGCGCGACCCCTCACGCCAGTTCTCGAACACGAGGCGCGACCCTCCTCACGACAGCCCTCACACAAGCTCTAACGGACCTGCCGCCGCGAGCGGGGCGAGGCGGTGGATGCACACCGCGTAGTCGCCGCCGAGGAACGGCTGTCGGTCCCAGGTCCCCCAGCGCCCGGCGGGCTCCAGGCCGGCGTCGGCCGCCAACCTGTCGTACTGGTGCAGGTCCAGACGGCTCATGTCGAGCTGGAACCCGTTCACGAGCAGCCCGCCCGGCAGCAGATGCGCGGCCATGCTCTCGATGACGGCCCGCTCGGTCTCTGGCTGCAGGAAGAGCATCACGTTGCCGGCCATGACCACCGCCTCGAAGCGCATGTCGTCGGGCAGGCGCAGCGTCGCCAGGTCGGCCAGGATCCAGCGCAGGTTCGGGGCCTTGCGCCGGGCGACGGCGAGCATGTCCGCGTCGGCGTCGACCCCTACCACCTCCAGCCCGCGCCGGGCCAGCTCGATCGCGACGCGCCCTGTGCCGCAGCCCGCGTCGAGCACCGACCGGACGCCCAGCGACTCGACGTAGTCGGCCTCGCCGTGGACGTTGCGACCTTCGGCGGCGCGCTGTTCCCACCGCCGGTCGTAACGGTCAGCGCGACCGCTCACTCGTTCTTCTCGAGGTCCAGCGCGACCGAGTTGATGCAGTAGCGCTGACCGGTCGGGGCCGGCCCGTCATCGAACAGGTGACCGAGGTGCGATCCGCAGCGACCGCACAGCACCTCGGTGCGGCGCATGAAGAAGCTGCGATCCTCCTCGAACCGGACCGCGTCGGGGCTCGCGGGCTCGTAGAAGCTGGGCCAGCCCGTCCCCGAGTCGAACTTGGTGTCCGACCGGAACAGCGGGGCCTCACATGCGGCGCAGCGGTACAGGCCGGACTCTTTGCTGTCCCAGTACCCGCCGGTGAACGCGGGCTCGGTGCCTTTCTTCCGCAGCACCCGATACTCCTCGGGGGTCAGCCGTTCCCGCCACTCCTGCTCGGACAGCGCAACACGCTCAGTGCTCTCAGTCATCGTGCGGCTCCTTCTGGTCGTGAGGCCATCGTGCCCGTTGCGGCGGCGACCAGCCACCGCCGGACCGCTTCGGCCAGGACGGCGACGCCGGCGGGCAGCGCGGCCTCGTCCAGGTCGAACTGGGGGCTGTGATGCGGGGCGTCGATGCCGAGCGCGGGGTTGGCGACGCCCAGCAGGAACATGCTGACCGGCAGGCCGGTCGCGCCGAAGGCGTAGAAATCCTCACCGCCGAGCGTGGGGTCGGGCTCGGCCAGCACACGTCGCGGGCCGAGCACTGCCCGGGCCGACTCGGCGATCAGCTCGGTCAGGGCCGGCTCGTTGAACCCGGCCTGGTAGCCGTGCTCGATCTCCACCGTCGCGGTCGCCCGGTGCGCGGCGGCCACCGCACGCGCGATCTCAGGCGCCCGCCGCTGGAGCAGCTCACGATTGTGCTGGTGGACGGCGCGCATGGTGCCGGTCAGCGTCACGGACGGCGCGATCACATTGTGGCGGGTGCCGCCTTGGATCGTGCCGAAGGTCACGACGACGGGCTGGACCGGATCGACCTCGCGCGTGACGAGCTGCTGCACGGCCAGCACGATCTGCGCGGCGATCGGGATCGGGTCGATCGCGGTGTCAGGATGCGCGGCGTGGCCGCCGCGGCCGTGGACGGTGATCGTGATCATGTCGTCCGAGCCGGTCATCGGCCCGCTGCGCAGCGCGACGACCCCTGACGGGTGCCGGCTGGACACGTGCAGCGCGATCACCGCCTCAGGGCGGGGGGTCTGGGGCGCCAGCCCCGATCCCAGAGGGTCCTCCAGGACGCCCGCGGCGACCATCGGCTCGGCCCCACCGGGGCCCTCCTCGGCGGGCTGGAAGTACAGAACCGCTGTCCCCGGCAGGCGGTCGACCCCGCGCAGCAGCTGCGCCAGCCCCAGCAGGACCGCGACGTGCCCATCGTGGCCGCAGGCGTGCGACACACCCTGGATCTCGGACCGGTAGCCCTCGCGCCCCGCGGCGGCCTCGTGCACAGGCAGCGCGTCCATGTCCGCGCGCACCCCGATGCAGCCCGGGCCGTCGCCCCGGATCACCGCCACCACCCCGGTTCCCACCACCCGCCGGTGCTCGACACCCAGCTCGTCGAGCACCGACTCTATGTAGCGGGCGGTCTCGTGCTCGACGAACCCCAGCTCCGGGCGCCGGTGAATCCGCCGCCGGTGCGTCCGCACCTGCTCTGACAGGCCGCCCGCCGCATCCCGAATCGCTTCGGTCTCAAACCGCATAGGCCCAGGATGGCATCGGGACGGCGGCTGTGTGCTGGATCTCGGGATGACCGTGTCTGGTTGGGCGTACGAGGTTCCACACCGCGCCGCCGGAGTCAGGCAGAGTAAGCGCCATGGAGGCGCTCTCGCTGTTCGATGCCGACCTGCGTCCCGCGGTCCCCACGGTTTCGGCCGCCGCGCCGCCCAGCGCGGGCCAGCCGTCCCCGCAGCCGCGCCGTCCCGCGCTGCCACGCCTGCCCGTGCTGCTCGCCATCGACGGCAACTCGCTCGCTCACCGGGCCTTTCACGCATACCCCCAGGGTCTGGCGCTGCGCGGGTTCTGCTCGCTGCTCGCTGCCGTCGCTGACCGCGCCGGTGGCGCTGGAACCGTCGTGGGCTTCGACTGCGCGGCGCGGTCGGCCCGCCGTGAGCGCTGGCCGAGCTACAAGGCGCAGCGCCCGCCGAAGGAGGCCGCGCTGCGGGCGGTGATCGCCTCGGCCGAGCAGCTGCTCCGGGACCTCGGCGTCGCCGTCGAGTCGGTGAGCGGCTGGGAGGCCGACGACGTGCTCGCGTCCGCTGCCGCCACCGCGGAGGCCGCAGGCTGGCGCTGCGTGCTCGCGACCTCGGATCGTGACGCATATGCCCAGGTCAGCGATGCGACGACGGTGCTGCGCCTGCGCGCGGGCCTGGACCACGCGCTCGAGGTCACCCCGCGGCGGCTGCGCGCCGAGGTCGGTGTCGATCCCGGCCAGTACGTCGAGTTCGCCGCCCTGCGGGGGGACGTTTCGGACAACCTCAACGGCGTGCCCGGTGTGGGACGCACCCGCGCCGCCGCCCTGCTCGCGGCCTACCCCACGGTCGCCGCGGCCGCGGCCGACCCCATCGGCTGCCGCAGCGTGCTGGGCCGCCCGGTCGGCCAGGCGCTGCTCGATGACCTGGCCGACCCCACGACATCTCGGTTCCTCCGCAATGTCGATCTGATGACCGTGCGCCGCGACCTCCCCATCGACCTGGCCGGCTGCCGCCGCCACATCCCGCCCGCCCGCATCGAGGACGTCCTGCGCGCCCGCGGCCTGTCCGGCGTCGCGGGGCGAGTCGCGGTCGCGCTCGGCGCCCGCCCCGACTGGCCGCCGCCGCCCGCAGCCGCACAGCCGTGACCTCGTTCCAGCAGGCTGTGGCGGTGGTGCTGCTGCGCCTGAAGGCCGGCGAGGTCGTGACCTACGGCGAGGTCGCGCGCGAGGCGGGCCGGCCCGGCGCCGGCCGCGCGGTGGGGACCTTTCTCCGCGACCACAGCGGCTACCCCTGGTGGCGAGTGGTCCGCGGCGACGGGAGGCTGGCCAGCTCCAACCCCTCTGAGCAGGCCAGGCGCCTCGCCGCGGAGGGCGTCCACGCCCGCGACGGCCGCGTCAGTTTGGTGCTGGATCCGCGCAGCAT
>JBOGEA010000471.1:0-3849 GCA_050743205.1 Egibacteraceae bacterium | reverse complement strand
ACCTAAAAGGGGGTGCGTGAGCGGAACCCGACGAGGCGCGACCCCTTACGATAATTCTCAAACACGCTCTCAGAGAGGCGTTCCCACGCGTATTGAAACCGCCCGCGTCCTTATTCGTGCCGTGCAGATACTGATAGCCGACGATGCCCTCGCCATTCTCTATCTCCGCCTGGAACGTGGCCCCCCGGCCACCTTCCGGGTTGCGGGTCACGCGGTCGCTGCGGATACGGCGGTCCTGCCGCCCACGATCCCCCGATGTGATGTCGCCGAACACGGTGAGAAGCGGGCCGCTGCCGGGGAGGGCGATGAGGGCGGCGTCGAAGAGCAGGGTTCTCCAGCCGCCGTTGCCGGTCGCGGCCAGAGCGGCGTTCAACAGGAGGGCGCCGCCGCCGGCGATCAGCGCGATCGGCGCGAAGATCACACCCAGACCGGGGATCAGCGACAGCAGTCCAGCGGCAGCCGAGACGCTCCTGAGGATGTTGGAGAGTCCGCGCAGGATGTCGGCGCGCTCGTCGATCCAACGGTCGATGGCGTCCCATGCCCGTTTGTGCCAGGGGTCGTTGGCGATGCCCAGGTCTTGGGCGTGGGCAAGCTTGACCAGCGCGGCGTTCTCGGCCTCCTGACGCCGCCCGCGCAGATCACCGATCTGACGGCAGGCGTCTTGGAACCGCTGGCGGGCGTCGTCGATGCTACGGTCGTAGCCGGTCATGGACGCGGTCGGATCCTGGGCCAACGCCTGGTCACGGCCGCATGTCTGCGCGTCCTGGTCATCTTGGGCGGCCTGGGCTCGGGCGAGCAGAACGCAAGCTTGGGCTTGCAGGTCGTCCAACTCCCGCGCGTAGCCGGCCATGCCCTGTGAGGCGGCCTGGTGGGACTCGTGCAGCTTGACCGGTTGTGGGGGAAGCTCGCCCATCTTCTCGCGGAACGCGTCGGCCGCCTCGCCCTGCCAGATGCGGTCGTCCACTGAGGCGGCGAAAGTGCTCAGCTTGGACTGCGCATCACCGGCGTTGCCGGCCATGGCCGCAAATGCTCGCGCAAGTTGATCGAACGCGGCCGAATCGCCGGGAGCGGGATCGCCTCCCACCGCCTCCCATTTCAGGGTGGCCACGACAGCCTCCGGCGCCTCTCACCGGGCCTGTCGCGCCTGGGCGATACGATCGAGACCTCCCGGGTGCCGTCGATGAGGTAAGGACAAAAGGAGTGTACGTGAGCGGCTACGATCCGGGTGAGGTCGAGGCGCGCTGGCAGCGGGCGTGGGCGGAGGCCGGGCTGTTCGTCGCGGACGAGGAGAGTGGGCGTCTGCGGTTCTACGCCTTGCACATGTACCCGTACCCGTCCGGTGACCTGCACATGGGTCATGTCGAGGCGTTCTCGCTGGCGGACGCGGTCGCTCGTTACGCCCGCCTGCGCGGGTATGAGGTCATGAACCCGATCGGCTGGGACTCATTCGGGCTGCCAGCGGAGAACGCGGCGATCAAACGCGGCGTCGACCCCGCCGTGTGGACGTACGCGAACATCGAGACCCAGGCCGAGACGATGCGGCGCTTGGGCTTCGCATGGGACTGGTCGCGGCGGCTGCACACCTCTGATCCCGAGTACTACAGGTGGACGCAGTGGATCTTCCTCCAACTGTTCGAGGCGGGCTGGGCCTATCGCAAGGACGCCCTGGTCAACTGGTGCCCGTCGTGCCAGACCGTGCTGGCGAACGAGCAGGTCGTCGGCGGTCTGTGCGAGCGCTGCGACAGCATCGTGGAGAAGAAGGCGTTGGAGCAGTGGTTCCTGCGGATCACCGAGTTCGCGCAGCGTCTGCTGGACGACATGGACCAGTTGGAGGGCGCCTGGCCCGAGCGGGTCCTCACGCTGCAGCGCAACTGGATCGGTCGCAGTGAGGGCGCCGAGGTCAGGTTCCGCATCGACGAGGCCGGCGAGGACGTGACCGTCTACACGACCCGCCCGGACACGCTGTTCGGGGCGACCTTCTTCGTCGTCGCGCCCGAGCATCCCCGTGCCCGGGCGTGGGCCGAGTTGGGCGGCCGAGCCGAGGCGTTCGACGCCTACCTGCAGCGGGTGGGCGCGAAGTCCGAGGTCGAGCGGCTGTCGGCCGGCCAGGCCAAGGACGGCGTCGCCCTCGGCGTGCACGCGGTCAACCCGGTCAATGGCGAGCGGCTTGCGGTGTTCGCGGCGGATTATGTGCTGATGGACTACGGCACCGGGGCGATCATGTGCGTGCCCTGCGCTGACCAGCGGGACCTCGACTTCGCCCGGGCTCACGGCCTGCCCGTCCGGGTCATCCTGGCTTGGGCGGACCACGAGCTGGACGCGGTCGCCATGGCCGAGGCGTGGACTGGCGAGGGCGTGATGGTGAACTCGCCGGGCTACGACGGCCTGCCGTGGCGTGAGGCGAAGCGGCGGATCACCGCCGACCTGGAGGCCAGGGGCCTCGGCCGTTTCGCGGTGAACTTCCGGCTGCGCGATTGGCTGGTGTCGCGGCAGCGGTACTGGGGCGCGCCGATCCCGATCATCCACTGCGCCGCCTGCGGGGTCGTGCCGGTGCCGGAGGAGAGCCTGCCGGTCCTGCTGCCTCCGTCAGGCGAGACCGACCTGCGGCCCAGCGGCGAGTCGCCGCTGGCGAGCCACCCCCAGTGGAGCAAGGTCGAGTGCCCCCGGTGCGGCGGCGAGGCGCGCAGGGACACCGACACGATGGACACGTTCGTCGACTCGTCCTGGTACTACCTGCGCTACTGCTCGCCGCATCGGGACGACGCGGCGTTCGATCCCGAGACGGTGCGCCGCTTGATGCCGGTTGACCAGTACACGGGCGGGATCGAGCACGCGATCCTGCACCTGCTGTACTCGCGGTTCTTCACCAAGGCGCTGCACGACCTGGGCCACGTCGATTTCGTCGAGCCGTTCGCCCGCCTGAAGTCGCAGGGCATGGTGTTGATGGACGGCGCCGCGATGTCGAAGTCGCGCGGCAACCTGGTCGAGCCGAAGACGGTCGTCGACGAGTACGGCGCCGACACCCTGCGTGCCACGATGCTGTTCGCGGGCCCGATCGAGGACGACCTCGACTGGGCCGACGTCTCGCCGTCGGGTGTGTTCAAGTGGCTGTCCCGCCTGTGCCGCCTGGTCGAAGAGCACCTCATGGCCGGTCCCGGTGACGCAGGTGACGCCCAGGACCTGCGCCGGGCGACCCACAGGACGATCGAGGCCGTGACGAGAGACTTCGACGCGTTCAAGTACAACACCGCGATCGCGAAGCTGATGACGCTGTGCAACGAGACGTCCGCGGCGGTTCGCGGGGCGGGGGTGCGGGGCCGGGCGGTTCAGGAGGCGCTGGAGGCCATCCAGATCATGCTGTCCCCGATCGCGCCGCACATCGCCGACGAGCTGTGGCACCGGCTGGGCCACGACGACTTCGTGTCCGAGCAGACCTGGCCGACCTACGACCCGGCGCTGCTGGTGGAGGGGACCCGCCAGATCCCCGTTCAGATCGACGGCAGGCTGCGTGACACGATGCTGCTGCCCACCGGCTCGTCCGAGGACCAGGCCGAGGCGACCGCCCGCGATCTCGCGAACGTCGCCCGCCATTTGGGGGAGCGCAGGGTTGTCCAAGTGGTCTGGATCCCTGACCGTCTGCTCAACTTCGTCACCCGCGCGTAGCCCGCGCTCCTTACGAGGGGGCGCGCTTAGGGCCTGGGCACAAATAACTTGATGCTTTCATCCGGATTTGACCTGGTCAGCGAGTCACGCGACCGTAACTTCCGCCACGTTATTCATGCCCAGGTCCTTAGTGAACTGGCGCTGGGTCGCGCCTCGTCGGGTTCCGCTCGCGCAGAGCCTTTTAGG
>JBOGEA010000470.1:0-3866 GCA_050743205.1 Egibacteraceae bacterium | reverse complement strand
CGGCTCGCGTGGACCCCGCGGATCCGGCCGCGGCTCGCGTGGACCCCGCGGATCCGGCCGCGGCTCGCGTGGACCAGGTGCCGCTGGCCGCGCCTCGGCGAGGCCACCGGCGACATCCACAGCCGCTGCCGGCCGGGCGGTCATTGGCGGTCCGGTGGGTGCAGCCGCCAGCGCCCGTCGGGCTCCCGAGCCAGCCGCCACCGCCGCTCATGCACATTGCCGTGACACACTGAGCACAGCAAGGTCAAATTAGTCAAATCGGTCGGACCGCCCTTCGCCCACGGCACGATGTGATGGGCCTCGCACCAGGCGGGCGGGGCTTGACAGCCGACGCAGCCTTTGTCGCGGACCGTCAGGGCGCGCCGCTGGGCGGGGGTGACGGTGCGGGTCGCGCGGCCGGCGTCGAGGACCTGGGACGGGCCGTTGACGATCACCCGGGAGACCGCCGCGTCGCAGGCGAGCCGTCTGGCGGTCTCACCGCTGATCGCGCCGAGGCGGTCCAGCCTTGCCGCCTTCGCGCCTGGCTGGCCCAGCAGGGTGGGCAGGTCGACGATCACGGTCATGTGTGGGCGGACCCCGCCGGTGTCAGGCAGGCTGCCGTGGTTGAGGCTGCGTCGGGCAAGCTCGACCAGCGCGTCCGCGCGCCGCTGCTCGGCGGTGCGCTCGTCGCCCTCCCCGTGGGGGGCGGCCAGCGGCGCGAGCGCGGCCAGGACGGTCTCGGCGCCGACCTTGTCGAGCTTGGCCTCCAGCAGCGCGCCGTCATCACCCGTCCGGGTCACATTCAGCCGGCGGGTCGCCCACGCCCGCTCCTGCCGCGATTCTAGACTTTCGGGCGCCACGCGGTGGGCGTAGTCGCTGAGCGCTTCCCGCAGCTGCCCGGCGTCGGTGTGGGCGCCCCGCTCGGCGACGAGCCGGTCCAACCCTTCGACCGCCTCGGCGGGCAGGTCCCGCATCGCCTTGGCCGCCACCCTGGCATGCGCGGGCGTGATCGTGCCGGCGGCCAAAGCCCGCGCGGTCGCCGGCAGCCGCGCCAGCCGGCGCGCGGTCTCGGCCCGGCCCGCCGCCTCGCCCATGCTGGTCCGGCAGTGGGTGGCCAGCCACTGTTTCTCTGATCGGCAGCCGTCGGCTTTCCATGCTTGGGTGCGGTCGTGGGCGGCGATGGCGAGGGTGCACAGCCCGTCGAGCCGGTCGCGGTGGCGTGTCAGATCGATCACGCAGCGGCTCAGCGTGTCGGCGTTGAGGGTGTCCCAGGCGACGGCGGCGAGGGTGTCGAGCGGCGGCGCGAGCGCGTCGACGGCGCCGCGCGCCGCCTGGTCCTCTCCCAACACCACTGTCTCGTACATATGTTTGATTATGGCATGGTGAAGGCTGCTGCGCAAGGACATTCGCAGATTAATGGGTGATGGTGTGGGGCTATCTGATCCCGCCTGTATTTCCGTTATGCGTGGATTGTGTGGGTCGCTTGATGGCGTTGTGTTCTCGGTAGTCCCTCAAGGACGTGGGCCGGCCGTGTGTGCATCACGAGTGCGCTGACCTGTGCTCGGCCATGCTCGACGGGTGGAGATCTTGAGCCGGGTGGACCGCGAGCGTGACTCTGCTTGCACCCCGAGACCCGACCGCCCACGGAAACGTGAGAAGACCCGGAAAAGGGATGCCGTCACCGTCACGGCTCACCCGACCAACTCCATCACGCACTCCGATGGATTGAGCGTGAGGGCGGTCGGGGAGCGGCCACTGCCCGGAGCGTGGGAAGGCGACGCTCCAGGCTGGCTCACCTCCCCGACCGCAACGCACTCGCACACGCGCCCGGCAGCAGTCGGGAAAGGAGCGCCAGCCAGTCCCCAACGCTTCTGGGGCCGCGGACCGTGTAGAACGCCTCCGCTGGCTTGGCCAGCTCGCATGCCGCGCACACGATCAGCCCCACCGCGCCGGCGGTCATGCGCCCGCCTCCCCACGGCGCCGGTCGGACTGCCGCTCGCGGAGCTGTGCCGCCGCGTCGTCTCTGCTGAGCAGCCGCGCCGTGCCGACCCGCTCGATGCCGAACCCTTCGGCCAACGCCAATCCGAGTAGGTCCGCGCGGTGCCGCTCACCGACCGGGCCGACCACGACCAGCACGCCGCCAGGGTCGCGCAGCAGCGCCACCCAGCACCCGGCCCGGTCGGCCCGGCAAGGTCCGGGCCGGTCACGGTTGCCGCCTCACCGGCCGCCATGAGACTGCCAGCCCGTGGCGATGGTCCGCCAGGAACGTGACCTGTAGGGCTGCTGGCAGGTCTGGCAGGTCACCTCCTGAACTAGCTGGATGATCATCTGCGCGCCCTTTCGCGGTAGGCTGTTTTTATGCGCGTCGGCTGCACGGGACATCAAGGAATTCCAGAAGCAACTCGGCAGCTGGTCAGCCGAGCGCTGGATGATCTCCTGAGCGGATTGCCAAGCCCAGAGCTTATCGGCCTCACCTGTCTGGCTGATGGCGCTGATCAGGTCTTCGCGACTGCGATGTTGAAGCGCGGTGGTGCTCTGGAGGTGATCGTGCCCGCGCTTGAGTATCGCGATGGACTTGCGCCTGCGGAGACACGCCGGCGATATGACGAATTCATCGTCCGGGCCAGCCGGATCGTAAAACTGCCATTCGTGGAGTCCAGCGAGGAGGCGCATATGGCCGCCGGTCGCCGCATCGTCGAGACCAGCGATCTTCTCGTAGCTGTGTGGGATGGCAAGCCCGCGAGGGGACATGGCGGGACTGCGGACGTGGTGGAGTACTCCCGCCTGAAAGGGGTGCCCGTCGAAGTCGTGTGGCCAACCGGCTCGTCCCGGGATTAGAAATTTGAAAAACTGTATCGGCAGACAGTTGGTGATGAATGGCAGCGTTCTCCGGCGATGCAGTCATAAAACGTCACACTCACCCGACCAGCTCCATCAGACTCCGATGGTTGATGGCAGTCGGAGCGCCGGAATTGACGCTCCTGGCTGCCCCATCTCCTGATCCTCGCCCGCAGCTGCCTAACTGCGTCTGAGCAGGCAATTCCCGCGGGGGAAGGAGGTCGGCGCGCACCTCACGCTTTATTCGCGTCCTGCGTTTCGTTTCCAGGGATCTCCATGGACCTCAAGGCTGTTCCCTATCCGTCCTTTCCGAAGGGTCGGTGTTGGCGGGGTCGAGGCCGACGAGCCGCTCGTCGATGGCCAGCGCTTGGCGGTGCAGCCGCTCGGCTTCGGTGGGGTCGCCCGCCGCCTGGGCCAGGTCCGCCAACCTGGTGTAGGAGACGCTGAGGCTCTGCTGGTGGGTGGTGTTGGCGGGGTCGAGGCCGGCCAGCCGCTCGTCGATGGCCAGCGCTTGGCGGTGGAGCCGTTCGGCTTCGGTGGGGTTGCCCGCCGCCTGGGCCAGGTCCGCCAACCTGTTGTAGGAGACGCTGAGGTTGTGCTGGTAGGCGGTGTTGGCGGGGTCGAGGCCGACCAGCCGCTCACTGATCGTCAAGGCCTTGCGGTGCAGCCGTTCGGCTTCGGCGGGGTCGCCCGCCGCCTGGGCCAGGTCCCCCAACCTGTTGTAGGAGACGCTGAGGTTGTGCTGGTGGGTGGTGTTGGCGGGGTCGAGGCCGGCCAGCCGCTCACGGATGTCCAGGGCTTGGCGGTGCAGCCGTTCGGCTTCGGCGGGGTTGCCCGCCGCGCGGGCCAGGTCGCCCAACCTGGTGTAGGAGACGCTGAGGTTGTGCTGGTGGGTGGTGTTGGCGGGGTCGAGGCCGGCCAGCCGCTCGTCGATGTCCAGGGCTTGGCGGTGGAGCCGTTCGGCTTCGGTGGGGTTGCCCGCCGCCTGGGCCAGGTCCCCCAACCTGGTGTAGGAGCCGCTGAGGCTCTGCTGGTGGGTGGTGTTGGCG
>JBOGEA010000469.1:0-3879 GCA_050743205.1 Egibacteraceae bacterium | reverse complement strand
GCCGCCGGCGTGGTGTGCGCCACAGCCTCGCCTCCATCCTGGCCATCGCCACTGCGGCCACCCTGGCCGGCGCCCGCAGCGTGAGCGCCATCGGCGAGTACGCGGCGGACTGCCCCCAGGAGGTCCTGCGCCGCCTGGGAGCGAAGTACCACCCCGTGCGGCGTCGCTATGTCGCACCTCACCTCGATACCTTCCGCCGGGCGCTGGGGGCGATCGATGCGGCGGCGCTGGACCGGGCCGTGGGCGCGTGGCTGTTCGACCAGGCCCGCCGCGGGCGGGTAGGCGACGACGACCTGGTGCTGGCGCTCGACGGCAAGTCGCTGCGCGGTGCGCTGGGGGGCCAAGGCCGGGCGGTCCATCTGTTCTCGGCGATGGTGCACGGCTCAGGCGTCGTCGTCGGCCAGGAGGAGGTCGACGAGAAGTCGAACGAGATCACCGCCTTGCGCCCCCTGCTGGAGGGCCTCGACATCGCCGGCGCGCTCGTCACCGCCGACGCCCTGCACGCCCAGCGCGACCACGCCCGCTTCGTGGTCGACGAGAAGGAGGCCGACTATCTCTTCCAGGTCAAGGAGAACCAGCCGAAGCTGCTCGCTGCGATCAAGGCGGTCGGCGAGGCCGACCTATCGCCCGAGCACGAGAGCACCAGCCGTGGCCACGGCCGCACCGAGCACCGCTACGTCCGGGTCGGCGACGTACCCGAGGGCGTCGACTTCCCGCACGCGGCCCAGGTGGTCGTCGTCTACCGCGAGCGCGCCGACCTCGCCGACGTCCTGGCCTCGGCCGAGACCTCCTACTACGTGACCAGTGTCGCCAAGGGCAGGGCCGGGGCCGAGCGCCTCGGGGCCCACGTCCGCGGCCACTGGGGCATCGAGAACAAGGTCCACTGGGTGCGCGACTGGAGCTTCGACGAGGACCGCCACCGGCTCCGGGCACCCGGAGCGACCGCAAGGGCGATGGCGACGTTGCGCAACCTCGCCATCAGCTTGCTCCGCCTTGCAGGGGCGACCAACATCTCTGCCGGGCTGCGTTGGGTGGCACGCGACCCAACCCGGGCCGCCGCCCTCGTCGGCGTGTAGCACCACCCGCTCGCAGCGCCTGTTTTCCGACCGGCGGCGCCTCGACGCGCCAACAGCGGCGCTCATCAACGTCACGACGGCACGAGGACCGACCGCCCAGCGAACTCCCGCCTTGGTGCCCGCTCACCCGGCCCCTACCGCCCTCACACCACCCGACTCGGAGCCCGTGCAGACGACTTACACGGGTGCAACTTTGCCGGTCACCCTGGGTCCCGGTGGCGGATGCATACCTGCGCCATTTGCGGCTCGGCGCGGACCGGGCGGAGGGGACGACCCGGGTTTACGCCAGCGACTTGGCGCTTTTCCTTGCCTGGTGCTGTTCGAGCGGCCGGAGTCTGGCTGAGGCGGCTCGATCGTTGAGCTCGTTCGTGGCGATGTTGCGGACAACTCCCGTGGAACGGGCCGGGGCCGGGCGGGGCCAGCCCCGCAGCCCGGGGCGGATCAATCACGTCCTCGCTGCGGTGCGGGAGCTGTACAAGCATGCTGTCGCCAACCGTGGTCTCGATGCCTGCGTGCTCAGCTTCCTCTACGAGGTTGGCGACGATCGCTACCTGCCGGCCGAGCTGCGGCCCGAGGGCTCCGGGCTTCGCTACGTGGCCAAGCCCCGCCACGTGCAGCGGGCTCGGCGGCGAGTTACCCCCGAGTCGGTGCGCTCCGGCGAGATCGAAGCGCTTCTGCGGGCCGCCGCCAGCTGGAGGGACCGGTTCATCCTCGTGTTGTTGTGGTTTTGCGGGCTGCGCATCGGCGAGGCCCTCGGTCTGCGACGCTGCGACCTGCACTTCGTGGTGAGCTCTGCGGTACTCGGCTGCGCGGTCCCCGGCCCGCATGTACATGTGATTGGCAGGGACAACCCCAACCGCGCTCGGGCCAAGTCCGGCGACCGCCACGTCCCGGTCCGCGCCGAGGTGCTGTCGTGCTATGACCGCTACCTGGGCGAGCGGGCGGCGTGCCCGGCGGCGGAGGCTTGCGACTTCGTGCTGGTCAACTTGTTCCACGAGCCGCGCGGCCGGCCCATGTCGGACCACACGGTGCGCCAGTGGCTGGCGGCCCTGTCAAAGCGGGCCGGTCTCGATCGGGCGGTGCGCCCGCACATGTTCCGTCATGCGGCGGCCCGCGAGCTTCTCTCGCGAGGGGTCGGCTTGGACGTGGTGGCCGAGCTGCTGGGCCATGCTTCCATCCGCTCGACCGAGGCCTACCTGCATCCCAACGACGACGCGCTGCGCGCGGCTGTGGAGCGCCTCGGTCCACTCGACTTCGAACAACAGCGACGGGCGACGTGACCGCCTCGCTCCCCGTGCCGGCGGTGGTCATCGATGGAGGCCGTCGGAGCGCCTCTCTGGAGCGACTCAGGGCCGCCCTCGACCTGCCCGCCTTGGTGGCCGCGGGGTGGGATCCTGCCACCGAGGTGTGGACCCCCGACCCTGATCATCGCCTGGCCGGCTTTGCCATCTGCGCCATGGAGGACTGCGCCAACGAGGCCCGGCGCTCCGAGGGCCTGTGCAGCTGGTGCGCCGAGCGCCGCAAGGCGGATGGTGCCCTCGACCTGAGAGCCTTCTGCGCCAAGAGACTGCCGCCCCGGCGCCGCTCGGGCGAAAGCCTGTGCCTGGTCTGTCGGGCCCCCGGCGCCACCCGGCCGGCCGCGGCGCGAGGGCTGTGCCTGAGCTGCAACCACCTGCGAACGATCCGGGGCCAAAGCGTGGAGGCCTACCTCCGCGGGGACGCCTCGTTCCCCCCGGCACAGCCACGCCCGAGCATCGGGACCTGCGCGGTCATCTCCTGCGGGCGCCTGGCCGCTCATCTGGCCAACGGGCTGTGCGCAGCCCACGACACGGCTTGGCGGGTGGAGGGCAGGCCGGCCCTGGACGCCTACTGCCGCCGGGCGAGCCCCAGGCGGGGCGAGCGGCGGGGGCGGGTCGTGCTGCGGGGACTGCCCGAGCAGGTGATCGTCGAGATGCTCTACGCCATCGGGTGCTGCCTGGCCGAGGGGCGCCACGCCACCCTCGTGGAGTTGCGCGGCGCCGTCGATTACTGCCGTCGGCTCGGTGCCGGGTGCCTGGGCGACATCGACGTCCACGGACAGCTCGGCCCAACAGCGAACTTCTTGCGCTTCGCAGCCGACCGGGTCGCCCTGGCCTCGTCAAGACCGGAGGCGGAGCAGGCCAAGGACGTGTGGGACCTGAGGGTGTGGGGCCAAGGTGGTCACCTGTCGTTCATCGGAGAGGAGGGCCTGCACCGCCATGCCGGTGATCCGGTCCGCCCGATCAGCCAGGCCTGGCTCAAAGCGGCGACCAAGGCTTGGGCGGCCGAGGCGTTGGTGTCCAAGACCAGTTCCACCGTGGCCGCCAGCGTGTCGTGCGTGGGGCTGTTCTCCGAGCATCTCGGCACCCGTCCCGACCGCGGCGACGATCCCACGGCCCTTGGGCGCAGAGACGTCGAGGGGTTCCTGGCCCGCCTGGCCCGTCTCGAGGCGGCCGGGACCCTGTCACGGCCCAGACGGACCAGGGTGGTGGACTCCCTTGCCCAGTTCCTCCGGGACTGCCGGGCACTCGGCCTCACCCATCGCGGTGCAGCCATGGCCGGCCTGTCCGAGGATGTCGTGTTCCGACGCAGGGACCACCCACCCCCCGCCCGGCGCGAAGGCGACGAGGTCGGCCGGGCCCTCCCCGAGGCGGTGATGGCCCAGCTGCTCAGCGCTGACGCGCTGGGGTTGCTGGAGACGATGTCCGGGCCCGGCACCCGTGCGGCGGTGGAGCTGCAGGCCGGGGTGGGCCGACGCACCGCCGAGTTGTGCGGCCTGGCCTTC
>JBOGEA010000468.1:0-3917 GCA_050743205.1 Egibacteraceae bacterium | reverse complement strand
GATCACGGCGGTATTCCGCCGCGATCCAGCACACAGCTAGGGGGCGGTTTGCAGCAGCGTCTTCGGGTCGAATATGCCCTCCAGCCGGAGCGCTCCGTCGAGCACGGAGATCCGCTGGACCGTGGTGCCGGCGGGCAGCCTCGGCAGCGGGATCTCGACTGGCGACGGCATCTGCGGCGACGCCGTCACGGGGGTGAGCACGAGCGTGCCCCGCCCGGCATCGACCCGGGCTTCGATCCGCGCGCTGGGCGTCAGCAGCAGCACCAGCCCGCTGGCGAGCCGGACCGGGCCCGCTCTGGCGAACTCGCCCAGAAGCTGCCGGACGGCCTCGGCGTCCAGATCCGCGATGAACGTCCCGGGCGGGACGTCGACGGGCAGCCGAGAAGCGGAGAGATCACCCAGCCGCAGGCGCACGTCCCTGATGGTGGCGTTGACCTGGCGCAACCGCACGCCGCTGCCAGTCGGCACATTCTCGGCATGCACCTCGACAGTGGAGGCCGCGCCGGAGAGCAGCCGGAGGCTCACCGGCCAGCCCTGCAGGTCAACCGTCGTGGGCGCCCCGAGCAGCTGGCTGACCTGCGCGGAGGCGCGTCCCTCGGCGGCGCGCTCCAGCGCCAGATCGAGGCCGAACATGATTGCGGCCGCCAGCATCACGCTGGCCACGAAGGCCCTCATCGGCGACCGCCGCTGACCGGCGGGAGCAGCGCGACCTCGGCGCCGTCCGGCACCTCGACCTGCGCGGTTCTGGGGACGCTTGAGCCGTCCACCAGCACGCCGCACAGCTCGAGCCGTGCGCCGAACGGCTCGCCGTAGCGGGTCCGCAACGTATCGAGCAGCCGCGGCAGCGGCCCCGGATCCACCACGGTCTCGCCCTCACCAGCAGCCTCACGGAGAGCCGCGAACATGCGCACGAGCACCGCCATGGTCCCTACCCTAGGTGGTCCCTGACGGAAATTCGATGATGCATCGAGGGCGTCCCTGCGCCCCGCTCGCAAGGCGCGCCGATCCTGAAAAGCATCCCTACCCGGGCCGGGCGATGAATGAGCAAGCGAGGCGCAACGCAGCGAGCGCCGGGCGTGGGAGGGCCGCCCGAATGCCAACGGATTTACGGAAGGGGCGCCCTAGCACGGCCGCCTCGTTTCGTTGGAACAGGCAGGCGTCAGTCGCGGCGGATCACGTTTCGCTCACCGCGCCGGCGAAGGCCGCGGCCACCGTCGCCAGCAGGATGCTGCGTGTGTGAGTGCGCATCGTGGGGTCCTTTTCACTCGGGGATGTCGAGGCATCGGCCGCTACGCAGCCGTCCGAAACCTGCGCAACCAGAATGTTTGGGATATCTCACACCCCGCGTGGCAAGGTGATCGTGGCGCGAGGGGGCGATCGCGGGCTGGGTCTGTACCTTAGGCAGATGGACACCGATCGCAGGGCGGAGGTCGCCACTGTGGGCAGGACGCTCCTCGACGGCCTGCACGAAGAGGTCGTCGCCAGCTGGACCGATCTGTGGCCCGCTTCGGGTTCGTGGCCGCCCGAGATGACCGCGAGGGCGCGGGTGGCGGGCCGCACGGCCTTGGAGGCGCTGCTCACCGTATTCGAGCAGGGCGACCTGGACGAGCCGGCCCTCGAGCGGGTCCGCGCGCACGTCCTGGCCGCGACGAGCACGCTGGACGAGGCTGACGAGCTGTTCCGCACCGTCCGCGTGATCGGCGTCGGACGCCTCAGCGACCTGCTCGCCGACCGCATCGGACTGTCTGTGGAGGAGCGCTGGGAGCTGCAGCGTGAAGCCGGCGCGCTGGGTCCACAGCTGCTCGGCCATCGCGAGCAGCTCGAAACGGGGGCGATCGACGCGCTGCTGGCAGAGCTCAGGGACAGCGGGCCGGACCTGCGATGACGTCCCCATGGCTCAAGAAGACTTCGGGGAGGAGATGACGCATGCGGCTCCTCATCCTGACCGACGCCTCGCCAGGCGCAAAGGTGCTGCTTCCCGCGCTGGAGTTTCTGGACCATACGATCGTGACCGCGTCGCTGGGTCCCGAGTCGGGCCCGGCCGTCGCGGACGCCGACGTGGTCGTCATCGACGCGACGACCGATCTCGGCGCCGCCTCGCACACCTGCCGGACACTGGCCGCGGCATCGGTGAGCCGCCCGCTGGTGCTCGTGGTCAGCGAGGGGTGGCTCGCCGTGCTGAAGACCAGCTGGGGCTTCAGCGACTGGGTCCTGTCCCGGGCCCAGCCCGCCGAGGTCGAGACCCGGCTGCGCCTCGCCCTGGAGCGGACCGGCTTGGGCGCGGGTGGGCGGCTCGCCAGCGTCGGCGGGCTGCAGATCGATGAGGACACCTACGTCGTGCGCCTCAACGGCCGGCCGCTGGATCTGACGTTCCGCGAGTTCGAGCTGCTGAAGTATCTGGCGGCCAACCCCGGGCGGGTGTTCACGCGCGGCCAGCTGCTCCAACAGGTCTGGGGCTACGACTATTTCGGCGGCACCCGCACCGTCGACGTCCACATCCGCCGCCTGCGGGCCAAGCTGGGCGGCGAGTATGAGTCCCTGATCGGCACCGTCCGCGGCGTCGGCTACAAGCTCGACCCCCACGGCCCGATGCGCTCGGGCGACGAGGATGACACCGAATAGCGCGAGCGCGTTGTATCAGCGGTGCGCACCGCGTGATCATCCCTCGCAGAACGCGCAGATGTGGCGCGGCGGACCCAAAGAGGTTTCGATGACGCGGACCGAACTCGTGAATCCGCTGGATCCAGCCGTCAAAGCCGACCCCTACCCGATCTACGCGCATCTTCGCGCGTCTGCGCCTGTCCACCCCATCACGATGCCCGACGGCAGCCGGACGTGGCTGATCACACGGTACGACGATGCGGATCAGGCCCTGCGCGACCCCCGCCTCCTCAAGGCGAGACGGCTTTTGGACTTCTCCGACGAGATGATGCCGCTCGTGCGGCACATGCTGAACGCCGACCCTCCCGACCACACGCGGCTGCGCACCCTGGTGCACAAGGCGTTCGCTCCCCGTCTGGTCTCCGGGCTCCGCCCGCGCATCCAGCACATCGCCGACGAGCTGCTCGACGCGGTCGCGCCCGCCGAGGCGATGGACCTCATCAGCGACTACGCGTTCCCGTTGCCGATCATCGTCATCACCGAGCTGCTCGGCGTGCCCTCCGCGGACCGCGACCGCTTCCGCGAGTGGTCCAACATCTTCATCTCGAACGCGCACTCCCAGACCGAGCTGTCCTCGGCGCGGGCCGCGATGATCGCCTTTATCGGCTACCTCCGCGCGCTGCTCGAGGACAGACGCGCCCATCCGCGGAACGACCTCATCAGCGCGCTCGCCGCGGCCGAGGAGCAGGGCGACGCCCTCAGCGAGGACGAGCTGCTCTCGATGATCTTCCTGCTGATCGTCGCCGGCCACGAGACGACCGTGAACCTGATCGGCAACGGCATGCTCGCCCTGCTCACCCACCCCGACCAGCTCCGCGGGCTCATCGAGGACCCGAGCCTGCTCCCATCCGCGGTCGAGGAGCTGCTGCGCTACGACGGCCCGGTCGAGACCTCGACGCTCCGCTTCGCCAGCGCCGACGTCGAGCTGAACGGGGTGACGATCCCCGAGGGCGACCGCGTGCTCGTCATCCTCGCCTCCGCCAACCGCGACGAGGGCCGCTTCGCCGGCGCCGATCAGCTCGACATCACCCGTGCCAACAACCGTCACCTCGCCTTCGGCAAGGGCATCCACTTCTGCCTCGGCGCCCCGCTCGCCCGCCTCGAGGGCCAGATCGCCATCGGCACGCTGCTCCGCCGCCTGCCCGCGCTGCGCCCCGCCATCCCGCTCGACCAGATCGAGTGGCGGCCCGGCATGCTCATCCGCGGCCTGCGATCATTCCCGGTCGCGTTCTAGCTGGGTGGGTGGGTGGGTCGCT
>JBOGEA010000467.1:0-3928 GCA_050743205.1 Egibacteraceae bacterium | reverse complement strand
ACTCGGGGTCACCGTGGGTCGCTACTCCTTCGGTGTAGAGCTCTCTCATCTCCTTCTCCATGCCGGTTTATCCCGGCGCTCTGAACGTCCAGAAAACGTGGAGGAAACCGCCGGTCAGGAACCAAGCGCCTGATGTGGCTGCCCGCAGCCTGTCACACCGCGCGAATCATCGCACCAGTCCGCAACACGGGACGGACCTCGTACGAGCCCACGCTTTCGGGCTGCGTGCCCGGCGAACGCGGCAGCCGCAAGCGGACCTCCCGTTCCACAAGGTCACGGATCCAGCCGCTGACTGTCTGGCCCATTCTCGTCCGCGAGCAACTGCACCTTCTCGATCGTTTCAGCGGCAAACCGAATCGGAACATGCTCGGTCAGACGTCCTTGCCGGACCCGCCTACGCCGAGCTGGCCCAGCGAACTCTCGGCTTGCCGGATCCTCGTAGTAAGCGGCGGCTGCGTCATCATCACTGCTCATCATCGCTATCACCTGTCGGAATCCCCGAGGAGCCAGCGGGACCAAGCGCAAGTCCAGAGACTCCTCCGATCATAAGCCAGTCCGCCGGGCCTTCCGGTTTGGCGTCGACGGACATCCCCCTCACCGTCGACCTACTTGACGTGACGACATGTCGCGGGCGTCCAGACCGAGGGGGCGATCAACGCCGGGCACGCCCCAGGAGCATGACGGAGAAGCCTGAGCTTCGTGCCACACGCCTTCACGCTGAGCATGCTCAAGTTCGACGCCCCCCGACTCATGCCGCTTCGGACTACGTCCGCTGAGCGGGGACGTGTCGCCGCGCCGTTTCACGTGACAGCGCGTCGGGTGGCTCGTCACTGGCACACGACCGACGCGTGCGTGCACACCCACGATCCGTGAGGCCAACGACCGCGACTACGAGTGCCTCTCCCCGTCCGACTGCACCGGCGCCACCGACCACGCCAACGACACCGCAGCGCTGAAGATGACCCTGCGGGGCGGCATCGTCGGCGCGACCGCCGACTCCACGGCCTTCCTCGCCGCGCTGCCAGCCGCATGACGCCCGCAGCCGACGACCGCCGCTGGAGGCCGCCACGCTGTATGACGCCTACCACGAGCGGTCCCACCGGACCGTGCCCCGCGACCGCCGACCACACCGGCTGACCACCGCCGGGCTCCGTCGAGTCGGGCGGTGCCCCGCTGACCTATATGGCAAACACTTGGAAACTGCGGACCTCCAGCTGAAGCCCGTGAGACCACAGGCCGACCTGGCCGCCCTCAAGATACTTGTTGTCCTTCATCTCCCCCAAAACCACGCCGTCGACCGAAAACGTGATGACATTGCCCTTGGCTTCGACCCGATACGTATGGAAATCAACGCCCGGATCAAATGCCTCACCTGCAACAATCCCCCCCGTACCATAATGCGCGATGCGTGCCCTACCCCTATAGATTCCCGCACCATATCCCCCTCCTTCCATTCCCACTCTTACCACTATACCGAAGTTCTGCTCCCCTCGAATCAGGCTGATGTCGGCCTCCACGGCATGGTCCGCCCTTGCGCCCGGCTCAAAGTCCGCGAAGATGGGACTGCCTGTCGTGCCGTCATTCAGGAGCATGCCGTTGAGCATTTTCCAGCCCGTCTCTCCGGTCCACCCGCCGATTCCGCTCGACCAGTCAGCTTGATACACCAGATAGGGCTCGTATGGTGACCCGATGCTGCCGCTGGCGGCCTGAGCCCCACCAGGCGCAGCACATCCGACCAGCCCCATGGCGACCACCATCACGAACGCGTTTTTCAGCCAGAGAACTCTCGCATTGCCCATCGTTGCACCGCCTTGCAGCCATTCAACCGCATCGGGAACCCTGTTCGCCGATCATCGCGGCCGCTCCGCTCAGTGGTCCAGTTTCGTTGTTTCAAATCGCCCACGATAAAATATCGTCCCGCAAAGAACGGCTGTCAAGGGTCAAGGGAATCCTTGCCGCACGGCAGCATCGATACGAGTCAGCCGACTGGCCTCTAGCATCGCACCCAGCGGGCCGCACCCAGCCGCCAGTGGACAAAGAGGCCAGGCCGATCACCTTGGGCCGTGTCCACTTCTTCCGTCCAGGGTTGAGCCTCTCCCAGACGCTTGCCATCGTGCATTCGCCCGCCTGGTGGCTTCAAGGGAGGACATCGTGCGTTCCGATGGCCACCCAGATGACGTGCCGGATCTTGAGACGCACCGGCGCTTTATACCGAAAGACCGCTCGGCCGTCCGGCGCCCAGGTCATTTTCGCAGTGCCCCGGCATCCCCCGGATGCCCTTCACCCGTAGCCCAGGTCGAAAATGTCCATGGTCCACGTCGTCGATGAACTTCTTGAGCGTTGACGAAAGGCGCGTTGCTGATCAGCCGTCAGAGCGTCGCAGTCGCGCAGGAAACTGGCCAGCGCCTCATACATCGGCACTCGTCGCCCTACGCGCCCCGGACCTCAAGTGCATGCAGAACCGTCCTGCCCGCCCTCGAACATCTCGCTGCGGCCGGCCTGCTGGTCCTCCAGCCCATCCCGAATGCGTGCCTGCCATTCCGCAGTCCATATCCAGCTCTGCTCAGCCGGTGCCGCCAGGTGCGGGCGCAGCTCTATCACGCCGTCGTCACGGGCTGCAAGCTCGACTTGAGCCCCGGGACGATCCAGCCCGAAACGCCTGCGCAGCTCGGCTGGAATCGCGATGACCCCCCGGCCCTGCACACTCACGAACGTCCCTTCCGCCATCCCATCCTCCCAGCTCACACAGTTGTGGAAACTTAGCCTCACCTGGTGGGGCTAAGGACCTGGGCATGAATAACGTGGCGGAAGTTACGGTCGCGTGACTCGCTGACCAGGTCAAATCCGGATGAAAGCGTCAAGTTATTTGTGCCCAGGCCCTAAGTTTCCACAACACGCATGTAAGCATCATCGTCGACGCCGCTTGAGACCGACGAACGGCGGTCAGGAGAGTTGAGCGTCCGGACGAGGGTCAAGCGCTGCACCGGCTCGCCGGCGAGCCACGAGAGCGTACGGTTCGGCGCCTGGTGGACGACCTCGCCGACCAGGCGCTCGAGCGCGGTCGCGCGACGCCCGCCGCGGGTGTTGATCTCTCCGTACCAGCCGGTGGCCCCGTGGCGCGCGCAGACGTCGTCGATGTGGCCCACGAGCCGGGCGGCGGCCACCCCACGCCGCGCCCCCGAGGCGATGTTGAGGTGGGCGTGCGCCGGCATCGGGGAGGCCCGCCCGGCTGACCACGCCGCCAGGCCGTCGGCAATCCTCAGCCACAGGAACGTCCGCGCCGTGGGCGATGTCGACCGCCGCGCCATCGACACCACCGCCCGTCCCGCCCAGACGACCGCGCGACGGCGCGCCCAGCGGCGGTGGGAGCGCTCGTCGAGGCAGACGAGCGCGTAGCCCACGACGGTGCCCATGTCCTCGGCGACGGCCGCGGCGCTCAGGCCGGGGCCGAGATACCAGTCGAGGCACAGCGCCTCGTAACCCGCGAGCCCCGGAACCGCGAACGGCAGCGGCTGGCCCCCGGCCAAGGTGGCGCGGAACAGCCGCCTGATCGCGCCGTGGTCGCCGGGCTCGGCGGGCCGCACCCTCATGGCCGAGCCGCGGGGACCGCCGTCATGCCGCTTGACACTGCGGGAACCGCAGCCATGCCGCTTGACGCCACGGGGACCGCAGCCATGCCGCTTGGCACCGCGGGAACCGCAGCCATGCCGCTTGACGCCGCGGGGACCGCAGCCATGCCGCTTGACGCCGCGGGGACCGCAGCCATGCCGCTTGACGCCGCGGGGACCGCAGCCATGCCGCTTGACGCCGCGGGGACCGCCGTCATGCCGCTTGGCACCGTGGGAACCGCCGTCATGCCGCTTGGCACCGTGGGAACCGCCGTCATGCCGCTTGGCACCGTGGGAACCGCCGTCATGCCGCTTGGCAC
>JBOGEA010000466.1:0-3968 GCA_050743205.1 Egibacteraceae bacterium | reverse complement strand
GCCAGGAGTCGGCCGACCAGGTGGTCCCCCGCCGCTGCCGGCCACCTCGACCTCGGCACCCGTGCAGACTGCGAGGAACTCCCGCAGGCTCCGGAGTGTGCCGCGCCGCCTGCGGAGGTCGACCATCTGGCCCACGAGCGCCCGCTGCCGCTCCAGTTGCCAGTTCTCGAGGAGATGCCACCCAGCCAGCGAACCACACGAGGAAGTCGCGCGGCGTGCGTCGAAGTATGCGTCGAAGGCAGCAGCGCCTCCCCGACTCTTCTTCGGCGCTCTGTGTCGATTCAGGCACCTCTCAGGCACCTCGGCTTTCATGTTCGGAAGTGATTGCCCCTCAGGGCCTGTTGAAGATTTCATGCGTACCGATCCGGCGCCAGATGATATGCATCTCGCCAGGCACCTGTTCTTGGCCGTACTGCCACGTGGCACGGCCGTCTGGAGCCCACGTCATCTCCCAGATGCGCTCATGGCCTTTCATCTTCTTCACACGTAGGCTTGACCGAAAACCCCTGCCACCTCGTAGGTCCTCCACAAAAGCGAGAACCGCTGCCTGAAACATGGCGCGCTGCCCCGTCGTCAGGCCCTTCAGGTCACGCAGGAAGCCTGGGAGTGGCTCGTAAGTAGGCACTCATGCATTCCTGAGCGCCGTAACAAACTCTTCCTCGCCCTGAAGGACAGTGCCTCCGCCAGCGACGATCTCCTCGTCGGCTTCGCGTTCCTTGGCCTGCCACTCGGGGGTCCAGAACCACGCTTGATCGCGCGGGATGAGCGCGGCCGGAGTGAGCACGATGCGTCCATCCTCGATTGACACGAGCAGGTTGTCCCCCTCGTGCAGGTCCAACTGCTCTCGAACCTGTCGCGGGATGGTGACAACTCCCCTCCGCCGCAACGGCGCTGACAGCAGAGATCGTAGCCTCCCACGCAGTTCACCGACCTCAGCGGCACCGGCATCTATCCCAGCTGACATCCTCACTCCTGCAAGTCGATCATCCAGCAGCGCAGTCCATGATGCCAAGCAGAAAGTCTGCCCGCTCGCTCCATGTGCATCGACCTTCGTCCTAATCGGGGCGCTAGCTGATGGGGTCGGCCTGGCCGTGGCCGCGACGCATCTCGGGGTCGATGCGCCGACCTGGGGTCAGGGGGTGCGGCGTTGGAGCCAGGCGAAGAGGGTGCGGACGGCGAAGCCGGTGGCGCCCGGCGGGAGGTGGCCGGCGATGTCGAGGTGGGCCCAGGAGCAGTCGCCGACGAAACGCTGGAGGAAGAGGCCGCCGATGATGGTGGCGGCGCCAGCGCCAGTGCCAGCGCCAGCGCCGGTGTTGTTGAGGTCGGCGACCGGGCGAGTCGAGGCAGCGGTTGAGGTCAGGCCACAGCGGGAGCGGCCACAGCGGCTCGCCAGCGACCTCGGCGGCGAGGCGCAGCTCGTCCAGCAGCCGCTCGTCGTTGCCCATCAGCGCGCCCGCGTACTGGCCGAGCACGGCGGGCGTGCTGGTCAGGGTGGCGACGTCGACGATCGCCTGGGGCGCCAGCGTGACCGCGCAGTCCAGCGCGTCGGCCAGGACCAGCCGGCCCGCGGCACCGGTGTCCCAGAGGGCTCCGCTGAATCAATAGGGCAGCCTGCCCCGTACGCTTGAAGACAGCCTCCAGCGGGGCTTCGCCCCAGCCCGACGAGTCATGGGAGGGTGGTCCCAGAGGAACGTGGCCCGCAACGCGTGCAACCCGCTCCGGGAAACTCGACTCACGCGCAACAGGTCTCGCCCCTTCAGCGCCTGATGTCGCCCGCTGGCTATCCGCCGAAGACGTCTGCGGCGGTGATGGCGAGGTCATCGCCGGGGTCGGTGACGGCCTCGCGCGCTGCGATCGCGATGCGCAGGAGTGGGGCGCGTTTCGGCAGCGCCCGAGCCTTGACCTCCAGCTCGCGCGCCAACAGGCGCCCGTTCACGGTGCGCCGCCACTTGGCCTCGCCGACGAGGACAGCCTCGTTCGAGCGCCCGGCCAAGGCGACCGCATCGATCTCGACCGGGGCGCCGGATCGTGTCCAGAACGGGCCGATCCTGGTCACGGCCTCGCCGAGCAGGCCATCGGCGGCCATCCGGCGGAGATGGCCGCGGAATGCCTCCTCCCATCGGGGTCCCATGTGATCGTCCAGGCGCTGCAGCAGCACGCTGAGGATGCCCTCGCCGAGGCCGCGCTCGATCTCGCTGCGATAAGGCGCGACCAGGCCGAGCCAGAAGGCGAGGAAGTTGTCGAGGATCCGGTAGGTCGTACGGCCACCACGGCGGCGAGGATCCTCCGTGACGGGAACGATGCGCTCGACCAGCCCCAACTCCTCCAATGCGCCCAGGACACGGGCGACCTGCCCAGGATCGCCCAGCGCCTGCCGGATCTCGCTGTGCTGCGTGGAGCCCGTGGCGATCGCGTGCAGCGCGAGCCGAGCCAGGCCGCTCGTGGTGCCTTCGGTCGCCAGGACCAACTCGCCTTCGGTGAGCAGCGCGCCGCCGGGTGTGCACACCAGGCGGCGCAGGTTGGTCCGGATGTCGGCTGCCGTGTCCCACCACGACAGATAGAGCGGCACCCCGCCGCAGACGCCCCACACGAGCGCGCGATCGGCTGGAGCCAGCGGCGCCAGCATCAGCGCGGCCTCGTGCGGGCGGAACGGCCGCACCGGCAGGACGAGGTCGAAACGGCCATACAGCGGGGATCGCTGTTCTGCCATGGCCTGCATCGTGCGCACGGCGGAGCCGCAGACGACGATCCGCAGCTTCGTCACGCTGCGCGCCCGATCCCACATCGCGCGCAGCACGCCCTCGAGCTGCGCCTCGCTTTTGACCAGCTCGGGGAACTCGTCGAGCACGAGGAGCAGCGGCTCCGAGCCGCCCAGCGCGAAGAGGTGCTCCAGCGCGTCTTCCCAGTCGACGAACGGGCGGCGGTCCAGGTCGCGGAGCCCGCTGTCGCCCACAGCCGCGACCTGCCGCGACAATGCCCGCAGTTCAGCTCGGACCGGCGCCCCACGCCCGATGTGGAAGACCGCGCGCTTGCCCAGCGCGAACCGCTCCAGCAGCAGCGTCTTCCCAACGCGGCGGCGGCCCCAGACCAGACACATCGACGCCCTCGGGCGTCCCCACCACGTCTGCAGGGCGGCCAACTCGTCATCGCGGTTGACGAAGGGAAGTGACATCGGATGTACGTTACCTCAGAGGACACCTCCATTCCGGGTCGGTCCTACCGCTTGCGGATCAGGCGGCGCAGCCGCTCCCGCCTCGGCCCGAGGTGTTGTGGAGAGACTTTGCCCCACCTGGGAGCCTGTTGCAGAATCAATGGGAGTGGCTCTCCAGGGATGGCTGAGTGCCGCGGGCCGTGGGGGCCCTGTGGGTCAGCCGCACTGCAGGTTTCCTCCGTATTCGGAGGAAACCTGCGGGTCAGGCGTGCGTTGTTGGGCTTGAGGGGCAGCTTTCCTTCATATTCGGAGGAAACCTGCATCTTTGGCTCGAGCGCCCCGACTGGCGGGCCCGTGAGATTTTGCAACAGCCTCCTGGTGGGGCAAAGTCTCCACAACACTGCCTACGAGCTGGACGGGGACACCACGCACGGGCCGGTCCCGCCCACGTACACCATGCCAGTGTCATGGTTGACGAACACTTGGAGGTTGAAGTCGCCCTCCACCACGGCGAAGGCATGAGGTACGCCGGGCGTGTTGTCGTCTCGGGTCACCCCAAACCCGCGCTGCCGCCAGAACCGCTCCACGACGTCGACGAACGCGTCCGGATCCTCGTCGAGATGCTCGATGGAGAAGTTGTACTCAAGACCCGGTTGGACCTCCTCGACGATCGGGACGCCCCACGCGTCGGCGCACGACGGGCTGTCCCCGACCAGCGGCTCCACCGACGGCGGCGGCCTGCCCTCCAGCCCAGCTGTCAGACTGCCCTCGACCAACCCGAACACCTGCCGCCTCGCCTCGTCATACGTCATATGCG
>JBOGEA010000465.1:0-3971 GCA_050743205.1 Egibacteraceae bacterium | reverse complement strand
CGCCACAGGATCTGGTCGCCGTTGCGCAGAACGAACTTGTACTCGCTGCCGACGGCCACGCCGGGGACGTCCGCCGACCAGTACCCGTTGCCCTCGCTGGCCAACGGCTGGTCATCACCGGACCAGCCGTTGAACTCGCCCGTCACCCAAACAGCCTCGGCGAACGGCGCCCACACCCGGAACGCGACGCCGCCCTCGTAGACGACAGCGCCCATGCCGCCGTGCGCCGATGGAACCGCACCCACGATGAGACTCCTTGACAGGGCCTGCGCTCCCAGCGCTCCTCGATTGTCGTCGATGCTGCCCGCCAGCGCCGCCTTTTCGGGTTGCTGGCGCATCGTCCCGGAAGAGGGGAGAATCGACGCGTTCTGTGAGAGGCTGCGACCAGAGAGGCTGCGACCAGAGAGGCTGCGGTGGGAGTCAGCTCAGCGGATCCGGATGATCTCGAACGGTACGTGAGCGCCGGTCGGGAGCTCAACGAGCGCGCCCGCAAGCGTGTGGAGGGGCTGATCGCCCAGTACGAGGCCTATGCTCAATACTGCTGACTTTGGGGAGGTTTGTCCGGTAAGGTGGGTTCGGGAGGTGCCGGATGCCACGTGCTGGACAGGTCAAGCCACCCACTCATGAGCGGGGAGTCGGACCGGATCGCGACCAGGTGCGCTGACACGCGCGTTCCCCGCGGAGTCAGTCGACGAGGTGATCGCCGCCACCGGGCGGGGTGAGCAGCGTCACCGGCTGCTGCCAGCCCGGGTGACGCTGTATTTCGGGTGGAGGTCCTTGGACTGTGGGGCGGCGGCGGCTTGGAGGCAGCGCAGGAGGAGGGCGGGGTCGCCGAGGCGGCGGCGCAGGACGCGCTCCAGACCGCCGATGGGGTACAGGTTCGCCGGCGCGCGGGGGTCTTTGTGCGCGGCGGAGGCGAACGCCGGCAGCGTGACGGCGGTCAGGTCGGCGAGCCGGCGCGCCTCGCTCACGGGCAGATCCGCGGAGGCCTCGACCCGCACGACGCCGGCCCAACCGTGACCGCCCGCGCCGGGCAGGCGCACATACCACGACAGACGCGTCCACGACGTGGCCATCAAAAACAGCGGTGTGCGCTCACCGGCATCGAGCCGGCCCACCACGTCGGCGGCCACCGGCGGCAGGTAGGCCACCTGATGGGCCTTGACCAGCCCGACCGCGCCCGGCAGATCCTGGCGGCCCCGCAGCGGCCCGTCGATGACCAGCAGATCCACGCTCGGCGCCCGCGACGTCACGCCGATCTCCAACTGACGCATCCGCTGCTGCACCGCCAGCCCCAACCCCGCCGCCGAGCCGGCTGGGCAGACCCGCGGATGGTAGGTCACCTGCCGGGCGCGGATCGGCCGCAGACCCCCCACCGGACACAGCACCTCACGGCGGACCTCGACCCGCTCGACCGTCGCGGTCCCCTCACCCCGGCGACCGCCCTCACCCCGCGCGCCGCCGTCGCACGACACGATCCCCGCCGCACAGCTAGCGCACACCCCCAGCCGCGCCTGCCCGTCCCCGCCCGCCACCCACACCTGCGCATCGACGCGGCGCACCCCGTCGACGAACGCCACCGTCTCGGCGCGCGGCCCCACCGGCGCCACCGGACGCCACGCCCCGGCGGGCAGCTCCACGCCCACATCGACCTGCGCGCCCGACGCCTCCAGGTCGTCAGGAGCCGGCGTGCCGTAGCCGGGCGCCCACGGCTCGACCGTGAAGTCCACGGGTCAGCGCTCCACCCGCTGGACCGTGGAGGTCGCGGGGGTGCGGCGGACCTCGAAGCGGACCGGGACCCGCTCGGCCAGCTCACGCATATGAGTGACCAGCCCAACCGTCCGCCCGGTGTAGTGAAGGATGCGCACGACCGCGCAGCATAACCCGCCCCACCCCCAACTCCGACGAGGCACCGCGGATCCCCGGTCGAAATCGCGGATCGTCACCGCCTTGGCAGTGGCACAGGCCGGCACCGACGCCAGGATGACGACTCAGCGCCAGATGACCGCGCTCGTGGTCATGAAGCGGAACTTTGGGTCTGACGACACCACTGGGAGGCTCAGGACCTCGGCGGTGGCGACGATGACCCGGCCGGCTGGGTCGGCGTTCTCAGCTCGGGGCACGTGGTGGACCTTGGCCGCGATGGCGGCGTCCACGGGAACGACCTCAAAGGGCCTTTCGGGTCAGCGAGAACAGCCAGGACAGCGTCGCGATCCTCTTCGGTGATCGGATTGGAGGCCTTCTCGGCGGCGTAGCCGATCTTCACGACGGACCAGGCTGAAACCCGGATCGGCTCCTGTGCCCTGACGGCCGCCTGAAGAGCATCGCAGGAGACGTCGCTCAGCCGCGAGGGATCGAGCACATACCAGATAAGGATCTGCGTGTCAGCCACCACCGCGTGGGTGGCGGCCCTCACCTGCTCAGATCCTCGCCGATGCCCTCACCCATCTCCCGCCGCAGCGCACGCAGATGCTCATCAGTGAACCCCACGCCCCGAGCGTGGACGCCGAGCATTGACCTGATCCTGCGCTTGGCGAGGGGCAGCACCCGTACGCGGTCCCCGGGGCGGACACCACGAGCGGCGAGTTCGGCGGCGGCGACGCGGAGAGAACCGTCGTCGCCAACAGTGACATCGAGAGCAGCCTCGCTCATGAGCGAACCCTTTCCAGTCCAGTCTCCGACCAAGTCTAACGGGGCGTCACCCCGGCCCGATGGCAGCCCGGCGTGACGCGCAACGTGCGCAACCCGACCCGCCAGACGTGACTCCCGGGCAACAGGTCTCGCCCCTCCAAGGTCAGCGCTCGACCCGCTGGACCGTGGAGGTCGCGGGGGTGCGGCGGACCTCGAAGCGGACCGGGACACGCTCGGCCAGCTCACGCATATGGGTGACCAGCCCGACCGTCCGACCGCGCGCGCCCAACTCCTCGATCGCGGCGGTGACGACGTCCAGCGTCTCCTCGTCCAACGATCCGAATCCCTCGTCCAAAAACAGCGACTCCAACCGGGCGCCGTGACCGGCCGCCATCTCCGCCAGGTGCTCGGCCAGCGTCAACGCCAACGCCAGCGACGCCAGGAACGTCTCCCCGCCCGACAGCGTCCTCGCCGGCCGCCGCTCGTCGGCGTTGCGATGATCCACCACCAGAAACTGGTGGGCAGGATCCAAAGCCAGCGAGAACTGGCCCGACGACAGCTGCCGCAGCACCTCCCCCGCGCTGTCGACCAGCCGCCCCAGAGCCTCGTCGAGCAGCCACTTCTCGAACCGATTGGCCTTCAGATGCTGGCCCAGCGCGTGGGACACCTGCTGGGACGCCGTGTGCTCGGCGACCTGGGCGCGCAGGTCCTCGGCCCGCTTGCAGTCCTCGCGCAGGCGCTCCAGGTCCCGCGCGAGGCCAGCCAGCTCACGCACCACCGCGTCCGCGGGACCGCCGGCCTGCACATCCACCCCACAGCCGGCGCAGGCGGCGACCAGCTCATCATGCAGCAGCCGATACTGCCCCCGCAGCCGGGCGGCCCGCCCCGCGGCCTGCTCCGCGACGGCGCGCTCGGCGGGCTCGCGGCCGGCCGCCCAGGCCACCAGCGCGGCCCAGGCCGCAGCCAGGTCGCCGCGGTCGGGCGCGGGCGGCTCCAAAGCGGCGACGGCGTCCCGCCCCGCGTCGAACAGCCGCCACCCCTCGGACAGCCGCTGCTGGGCGACCCGGGACGCGTCCCTGGCCTGCCTCGCGGCGGCCAACGCCGCCTGCGCGGCAGCCCGGGCCTCGCTCAGCCGCCGCTCGGCCTGGGCCACCTCGGCCACCAGCGCGCGCAGCGCCTGGGCGTCCGGGTATTCGGCGACGGCGGGCTCCAACGCGGCGAGCTGGTCACGCCGGGCCGCCAGGGCACTGCCCGCCTGCGCCTCGGCCCGGGTCAGCCGCTCGCGCTGGGCCGCCGCGGTGGCGAGGTCGCGGCGGGCCAGGGCCAAGGCGCCCTCCGCC
>JBOGEA010000464.1:0-3982 GCA_050743205.1 Egibacteraceae bacterium | reverse complement strand
CCTGTTCGCCCACTGGCGGCTGGCGCCACCGTACAGCGCTGGATGACGCGAGCCGGATAAGCCGAGAGGCTTATGTCCGGTTCCTGGAGCGCCAGGGGGTGAAACTCCCCCTGGCGACTCGACTGGAGACGGCCCGGGACGCTGAGCTGACGTGTCCGGGACACTGCACAACAACCGGTGAGTGACGTTTAAGTGAACAATGGTATAACCGTGGCCACAAGGAAGGGACTCACATAGTCTTTCTGGCCTGAGGGGGTTCGCGCCGACGGACGACTCCAAGTCCATATGGCCTGGTTGGCTTGCACGCCTTCCCGAAAGACATCCGATGGATACGACCAGTAGGACTGCTGAGCGCACAATAGCCAGGCTGGTCAAGAGCACCCCGTTGCCTATCTTAATATTCCTGGGGTCTGCGCAGTTGCACATCATGCCCAGAACAATGATTGCAGCCGCCTCCTGGGTCGGATACACACTCTTTAAGGATCTCGCTAGGCAATGGTGGGATATGTCCTGCCCCCGCCTCGTCAAGTGGCTTGATGACAAACTCCACAGATTACTGCGTGGGCGCGACTACCGGCGGCGCTACTACCGGAAGTTCATCATTCCCGAAAGCCGGGACTTCGACATTAAAGGCCTCGCGACTCAAGGCTACTACACACTTGAGCTGAACCAGGTGTTCGTCGATCTCGATCTGCGCGAGAGCCTTGTCTCTTACGCTTCGGGCAGTGTGGTGCAAGAACGTGACCGCGGCGAAGAAGACAGGACGATCTGGCGTCTCCTCAAGCGCACCAGTCGTGACAGAAGGCATTACGCGCTTATTGGGCCGCCAGGCGCGGGCAAGACGACGCTTCTCAAGCATATCGCTCTGGTGCTAACCAAAACCAAGAGCCGTCGTTGGCAGCTAGGCTTGCCTGATTCCATCCCAGTCCTCCTGTATCTGCGAGACCATGTCGAACGGATACAGGCCAATCAGGATACGGTCATCACCGAACTCATTCGTGCCCGCCTCCCCCGAAAGCTGCGGAAGGCCGAGCCCCCAGGCTGGTTTGATCATCAGCTGGACCGCGGGCGTTGCGTGGTGATGCTCGACGGTCTGGACGAGGTCGCTGACCCAGAAACGAGAAAGAAAGTTGTCGTCTGGCTGGATAGGCAAATAAAGCAGAATCACAGCAATGTGTTCATTGTGACCTCACGTCCCCACGGCTATCGCCAGAACGATCTTCAACTCACGACACTCGAAGTACTCCCATTTGACGAAAAACAGACGGAGAGCTTCGTAAAGAGCTGGTATCTGGCTACGGAAGTACGTCGCACCAACGCGAAAGATGAAGAGACTCGTCGCAGAGCGAAAGAGGCGGCGGAAGACTTGCTGCGTCGTCTTCGCAACTCGCCTCATCTATTCGAACTCTCGGCCAACCCACTGCTCCTTACCATGATCGCCAACGTTCATGCATACCGGGGCACGCTGCCCAGGCATCGGGCCGAACTGTACGCCGAGGTCTTTGACGTCTTCCTCAGCAGGCGCCAGGAGGCCCGGGGGATCTCTTCCGAGTTGACCTCCCCGCAAAAGCAGCACGTACTGCAGGAACTCGCTTATTCTCTGATGCGGGATCGGCGACGCTCGGCCGGCTCTGGGGAGGCCCAACAAATAATCCAAGAGCCCTTAGCGCGGATCAACGTGGCGCCCCACAAAGCGGAGGATTTTATCGATGCCATAGAGAATACGAGCGGCCTGCTGCTCCGCAGTCAAGATCAGGTCCGATTCGCGCACCCCACTTTCCAGGAGTTCCTGGCGGCGGAGCACATTCGTGAGCGCGGGCTTATTGGTGAACTGCTGGACAACATCGAAGAAGGGTGGTGGCAGGAGACTATCCGGCTTTATGCGGCAAGGGCAGACCCAACGCCGGTGATCGAGGCCTGCCTCGACAGGAGGTCAGCCCCCGCGATCGTGCTCGCCGTGGAGTGCGAGGAGGAGGCCGTTCAGGTGCGGCCAGACGTTCGTGAGCGGCTCAGCAAGGCGATCGCGAGAGGAGTCGCATCCGCGGACAATGACTACGATAGGAGGATCCTGGGCAAGGCCCATCTCATGCTCCGGCTGCGCGACATGGATCGGGTGGGAAGGCGCATTTGGGTACGACCGTCGCTGCTGACCGTCAGGGAGTATCAAATCTTCCTCGATGACCGCCCTGGGATCGCTCGACAGCCGGAAACGTTGCAGCTGCCAGGACCGGAGAACGGGTCGGCGGCTGTCGCAGTGACCAGCACTTCTGACGTGCAGGAGTTCTTCGCCTGGTTGAATCGAGAAGCAGCGGGGAGAGCCTGGCGCTACCGGGCGCCTCGAAAGGGAGAGCTTGACGAGGCGACGCGGCTGCAGTGCAGCGATACGTGCGTGTCGGGCTACTGGACGACTGACAATCAGAAGCTGGTAGTGGAGCCGTGCATACGTCCTCCATTCAAGTGGGAGCTGCAGGAGGCACTGCTCTGGCCGGACATCGGCCATGGCATTCCGACGGTTATTGCAACTAACCGTGATTGCGTCATGTCCCGCAGGGTAGACGGGCGGCCGACGGAATACGAACTCAGCTTCACCAGTCCGATACCCGACCCCAGCGAATGGGAGCGCGACGAGCGTGCGCAGCAGTTGGCAGCAACATTCTCACTATCTGATGGCTCCATACCCAGAACGTATCCGCTGTTCCTGGCCATCTGCCTTTTCAAGCTCGGCCGACTGCCGAATTGCCACACCCTTCGGTTGTCCACGAGTCCTCCCCAGCGCGTGGTGAGCGTAGACATCAGGGTGTTGGACGAACTGGTCAACCGGCTGAAGCTGACGCCAGCGCGGATCCGGCACCTGGACCTTGATCGAATCGTCGAGCGCACTGGCGGCCTGCTCAACAGAATGCCAGCGTTCTTAGAACAGAATGAAAGAGGAGCTGTCAAGCACCGCGACCTGATCCTACAAGTGGCGGAAAACACGAGCGACGCCCTTACGAGGGCTCTTTGCCCAGCGAGACCTCGAGAACTCGCCGACAACAATGATAAGGAGCTGCGATGGCGGGTGCGGATGGGCTGCCTGCTCCTCGCTTACGAGGCGCTCGTGATCCGCGAGTTCAACCGAAATGATCATCACGAGATCGATGGCGAGCCTTGCGTGACTGGCTCAGGCCCAGCCATCGACCCAGAAGAAACGGCCCGGGACTTCATCGACATGTACGCCAGCCTCGCACTGCTCGAACAGCGGCTCAAAGGAAACCTGCGCTGGACCGAGGGCATCCGAATCATGAAGGAGCCGTCGCTTGAGAGCCTGAACTCGGATGCAGCGGTGTAAAGAAGCAGAGACGCAATCGGACGGCGTGGCTCAGCTGATGCTAAAAGCGGGCTGACCAGCGCTCCCACACCGCGCGGGTCAGGTGACGACGCACGGTGGCGAGGTCGCCGCTCGCGTCGATCAGCACAACGCCCGGGGTGCGGCGGGCGTACGACTGGTAGCGGGCGCGCTGGCCGTCAAGCTCGTCGACGCCCCGCTCCGGTTTGCGGGCGTGGAGCACGGCGCCCGGGGCGTCGAGCACGACGACGAGGTCGGGTGGGGGGCAGGCGTGCGCGATCACCCACCGCGCGAGCCGTCGCCCGCCGGCTGGCGGCGCGTCTTTCAGGATCAGGGCGTCGAGCGGATGCCGGTCGTAGATCACGAGCCGCCCGCGTGCCTGCCACACCCGTCCGGCGGCGTAGCGGGACCAGAAGCGGGCCAGCCGCAGCACAGGCGCGAGACCCCGAGGCCGCAACCCGAAGGACGGTGGATACAGACCGAGGTAGGCCGTCCACGTCTCCAGCGGCCAGGCCGCGGCGAGCTCACGCTGGAGCGTCGACTTGCCCGCGCCGTCTGGGGCGAGAAGCGCGACGGAGAGCGCCCGGCGGCGGGCGCGGGCAACGGGCCGCAGGACGGCGCGCACCAGGCGGCTGCGGGCCGCGCGCCCTCGGGCAG
>JBOGEA010000463.1:0-4006 GCA_050743205.1 Egibacteraceae bacterium | reverse complement strand
CAGACGGTCATCGCGAAGTGGCGGAACCGGGTCGAGACCTCCTTCGGTGAGATCACCGACCGTATGGAGCTGGCTCGCCACGGCGCGCACACCTTCTGGGGCCTGCTGACTCGTACCGCCGCGACCATTGCTGCCCACACGCTGCTGCTGACCGGACTGACCGAGACCGCACAGCCACAATCCACATAATCCGCCTCAGGGTCATCCACCCCGACGATCACGCGGTGGTCGTCAACGCCGAAGAACAGCGCACCGCTGTCGGTGTTGGCGAAGCACACGAGATCTTTCGCCAGTTCTTCCGGTGTCCCCAAGGCCGACTTGAAATCGGTGTGCAGGTCCTCCCCTCGCGCGATGCGCTGCCTCAGCTCCACCACATCCATTCAGATCCCCCCATACTTCTCGATCCGCCGCCGGAACGCTTCCTCTCCGCCCTCCAGGACGGTGCGCAGGCGCTCCCGCACAGCGCGGTCGGTCGTCGATCGATGCGCGGCCCACGACGTGTGCGCGGCCCTCACGACTCCAGCGCGAGCACGAGTTCGGCATCGCCGAGGACCGGGATGTTCGCGTTGTGCGTGGCGGCGATCACCTGGCGCCGGTGCGCCGTGTCGGGGATGCCTTTCGCCTCGCGCAGCAGTTTGACGACATCGTTATAGACAAAGCGGTTGTCGAGGTCGTCCTCGGGTTGGTCCAATACGAGTGGCTTCCCCTCCAAAGCGAACAGGAGCAGGAGCATCGCCGTGGCTCGTTGGCCCAAAGACAGGCGCTCAAGGGGTCGGGGCGACCCATCGACCACCAGCGCGATCTCGACTCGATCCTCGGCGCGGCCTTACTCACGCCTGAGCCGCGGAACAGCGCCTCCAGCTCCGCTCGATAGCGCGCCTTCTCTGCCTTGAATGCAACGGTGATACGCAGGCGGTCATGGAGCCTGGCCTGGACCGCCTTGCACCTGGTCTGCCTCAAGACGAACTCGCGGTGGCGCAGCTGCCCGTATCGTTCGAGGAGTCTGTCACGATCCGTCCGCAGCCGATTCAGCTCGCTCTCACGTCGCTCATACTCGGCGATCAGCGGCTCGAGCGCCGCACGCTCTTCGCTCAAGTCGAGCAGGCGGTCCGGATCGAGTGTCTCACTGTGCAATTCCCGACGCAGGCGTGCGAGCTCAGCCTCATGTGGGTCGATCACCCGTTGCCAGTCAGGCTCCAGGCTTGCCAATCCTGCGTCCCGTCTCGGCGATGATCTCGCGGCTGGTCTCGATGATCCCCTCCATGCGGTGATGTAAGGCCGTCATGAGTTCTACGGCTCGACCCAGCAGTCCCGACTGGTCGGCGTGCCCCCCGAGTGTCTGTCGCAGGGCACGGATCTCCGCGAGCACTGCCTCACTGGTCTCGATCCATGCTCCCCCTTGGGCTTCGAGGTGGTAGCGGACATCGGTCAACGTCGCCGCTTCCGCACGCAGGTTCGTGTGCGCGCGCAGCTTGTCCGCAATCCCTTCCCGCTCGTAGACGTCGATCTCGTGCCTGACGCGCTGGAGCTGCTGCTCGTGGTCGTCACGCTCCGCCATCCGGCGGGTTGCCTCCAGGATCTGGGCCTCATTGCCCTTTAACTGGTTGCGGACCTGGCCCACCTTGCGGCTCGCGAGGCGGGCGTCCTCGCCGATGAGGTCATCGAGCAGGTGGAGTCGATAGCGCTCGTCCGCCGCCACGGCTTGGATCTCTCGCTGTCCGAAGATCAGCGGGGCGCGGGTCGGTCCGAACAGCCTGGACGGCTCGATGTCGATAGGTCGAGATGCCTCGGTTGTCCGCACCTGAGCAGGCTCACCGAGCACTCGGGTGACCACGTACTGCTCGACCTTTCCCGCACGAAGCGGGCGCTCGACCGTCAGGGTCACCTTGCCGCCTGAGCCGAGGAACCCTGCCCCCTGGACGGCCATCCCTGTGACGCGAGCGTGGGACGGCTGAGCAGGTCGGTCTCCCACGCGCACCCGCGTCTGGGGATCGTGCAGCGCCAGACGCAAAGCGCCGACGTCGCTCGCGCTGAGTTTGAGGTAGGTCGCCCTTGGCTGCCCCCGGGTCCGTTTCGTGCCGATCTGATCGATCGCTTTGGGGTCGGAGAACTCGACCAACGCGAGTCGCTCCAGAAACCCCGCGGCAGCACAGCGGTGTCCCTGACTCGCCGCAGTTCGCTCTCTGGGCAGTGCTCCAGCGCATCGAAGCGGACATCCAGCAGGTAGCGCGCGGCGTCAGCGGCCGAGAAAGTCTTGATCAGCCCGTTCTTCTGGTTGGGATGCGCGGGCAGCAGCAAGCAGCCGAACCGCTCCCGAAGCCGGCTGAGAGCGTCGGCCAGGTTGGTCTGGCAGTCGATGTGCCGGTGCTCCTGGCCTTCCTGGGCGAGGGGTCGGGACGGATCATGGTCGAGTGACTGAAGAAACGCGTTCACCGCCGCCGCCTCGGTCCCCTGATCGAACACGGCCAGGACGTGCAGCCCGTATTTTCCGACGTTGAACGCCAGCTCGATTCCTGGCAAAAGCTGGATGCCGGCGGCCTCTGCCGACTCGCGAAGAGGGTCGAACCACCCGGCGTGGATCGCGTTGTAGTCGGTGATTGCGCCGATCTCGATCTTCGCTGTGTCGAGCTGCGTGACGTAGGCCTCGACGAGGCGGGCGCGTCCTTTCGGGGATCGGAGGTCCGCGTTTGCGAGTCCCTTGAATTCGGGCACGCCAGGGGAGTGCAGGTGCAGGTCGACCCGTCGCCACACCGCGCCTGGCGACGTGGCCTGTATCTCGGCCGTGGTCGAGTTTGGCTCTGCCATAGGCGCAGCGTAGGGGTACGGGGGATCGGACGCACGCAACCGCCTCGCAGTCATTGCACCGCCTTCCAATGTGAACATCAGTTCGATTGTAGATCGAAGGTGCTTGGTCTGCTCACATAATCCACACTCGACGGGAACGCGCCAACCGCTGCCGGCTTGAATCGGTCAGCCTGATGGGGCGAGTGGCGGCGGGGAAGCGACTCACGCCGCACTTGCACCACCCTGCCCGCGCCGAACGGCTATGCCAGATGCGGGTCTCGCACTCCGGGCATGTCCAGTGGCGCCGCAGCTCGTCGATCCGGTCGAGCGTGTCGCTGACCTCTCTGAACGACGCGCTGTGCTCGCTCGCGTGGGCTTCCGTGTTGAGTACCTGAGTACCGACTGATTGTCCGCGTCGGGCGTCCAACAGCGGCTTGATCGCCTTGAGGCGACCCTTCGCGCTCTTGTCGAGTTCCCGTCGCAGCCCTGCAAGGACCTCTGCGAACATCCGATGCTCGTTGGCGCGACGGCGGAACGGCAAGGGCGCTTGCAGACCCTCGCACGCCTCTTGCGGCAGCCTTTCCAGCGCTTCCCCACCGCGCTGTGGACGCTCCTGTCGCATCGCCCTGCTTGAGAACTTATGCGCTCGTCGGAGATCCCTGTCCGAAGTGTCGAGGAGGCGACGCGCTTGGGCGGGCGTTGACGGCCTGCGGTGCCGGCTCTTCCGCGGATGGTGGTGGCTTGTGACCGGTGATGGCTGGGTCTGGTTTGACTGGACGGCTCGGGCGGCGGTGATCAGCCGGGCGTGATGGCGTCCCACGCCTGCTCGTACCACGGGCGGGCGCGGTCACGCCGGGTCTGCTCGGCTCTGGCCGCTTGAGCGGCCTCGTCGAGCCGGTGCGCCGCCGCCCTCAGCTCGCCAGCCAGCGTGCGGCCGTCATGCACGCACGCGGCGAGCCGCTGATCGAACCGCTGGCGGTAGGCGCCGCGCCACTCCTGGGCGGCGCGGGCACCCACCCGGCTGCGCTCGCCGGCTTTGTCGTCGATGACCCGTGCCATCGCGCGCAGCTCGGCCGCCAACGCGGTGGCGTTCGTATGGTCGAAGCGGACATCGTGCCGCACGGCGCGTAGGGTAGCCTGCCGGCCGTGACGATCAGCTCAGCGGACCCAGACGACCTTGGGCGGTATGTGGCCGCCGGCCGGGAGCTCAACGACCGCGCCC
>JBOGEA010000462.1:0-4017 GCA_050743205.1 Egibacteraceae bacterium | reverse complement strand
CACGCCGCGCGGCGCAGTGGCATCCTCGGAGGTCGCTCCCCGGTCACAGTGGCGGGACCGCGCCGGACTCCCACCGGCTTCCTGTCTCCCACCGCCCCGTCCCCCGACCCTAACCCCACCCCACCACCCCGTCAACGCCCGCAACCCGACCCACCGCCGCACCCTCGAGGGCAGACGGCGGTCAGGAAGCGACGGAACGGGCGGCAAAGAGCGCGGCCAGGCCGTCGATGTCGCTGACTGTGACGGTGAGGGCCGGGTGGTGGAGACACCCGGTCGGCTCGATGCCTGAGACCGGGTCTCGAAAGCAGATGCACAGACCCCGGCGCGTGTTGGTGGCGAAGGTGAGGCCCCGATCGGCCAATGACAAGCGGGCAGGGCCGATGGTCTTCAGCGCCCAATAAGGCCCGGTGATCTGTGTGCCAGCCACGTTGGCGAGCGGGGTGCAGACGCTCCACGGTCCGAACCGGGCGAGGATGCGCTCGTCGCTCACGTCAACGTAAGCGGTGCGAGGGGTCACTCCGAACAGCAGGCTGACCGCCCGGTATCGCCCTGAGAAGGAGAACTCGAACCTCACCAGCGCTGTCTACCCGAACCTCGCCAGAGTATTCCACCTGGGGGCGGGCACGATCGCGCGAGAACCCGCGTGGAAGGCACAATTCGGCTGTGCTGCACGGCTGGACCTTCCTGGTGAAGAGGAGACACGCGATGTCGGCGGAGCCGTCGGTACGGATGGTGCACCTGCTGTATGCCGCCCAGCTCGGCGCACACCGATGCGAATGAGCAGTTCCAGCCATATCTGTCACGATGTGCTCATCACCAGGCCTGGGATGCACGACAGGGACCCAGCCACCCACGGATGTGTGAGAAGACCCAAAAAATGAACGGGCGGCGGCGGGTTTGCACCCACCGCCGCCCGGTGTGGCCTCCACCGGATGCGGGCGGTATCTCGGGGAGGCGGAAGCTTTGGTTACCCCAGAGTAGCCGTGCGCCCTGCGCAGGTCACGGGATTCCTCCGCAAAGGGCGCCCCCAGTCATGAACTCAGGGTAACCGCAGGTACAGAGAAGTCGTCCCCCCTGAGAGCGAACTGGGATCCTCCCAATGGAGGAGGTTTTCGATCTCAGGTCGTCCGCACGTGCAGCCGCACGACCGTTCCATGCTGGCCCGAGCGGATCTCGACCACGTCGCAGAGTTGGCGGACCAGCCACAGCCCCCGACCGCCGTACTGGTCTGGCTCAGGGGGCAGGTAGCCCGCGAAAGGGTCAGTGATGCGCCCGATCGGGTCCGTGACCTCGCATACGAGCCGGCCCGGCTCCAGCCAGCACCGAACGGTGCCCTGTCCCCCACCGTGGCGCAGCGCGTTCGTCGCGATCTCATTCGCGGCGACCAGCAGCGTATCGATTTCGTTGCCGGCCAGGCCCGCACGGGCGGCGTGAGCCCTGAGGAACCCACGGATCCCCCGCAGATCATGCCCGCCGCGGAACGCCAGCGTCTCGGTCGCGCCCTCCGGCTCGGGCAGCGGGGCGTCGTCACGGGCCCCACCGAATTCCACCGGATCGACGTAGCCCCCGCTCACCCCCCATTGCTCACCGCAGCCGAGAAGCGGATGCGTCTTGACCGCGGCGTCCAGGATCCGCGGATCGAGGCGGCTGGCGTCGTACGGGCACAGCACGTTGGCATCGACGGAGGCGAACACGACGTTGACGAGCGATTCGAAGCGCGTCCATTCCCGGCGCTCTCGGTCCGATCCCACCCAGCTCGGCTCACCCATCACGCGCACGCGCCGCGGCTCCCGCAGATAGGTGTGCAAGGCGGCGAGCCGGCGGGCGGGGGTGTCGCGGAAGGCTTGGATATCAAGGAACTCCACGTACGACGCTTCCCCATCGAGGGCGTCCTTGATGGCCGCGAGCTTCGCCTGCGTGGTCACCGCGACCACCCTGTCCCCGTTCGCGAGCCCCTCCCGCAAGTAGGACACAACTGTCCGGACGAACTCCCCCTCCGTCTGGTACAGCAGCGCCTGGTGAACGAGGCGGATGCCGTTGGACTGCATCAGCACCACCCCTCTGCGCGATTCGGAGGTTGCAAAACCCATCCGTCCGAGGAGGCACCACAGCCTCCTCTGCGCAAACCCACCGCGCAGGACCGCAACGACGAACTCGCGATGCGCTCTTCACCGCCCCTCATGCAGGTCAGATCGCATCAGCTTACCCCCCTGGGGGACAGGAGAACCAACTGCGCTCAGCGGCTCCGCTCACCTCCCCCGGCGCTCCGGAGCGCCGGAGGAGGGCGCGGGATCAGCCTCGCGCTCCTCCCAGCGCGGGCGGATGCGGACGGCAACGTCCAAGGGCGTGCCCCCGAACCCGAACCGCTCACGCAGCCGCCGCACGAGATACCGCCGGTAGGCGGGCATGATCCCCCCAGTGGCGAACACCCGAAACGTCGGCGGGCCGACGGCGACCTGGGTGACGTACCGCAGCCGCACCGCCCGTCCCCCGCTCATCGGCGGCGCGGTCGCCGCGACCGTCTCAGCCAGCCAGTCGTTCAGCACAGCCGTCGGGATCCGCCGCGTCCACTGCTCCAGGACCCCGTCGATCGCCGGAAACAGCCGGCCCACACCTCGCCCGGACACCGCCGAGGTCCGCACGATCGGCGCGAATGAGACATGGCCCATCAGCCGGTCACGCTCACGCTCGATCCACTCACGGCGCTCCTCGTCCACCAGGTCCCACTTGTTCCACACGACCACCAGGCCCCTGCCCGCGTCCACGACCTGACGTGCCAGCTTCTGCTCCTGCTCAGAGATCGGCTCGTGCGCGTCGATCACCAGCAGCGCCACCGACGCCCGCTCCAGCGCGTGAACCGCCCGCAGCGTCGAGAAGTACTCGGTCGCGTCCCGCTTCGCCTTCTTCCGCCGCATCCCGGCCGTGTCGACGAAGCGGTAGACCCGCCCGTCCGGCAACTCCACCACGGTGTCGACCGCGTCGCGGGTCGTGCCCGGCCGGTCGTCGACGATCGCCCGCTCCTCACCCAGAATGCGGTTGAACAGCGACGACTTGCCCACGTTCGGCCGCCCCACCAGCGCCACCCCGGGAGCGCCGTCGTCGGGCTCCACAGGCCGGTCGAACGCGCCATCCACCCGCAGCCGCTTGACCACCACATCGAGCAGGTCCCCCGAGCCGCGCCCATGCAGCCCGCTCACCGGAATCGGGTCCCCGAGGCCCAACCGGTAGAGGTCGTGCATGCCCGCCTCCAGCCCGCCGTGGTCGACCTTCGTCGCCACCAGCAGCGCTGGCGCCTCCTGGCCCCGCAGCCAGCCCGCCGCCGCCGCGTCCTCCTCGGTCACGCCCACGGTCGCATCCACGACGAGCAGCACCAGGTCAGCGGTCAGAACCGCCACCTCCGCCTGCGCGGCGATCGCGTCGTCGAGGCCGTCCCCCCGCCGCTGCGGCGACCACGACGGCGTCCACCCGCCCGTGTCCACGATCGTGAACCGCCTGCCCAGCCACTGCGCCGCATGCGCTGTCCGGTCCCGCGTGATCCCCGGCTGCTCCTGCACGATCGCCTCTCGCCCCCCCACAAGCCGGTTGACCAGGGTCGACTTGCCCACGTTCGGCCGCCCGACGATCGCGACGACAGGGCCACCGACATGACGCACACGCAGACCGCTCATCGCCACACCGTAGCCCAATCCCCCAAACGACGTGAGTACGCTGGCTTTTGAGGAGGCTGGAGTATGCGGGAGCGTGAGGTGATCCGAGTGTCGACGCAGGCCCGATCGCGCGCGCCCGTTGAGGCGGTGTGGCGGTTGGTGGCGGACGGTGTCGGCGCGATACGCCGGTTCCGGACCGGCCGCGTCGTCAGCCGGGAGGAGGTGGTGGTGTTCGAGCCGCCTACCCAGTTCGGCTACCGACTGCTTTCCGGTCTGCCGCTCGTGAATTACCGCTCGACCATCGAGTTGGTTCCCGAGGCCGGACGCCCTGATGTTTTGTGGGTGGGTGGGGGAGGTTGGCGCGGTCGCG
>JBOGEA010000461.1:0-4044 GCA_050743205.1 Egibacteraceae bacterium | reverse complement strand
CCCTCACATCGCCACGACCACGTAGCCGATGGCGCTCAACGGCACGTAGCACTGCGGTCGTCGCTCCACATCCATGACCAGGTGGTCCTGAGCGACGGCGCGGATCCGACCTCTCAGCTCGGCCGAGTGGCCACGCCGACCGACCGCGACCCCTGTGTGGGCAGCCTCGTGCTCGGACAGCCGGGCCTTGAAGCTGCTCGGGCCCACGCCCCGGCTGAGCCCCCCGGCTGGCACGCGCCTGCGCACGTGCAGCGTCAGCGGCGCCTCCAGCCACACATCGACCTGCGCGGTCCTGGTACGCAGGCAGAGCAGGTCGGCCCTGGTATAGGCCACCGTGCCGGTGAACGTTCGGCGTCCGAACTCCACCGCGACGACGTCGCCGCGGTGGAGCAGCTCAAGCGCCACGTCCGCCATCTGCCGGCCCCGCAGGTGGTCCAGCGCGGCCAATCGCTCGTACTCTCGGGCCTCTGCCCGAAACTCCGCGGTCAGCGCCGCATCGAGGCGCTGCAGGTCGGGGTCGTCGAAGGGACTGGGCTCCACGGGCATCGCCGCAGCCTACTCCCGATCCGGAGTGGCAGACCCATGACGATGGTGCGTGCCGCATCGCGCTGGGCCCTTTTGAAAAATGGCAAACGTGGCCATTGGACCCTCCCATGCGGCGACTCTCCGTGCCGATGAAGCGACGGCCTGGACGAAGACCCGGGAGAGACGTCCGCGGGCGTAGCTGGATCGCGCGCGGCCGTCTTCGCGATTTCTTCGCCCACTCTCCCAGGGCCGCGCGAGCTGTTGCGCCGAAGCCGCGCTCGATTCCTGTCCATTCCCTGCTGCTCAGGACCACGGGAACCGGGTCGAGCGCCCACCGTCGCGCCGGCGGGACCGCGCCCGTCGGCTCATGCGCCCGGGAGGCGGGCGAGGAGGGCGGTGACGGCCTCAGCCCAGCCCTCCCCGGCGGAGCCCTCGGTTGTGATCACGGCGTCAGGCCCAGTGTCTGCCGTATCGAGCGCCCAGGTCCCGTTGGCGACGACGAACATCGCGCCGACAACGCCGGCAAGATCGAGATCGGTCGGAGCGTCCCCGATGGCCGCGGCCTGGGCCGCCGCAAAGCCGCGCCGCGCAAGGTAGGCGCTCGCGGTGGACGCTTTCGTCACACCGGAAGGCATCAGGTGATACGCGTGGGTGCGACCGGAGCCCAGATGAGGGAACGGCCGGTTGAAACGCCCGTTGTCGCACAGAGATGCCCAGCCGAAGCCGGCCTCAGCGAGCGCGACATTGACCTGGGCGAGCTGAAGCTGACCACGCAGCAGGATCGTGCCCTGCCGATCCTCGGGCGGCTCATGCAGCTCAACCCGCCCGCGAAAGGTCTCCAGCAGCCAGGCCAGCGCGCCTGAGCGCTGCAGCGCCTGGGCTGGGGTCTCCCCCAGATCGCGCGGCGCCTGCCCCCACAGCAGCTCGACTGTCCCGTCGACCACCAAGACTGTGCCGAGCTCGGCGATGGCGTCGTGGATCCCAAGCAGCCGCCCGGTCTCGTGCAGCCTCGCCCTCGTCCGGCCGGAGACCAGGACCACACGCAGCCCCGCCCGGTGGACGGCGAACAGTGCCCGCGCCGCAGCCAAGGTCGGCCTGCCGTCAAAGGCCGCGAACAGCGACCCGCCCCGCCCGACGAGGGTGCCGTCCACATCCGAGAACAGCACCCGCGGCTCGAGCTGATCGAGCTTGAACCCGGCCTGCGCCAGCGGGATCACGTGGCCGGCTGGCTGCCCGACGCCCGCCCGAGCGGCGAGCGTCCGCAGCTGTGGGGTCCCGGCCTACCGCTCGCGTCCGAGCAGTTCGCGGAGAAGGCCACTAGCCAGCCTGTTGCAGCGCACCTCCTCAGGCGCGGTTCGCTCGGCCTGAAGCAGGCGCCTACCGCTGTCGTATCTTGCCGCCGCTGCGCGTGTCCACGCGCGACGTCGATGAGGAAATGAGCGCGGCGTTCCAGCAAGCCCACCGGAAGTCGTGAAAGATCGACAGCACCTGCCCGCCGGAGGGCCTGACCCGCATCGCCCAACTCCACCGCGACCGACACCTCATGGATTGCCACGTTGGTGGGCCCGAACGCGGTCCAGAAGTCGTTGCGATCCTCGCCGATCCGGTCAGCGGCGGCCTTCGCTTCGGTCAGGAACCGCCGGGCTGCCGCTCGGTCGTTCCTGCGTGCCGCGATCACCGCGCTCTTCAGGCACAGCGCTCCCCACATCGACAGGTGCTCGTTTGCGTCTAAGGCGGTCCCAAGCTCCGGGTCCAGGCGGTCGAGCGCGTTCGCCGTGATGTCTCGAGCCTCTGTGAGGTGTCCGGCCGCCAACAGCAGGTTTGACAGCCGATAGGCGCATGCCGCACTGACCAGGGGCGCTTCCGCCAGCTCGGCCACGGCGAAGCTGCGGTCAATCGCTACCCAAGCCAATTCCCGCTCTCCGGCCTTCTTGAGGAAGCCAGCGGTGAGGTGATTGACCCCTGCGAGGAGCCCGTAGGCAGCGAGCCGATCATCCCCGGCATGCGCGAGCGTCAGGCGCTGGACCTGGGTCAGCAGCCGAGGCAGCGCGTGACCCAGCGCTGTGTAGCGAGAGGCTTGCCGGAGTCGGTAGGCCCAGTTCAGCTGACGTCGGAGGATCGCGAGCGTTGGCAGCTCAGCTCCGTCATCGCCTGGGATTTCGCCGCGTCGGAGGAGCACATGCCGAATCGCTGGCACCGCGGTTCCCAGACCGTTCGTCTCACCGTCACCAGGCTGGCGCTGCGATGTGCGTGTCTGGCCGGGCAGGTCGAACCACAGGTACTGCGGTGGGATGCTGAGCGTCCGTGCCCAGTGGATGAGCATGTCCAGGTCACGCAGTCGCCGCTGGCCGCTCTCGATCCGACTCAGGTATGCCTGGTCGATCCCGAGCCAGCCAGCGACAAGCTTCTGGGTCAGTGCGAGCGGGCCGTGGAACGGATGCTGCCGGTAAGCCGCGCAGATACAGCCGACATCCTGGCTGGCCAGCGCCTCTCGCATCCGGTCGGTCTGCCAGAACTCCGGCGGCACCCGCGGGGGATCGGGCGGTTTCCTCTGGCAAGGCCCACAGCGCTTGACACAGAGGGTGCCGAGGTTGTCGCTGGCCAGACGGGTCCCACAACCGCAGAGACGCGCCGATCGGCTGCCGCTCACCTTGCTGACCGTCCCTTCTGCCACGGCGGTCCACGTGCCCGCGAAGTCTAGATCGTGCCCCGGCGGACGGGCTTCGTGCCTCAGCGTCTTGAGCAGCGGCTCGTGTGCGCGGGACGTACATTTGTTGCAGGTGAGGTGAAGCGTCGGCAATCCGGGGGTGAGTCGGGAACGTTGACGGTGCCTGGCTCGGCGCAGGACCGGGCGCGCGAGGCGATCCGCGCGACGGTGCGCCGTCATGGCGCGCGGCTCAAGGGCATGACCGCCAACGGCATGGTCGCGGCGCTGGTCGCCGCCGCTCTTGGGCCGATCGCGACGGGGCCGGACCCGGCCGGCGCGCTGGTGGTTCTGCTGGGGGCGACCGGCGGCGGGTACATCAGCGACTTCGTCCAGGGCGTGATCAGCCGGTTGCGGAGCCAGGACGGCGGCCCGAGGTCCGAGGCGCAGGTCCAGCAGGAGCTGGAGCGGGAGCTGCTGGCCTGCCTGCAAGGTCGCGACGAGCACGCGGCCGGGCTGCGGATCGATGCCGCCGCGCTGCTGGAGGCTGTGCAGGGGGCGCAGACGGCGCTTGCACGTCGCTCCGACCGACCAGGCGCGTAACAGCCTGTTAGAAGTGCTCTTGGAGCCCCCTCACAGCCGCCTCCGGCTGACCGGTCACGCCAGCCGGGTCTTTGGGGTGGCGTTCAGCCCAGAGGGCAAAACCCTCGCCTCCGCCAGCGCTGGAATTGCCCCGGTTTGGTGGACGTCTGATAGATTGGGCTGTATTGCCCAGGAGAGGATGTCCATGATGACGGCGAAGAAACCGCCGTACCCGGCCGAGTTCCGCCGCCAAGCCGTGGTGTTGGTGCGGCGCAACCCCGACAAGTCGATCC
>JBOGEA010000460.1:0-4070 GCA_050743205.1 Egibacteraceae bacterium | reverse complement strand
CCGCGATGAACAGCCGGATCCGCTCGCCTTGCGGGGGCTCGCCCAGCACGAACGCGCGGACCTGCCCGAACGTCGGCGAGCGGGGGCGGATGTCGGCGACGGCGGCGAACGCCAGCCCCGCCACGACGTAGACGAGCTTGTCCCACGCCTCGGCGTGGAAGCCGCGCAGGACACCCGGCGCGCTGCGCGAGTGGTTGCCCTGGACCAGCACAGGCTCGCGCCCCAGCGCCTCGGCCAGCTCACGGACCTGGTAGGTCTGGCGGAAAAACCCGCGCTCGTCCGCATGCGCCGGGAAACGGACGACGAGCAGGCCGTCGATGCCGGTGCGCTCGACGGGCATCGCGTCAGCGGCCGAAGCGCCGCGTCCGCGACGCGAACTCACGCAGCGCGCGCAGGAAGTCGGTTTTGCGGAACTCCGGCCAGTAGGGGTCGCAGAAGTAGAACTCGCTGTGCGCCGACTGCCACATCAAGAACCCCGACAGGCGGATCTCTCCGGACGTGCGGATGATCAGGTCGGGATCAGGTGTCCCGGTCGTGTACAGGTGCGCGGCGATGTGCTCGGGACGCAGGTCGGCGATGACGTCGTCGAGCGTGAAACCCTCCGCGGCCCGCTGCTCCAGTAGGCCGCGCAGCGCGTCGGTGATCTCCTGCCGCCCCCCATAGCCGACCGCGACCTGGACGTGCAGGCCGTCCCCGTCGCGGGTGATCTCCTCGGCCTTCTTCAAGGCCTTCCGCAGGCCGTCCGGCAGCATGTCGAGCGCGCCGACGGCGGTGATCTTCAGCCCGCGAGCAGGGGGGTGAAGCGCGAGGCCGATGATCGTCTCGCCGATGATCTCCACCAGGTCGTCGATCTCATCGGGGTCGCGCGTGAGGTTGTCGGTGGACAGCAGCCACAGCGTGACGAACGGGATCTGCACCTCGTCGCACCATCGCAGCAGCTGCGGGACCTTGGTCGCTCCCAGGCGATGCCCGTCGGCAACCGTGTCGAGGCCGCGCGCCCGGGCGAACCGCCGGTTGCCGTCCAGGATGACCCCGACGTGCCGAGGCAACGGCCCGCCGCGCAAACCCCCCTGGAGGCGCCGCTCGTACACGCGGTACAGGAATTCTGGCACCATCACCAACGAGGATAACGACGACGCCGGTGGGAACGGCCCGGCCGAGTGGGCCGGTCGCGTTCCTGCCAGCCCTCCTCCGACGGATCTTCGCCGCTGTGCCACCTCGACGTCGACCCGCGTTCACCCCGATCCGCTTGCCTCGTCCTATGGATCGTTTCCTCGCCCTCGCAGGCGCGAGCATCCTCATGCTCTCGGCGACCCACCCGGCTTCCCCGGCCGCACAGGGCGGGTTCGCCGTGATCGCCCACGCTGGCGGCAAGGGCCACGCTCCCGAGCACACGCTGGCCGCGTACGCGAACGCGCTGACGCTGGGCGCGGACTACGTCGAGGTCGACGTCAACATGACGAAAGACGGGGCGCTCGTCGCGATGCACGACACGACTCTGGGGCGGACGACGAACGTCGAGGAGGTCTTCGGCGACCGGCCGGCGCCGTGGATGGTCAAGGACTTCACGCTCGCCGAGATCAAGCGGCTCGACGCCGGCTCCTGGTTCAGCCCCGAGCACGCCAGCGAGCGCGTGCCCACCCTGCAGGAGGCCATTGACCTGATCGACGGGCGCGCGGGGATCTACATCGAGACGAAGCATCCGTACCTCTACCCGGGAATGGAGGAGCGGATCCTCGACGTGCTCCGGGCCGGCGGATTCATCGGCGGGCAGGGCAGGGATGCGAGGGTGATCCTGGAGTCGTTCTTCGAGCCCTCGCTCCGCGAGCTTCGCCGCCTGGCGCCTGACGCGGTCCTCGTGCAGCTCTACAACAAAGACACATTGGCCGGCAGCAATATCGTACATTTGTTCGACAAAGTCACGACGTACGCTGAGGGCATCGGCCCAGAGTGGGTCGAGGTCGACGCTGAACTCGTCGCGACAGCCCATGAGCGCGACCTCGTCGTCCACACGTGGACGGTCAACGAGAAGGAGGAGCTCCGGCGCCTGATCGACCTGGGCGTCGATGCGATCTTCACCGATTACCCCGACCGGCTGCGCGAGGTCCTGCGGGAGCCCTGACACGAGGAGCCTGGGGATGTTCCAAAAACACGGCCGTCGCCGGTTTCTCACGGCGGCGGGGACGCTGGCAGGCGCACTGGCCGCAAGCCGGATACCGGCCTGCGCGTGGCCTGCGCGGCAGGCGCAGACCGAGTACCCGTTCACGCTGGGCGTGGCCTCTGGCGAGCCAGAGCCCTTCGGTGTGGTGCTGTGGACCCGGCTGGCTCCCCAGCCACTGGAGCCGGGTGGAGGCATGCCCGCGGGCAGCGTCCAGGTCGAGTGGGAGATCGGCACCGATCCTGATCTGACGCGGGTCGTCCAGCGCGGCGCCGACACCGCGACGCCCGAGGACGGGCACAGTGTCCATATCGAGGTCACGGGCTTGGAGCCGGCCCGCCCGTACTGGTACCGGTTCCGCGCGAACACCGAACTCTCACCCATCGGGCGGACGAAGACCGCGCCGCCGCCGGACTCCTCCCCGGCGAGGCTGGCGTTCGCCTTCGCGTCCTGCCAGAACTACGAGAACGGCCACTACACGGCCTACCAGCACATGGCCGGCGACGACCTCGACATCGTGCTCCACCTCGGCGACTACATCTACGAGGGCGCCCCGCGCGACGGGCAGCCGCGCCGGCACATCGGTCCCGAGCCGGTGGACCTGGACACGTATCGCATGCGATACGCGCTGTACAAAAGCGATCCAGACCTGCGGGCGGCGCACGCGGCGTTCCCGTGGATCGTCACCTGGGACGACCACGAGGTCGACAACGACTACGCCGGCGACCAGTCGCAGGACTTCGACGATCCGGTGGCGTTCCTCGCCCGGCGCGCCGCCGCCTACAAGGCCTACTGGGAGCACCTTCCCCTGCGCCGCAACGCCCGGCCGGGCGGGCCCGATCTGCTGCTGTACCGGCGGTTCAGCTTCGGCGATCTCGCCGAGTTCAACGTGCTCGACACCCGCCAGTACCGGGACGACCAAGCCTGCGGCGGCGACGCCGAGGGCGGCGGTCAGGTCGTGCCCGCCGGGGACTGCCCGCAGCTCGCCGACCCGGGCCGAACCATCCTCGGCGCGGACCAGATGCGCTGGCTGCTCGACGGCCTGGGTCACACCCAGGCGCGGTGGAACGTCCTGGCTCAGCAGTACCGCATGGCCGAACTCGACGAGGAACCCGGCCCGGGCGTGGGCTACTGGACCGACGACTGGGACGGCTACCAAGCCGACCGAGCCCGGATTCTCAGCTTCTTTGAGCAGGCGGGAACATCCAATCCCGTGACGATCGGCGGCGACATCCACTCATTCTGGGTCAACGACCTCAAACCAGACTTCCGCGACCCAGCCTCACCAGTCGTCGCCAGCGAGTTCGTCGGCACCTCGATCAGCTCCAGCGGCGTGCCCTACGACGAGTTCGCGGCCTTCCTGCCCGACAACCCCCACATCAAGTTCTTCGACTCCCGCCTGCGCGGCTACGTCCGCTGCACCGTCACCCCCCAACTCCTGACCGCCGACCTCCAGGTCCTCGACACCGTCGAGACCCCCGGGGCCCCCGCCCGCACCCTGGCCACCTACGCCGTCGAACACAACCGCCCCGGCCCCCAACCCGCGTAAGCCCTCGGGCCGCCGAGTGCCTCACTGAGCCGGGCAGGCTGGACAACTGGCCAGGCGTTGGATGCAGTTTCCGTCGTGGGGAGTCTGTTGCAGAATCAATGGGAGTGGCTCTCCAGGGATGACTGAGTGCCGCGGGCCGTGGGTGCCCTTTGGGTCAGCCGCACTGCAGGTTTCCTCCGTATTCTGAGGAAACCTGCAGGTCAGGCGCGTGTTGTCGGGCTTGAGGCGCAGCTTTTCTTCATGTTGAGGCTGTTGCAAAATCTCGCGGGGCCGCCGGTCGGGGGTGCTCGAGCCAGAGATGCAGCTTTCCTCCGGATGCGAAGGAAAGGTGCGCCTCAAGCTTGATCGCGCGAGCCTGACCTG
>JBOGEA010000459.1:0-4071 GCA_050743205.1 Egibacteraceae bacterium | reverse complement strand
CACCACGACGCCAACCTCCCACCACGACAGGCGCCAACGCTACGCCACCCCGCAAAACGCCCCCATCCACCGCCACCGCCACAGCGCCGCCACGCCGTCTCGGCGGTCCGAGGCGAAGCCTCCCTGGAGGGATGAGGGATGAATGTCCTGGTAGAAAGGGTGGGGTCCTCCATCTTCTGACGGTTTTGTGCGTTATTTCCCGCGAGGCCGTGCGTGGTTCGCCGAACCTGGGCCCCAGGCGGCTCGGCGATGCGGCTGGCTGCGGTTTTCCGTCGAATCGAGTCTGTTGCAGAATCAATGGGAGTGGCTCTCCAGGAATGGCCGAGTGCCGCGGGCCGTGGTGCCCTGTGGTTCAGCCGCACTGCAGGTTTCCTCCGTATTCGCCAGGATTGCTGCAGGTCAGGCGCGTGTTGTCGGGCTTGAGGCGCAGCTTTCCTTCGTATTCGCCAGGAAACCTGCATCTTTGGCTCGAGCGCCCTGACTGGCGGGCCCGTGAGATTTTGCAACAGACTTCATATGGAGGAAACCTGCTGCCTAGCGGAGAGACCGCGTTCTTGAGCCGCGATAATCCGGGCATTTCCGGAGGAAAGCTGTGGGTCGGTGAGTTTGTGGCACCGCCGAAGCCGGCAACAGGCTCCTGACCGGCGTTCTCCTCCATGCTTTTTGTGGACGTTCGCCGGACACCATGTCCGGTGAACGTCCACAAAACCGGCCGATGCGTGGGGAACCCCACTGGACGACCGCACGAATTATCGCACCATGTCAGGAGCCCTGGACCCAGCGTCATGAATGCCAGTTCAGCGCCATGTGCTGTTGCGGACTGGTACGATGATTCGTGCGCCCTGACAGGCTGCGGGCAGCCCAGGCGGCTTGGTTCCTGACCGGCGTTCTCCTCCATGCTTTTTGTGGACGTTCGCCGGACACCATGTCCGGTGAACGTCCACAAAACCGGCCAAGGCCGAGCTGACCGTTCCGCCGGTCGGCTGTCTGGCTCCTCGGTTGCTGAAATCCTTGACGTCGTGACCAGTGGCGGCACCCGCGGGGGAGCCGATGTGCGGGAACGCCAGTTGTGTGGAACCACTGGGGTGGCCGCACGAATTATGGCACTTTGTCAGGAGCCCTGGACTTGCCGCTGAAGGAGCATGCTGTGAAGAAGATGCTTGCCCGTACCCTGATCTTCATGGTGATCACTGTGGGGGTGGGTATGGCGGGGGTGCGGGGTGCTCAAGGCCAGCAGGACTGTGTTCTTGATACGGTCTGCCTGTACGAGGACATCGACTTCGATGGCCAGCTGTGGCTTTTCGATATGAGCACCCCCGATGTGGGTGACGACGTCACCGACCAGGCCAGCTCGGTGTTCAACAACACTGTGCAACCGGTCACCTTATACCGTGAGGAAGACTTCGGAGGATTCCCACCACTCTGCTTGAATCCGGGAACCGGAATCCGCGATCTCGGGGACCTCAGCGACTTCAGTGACCTCAGTGGCCAGGAGTTGGACGATGACATCTCGTCGCTTGAGCTTGCGATCGGGTTCTGCGCCCCCTCTGCCTGATACTTGACAGTCGAGCGCTCCGGCGTGCGTCTATGCTGCTCGCCGTGCAGCCATCGCCAGCAGCCATCATCGAACGAAGGACAGCACGATGAGAACGCGACTCCGGCGTGCGCGCCTGGTGCTGCTCGCCGCGGGTGTCCTCGCGGCGCTCACGGTGCTCGCCGGTCCCGCGCGGGCCGCGCCGTCGTGCCTGGACGGCACGGTCTGTTTCTGGTCCGAACAGGACTTCTCAGACGACAAGGCCCTGATCCTGGACCCATTGCCGGGGGTGTGCATGACCCTCCCCTTCGCTGCCTCGTCGGCCATGAACACGACGGCGGACTCAACCGTGCGGGTCTACACCGGCTCGGACTGCGACCGGCAGATCGGCGTCTTCGGGCCCGGTGAGGTGCCGGTCATCTTCCCGGCCGCGGGGTCATACGTCATCTTATGACCGCGCTGGCCCCGCCAGGGGACTTTTCGCCATATTCTCGTGACGGGCAAGTCGGGGCTGGCGCGAGTTATGACGATCTTAAGACGTCTATACCGAAGGGGCCGGAAGAGCTGTAGCGTGAAACTGCGCTTCAGCGCTGACGGTCATCTTGAGATGCGGGGCCCGCTGACAGTGGGGTTGGACCTCGGGAAGTGGCGCGAGCAGACGTATGACGTCAAGGCTACGGAGACCTGCTGACCAGCAGCCTGTTCAACGGCCTGCCCGAACGCGTGCTTCGACCGGTTCAGCTCGCGAAAGAGCGGGCAGCGTGGAGGTCTTCGTGCGGGAGTTGAGCGACCGGTGGGACCGCCGGCTGGAGGAAACCGGGTGACCGCGATCGTCACGCGCTCCCAGGCCAACCCGTACGTCGGGCCGCGCCCTTTCGAGCGCGGCCAGCGGCTGTACGGGCGAGATCGCGAGATCGCGAGGCTGCGTGACCTGCTGATCGCCGAGCGCATCGTGCTGCTCTACGCGCCGTCGGGGGCGGGCAAGACCTCCCTGATCCGAGCGGCCCTGGTGCTGGAGCTGGAGCAGGAGGGGTTCCAGGTACTGCCGGAGATCCGTGTCGGCGCGGAGCTGGCTCCGGTTGACGGCGCGGTCCCGCCCTGCAACCGCTACCTGATGAGCACCCTGCTCTGCCTCGAGAAGCGCCTGCCGGCGGCGCGCCGGCAGGGACTCGACGAGCTGGCCGGCATGGGGCTGGCCGACTACCTCGACCAGCTCGACGGCGAGCGTGACGGCGACGTGCTGATCTTCGACCAGTTCGAAGAGCTGCTCATCGCCGATCCCACAGATCAGGACGCCAAGTCTGCCTTCGTCGCTGAGCTGGGGATCGCGCTGCGGGACCGCCGCCGTTGGGCGGTCTTCGTGATGCGCGAGGACTGGGTGGCGGGGCTTGACCCCTACCGCCGGCTGCTGCCCACCCGCCTGCGCACGACGTTCCGCCTCGACCTGCTGGGCGAGGCTGCGGCGCGGATGGCGATACAGGAGCCGGCGCGTGAGGCCCGCGTCGACTTCTGCGACGCCGCCGCCGCGAAGCTGGTCGACAGCCTGCGCCAGGTGCGCCTGCGGCGGCCGGGAGGATCGTCGGTCCCGGTTCAGGGTCCATACGTCGAGCCGGTGCAGCTGCAGGTGGTCTGCGAGCGGCTGTGGGAGCGGCTGGACCCAGACGCCGTGCGCATCACGGAGCCGGACATCCACCACGTCGGTGATGCCGACAGGGCACTGGCCGATTACTACGCCGACAAGGTGGGGGCTGTCGCGCGCGAGACGGGCGCGGACGAGCGCGCCATCCGCACCTGGTTCGAGCAGGCCCTCATCACCGAGCAGGGCATGCGGGTCCAAGCGCTCGCCGGCCCTCTGGGCGGCGAGGCCAAGGACGAGATGGTCCTGGGACTGCTCCAGGAAGCGCACCTCATTTGGGCCGAGACCAGGGGCACCACGCGCTGGTTCGAGCTGGCGCACGACCGCCTCATCGATCCGGTGCGGGCCGGCAACGCCGAGTGGCGCGAGGCCAACCTGCGCCTGTTCCAGCGTCAGGCGCAGCTGTGGCAGCGTGAGCTCCAGCCCGAGCATCTGCTGCTTACCGGCGACGCGCTCGCTGAGGCGGACCGCTGGACCCAGGAGCATCCCGGAGAGCTCGAGCCGGTCGAGCGTCAGTTCCTGGCCGCCTCCCACGCGCATGACGAGCTGAAGCGCACGCGGTGGCGGGCCAGGGCGCTCATCGTCGCATCCGCCACCATCGGATTCGCGCTGGTCGTGGCAGCGGGGGCGGCGTATCAGATCCGTGTGGGGCTGTCCAGAGCGCTCGCGGCGCAGGGCCGTGTTCCAACTGGAGAGATCCCGCGGTCGCGCTGAGCGTGGCCATGGAGGCGATGCGCTGGCCGTCAGCGCCACAGGCAGAGACGGCGCTGACGCGCTCGCTCGCGGCGTTTCACCCGCGGGCGGGACCTGTTGCGCGTGAGTCAAGTCTGGTGGGGTCGGGTGGCACGCGTCGCGGTCACGTCGGGGAAGGTTTTGGTGCTGGATCGCGGCGGAATACCGC
>JBOGEA010000458.1:0-4098 GCA_050743205.1 Egibacteraceae bacterium | reverse complement strand
GTATACCGCCGCGATCCAGCACACAACCCGTCGGCGACTCCGCGCGTGACCGTCTCTCCCGTCCGTGACTCGTCGGGCTGGGGCGCAGCCCCCGTTAGCCATTAGTGGGTCGAAAAAAACGACGGCCCGGGCTGCATGCCCGGGCCGTCGAAGACAGGCGTATGCCCGTCGGTCGGGAAGCTGCGGGGGCGGGATCCCGAGCTTCCCTTAAACACACCGTCTGCGGCGGGAGGGGGCGGGAACCCGCCCGCCGCATGGTGCCTCGGGATGAGCAAAAGAGTAAGCCCTTTGAGCCCCCGAGTCCAACTTTCAGAGCATTTTTTTCTAGTTCTTTCGGACAGGGTGCAACCGGAGAGCGGTGACGGCCTGGCGTTTGCGGCCAAAGTCGGCATAAAACGAGGATGCCTGATTTTCAGGTTGAACACGGGCGGCATCGCCCGTAGACTTGCCCGTGCCCCGACATGGCCGGGCACGCCGAGCAAAAGGAGGAGCTGATGAGCGGGCTGGCGCTCACCCCGAGCGGGTTGCCTGCCTGTTCTCTCGTCCTCGTACTCCGTGTAATCGTACCCACGTCGAGGCCTTTCGACTGATACCGCAGACCTCACCCCGATTGCGAAGGCCTCCCCTCAACCCTGGCGCGGGAGGCCTTTCTTATTGAGAGGGCACATCATGGCAATCACTGGCGCGCAGGCAGTGATCAAGTCGCTGGAGTCGGCGGGCGTCGATGTGATGTTCGGTCACCCGGGAGGCGCCATACTTCCCGCGTACGACCCGATAATCGACTCGCCGATCCGCCACGTCCTGGCCCGTCATGAGCAGGGCGCGGGCCACATGGCCGAGGGCTATGCCCTGGCGACGGGCCGTGTCGGGGTCGTGATCGTGACCTCAGGCCCGGGTGGGACCAACCTGGTGACCGCCCTCGCGGACGCGTACATGGACTCAGTCCCGATCGTCGCGATCACTGGCCAGGTCGCCACGAGTGCCGTGGGTGGGGACGCCTTCCAGGAGGCGGACATCACCGGCATCACCATGCCAGTGACCAAACACAACGAGATGATCACGGATCCCGACCGGATCCCCAGCGCGATCGCGGAGGCGTTCCACATCGCGTCCACTGGCCGGCAGGGGCCCGTGCTCATCGACATTCCAAAGGACGTCCTGAACGCGCGGACGACGTTCTACTGGCCTGACCGGCTGGTCCTGCCGGGCTACAAACCGACGGTGCGCGGCCACTCGAAGATGGTCCGGGAGGCGGCTCGCAACATCCTGTCCGCCCAGCGTCCGGTGATCTACGCGGGCGGGGGCATCATCAAGTCAGGGGCACATGTCGAGCTGCGCCAGCTGGCCGAGCTGGCGCAGCTGCCCGTCGTGACGACGCTGATGGCGCGTGGCGCGCTGCCTGACAGCCACCCGCTGCACTTGGGCATGCCCGGCATGCACGGCCACTGGACCGCGGTCACGGCGCTGCAGCAGGCCGACCTGCTGATCGCCCTCGGCACGCGGTTCGACGACCGCGTGACCGGCGACTTGGCGACGTTCGCGCCGAAAGCGGGCGTGATCCACGTCGACATCGATCCAGCCGAGATCGGGAAGAACCGCCACCCTGACGTGCCCATCGTGGGCGACTGCGCGGTCGTGATCCGCCAGATCGTCGATGCGCTGGGCGGGCTGCTGCGGGACCCGTCTGTCCCGCAGGCGGACCTGTCAGGGTGGTGGACGCGCTTGCGGGACTGGAAGCGCGACCACCCGCTGCGGGTGGCGCAGCAGCCCGACGGGCCGCTGAAGCCTCAGACGGCGATCAGGGCGATCGGCGAGCGGCTGGACGGCGAGGGGATCGTCGTCTCGGGGGTCGGACAGCACCAAATGTGGGCCTCGCAGCACATCCGTTTCGAGCGGCCGCGGTCCTGGATCAACTCGGGCGGCTTGGGCACGATGGGCTTCTGCGTGCCGGCATCGATCGGCGCGAAGGTCGGCTGCCCCGACCGGACGGTCGTGGCGGTCGATGGAGACGGCAGCTTCCAGATGACGCTGCAGGAGCTGGCAACCGCCCGCACCGAGAACGTGCCGGTGATCTTCTGCGTGATCAACAACGGCTCGCTCGGCATGGTGCGCCAGTGGCAGGAGCTGTTCTACAACCGCCGCTACTCGCAGGTCCACCTGCCCGTCGACGTGCCCGACCTGGTCCGGCTCGCCGACGCCTACGGCTGCGTCGGGCTGCGCTGCTCCAGGCCTGAGGACGTCGAGTCGACGCTCGACAAGGCGTTCGCGGTCGGCGAGGTCCCGGTGATCGTCGACTTCCGGGTCGACGTGAACGAGATGGTGTTTCCGATGGTCCCCGCAGGGGCCAACAACGACAACATCTTCGAGTCCGCTGAGGAGTGGTACGCGCAGGCCACGGCCGCCAAAGACGCCACAGGCCAGCCGGGCGGAACCCCGCTGCCCGAGCACATGCGCGAAGGGAAGGACGCGGTCTGATGTCCACGCACACGCTCTCCGTGCTGGTCGAGAACAAGCCGGGCGTGTTGGCCCGGGTCGCGGGGCTGTTCAGCCGCCGCGGGTTCAACATCGCCTCGCTCGCCGTCGGCCCGACCGAGGTCGACGACGTCTCACGCATGACGATCGTGGTGGACGCCGCGCAGGCGCCGCTCGAGCAGGTCACCAAGCAGCTCAACAAGCTCATCAGCGTGCTGAAGATCGTCGAGCTGGAGCAGGGATCAGCGGTCGAGCGCGAACTCCAGCTCGTGAAGGTGGCCGCCACCGGCGCCACCCGCAGCGAGATCATCGAGATCGCGCAGGTGTTCCGGTCGAAGGTCGTCGACGTCGACGTCGAGGCGATGACGATCGAAGCCACCGGGTCGCCCGAGAAGCTCGCCGCGATGATCCGGCTGCTCGAGCCCTACGGCATCAGGGAGCTGGTGCGATCCGGCATGATCGCGGTCGGACGAGGGTCGAAGAGCATCACCGAGGGACGCATGCTGCGCCTGGACAGAACCGCCTGAGGAGGTCGCGATGCCCACGATGTTCTACGACGACGACGCCTCGCTGGAACTGCTGGCCGATCGCGCCGTCGCGGTGCTCGGGTATGGCTCGCAGGGTCACGCGCATGCCCGCAACCTGGCGGAGTCCGGGGTCAACGTCTGCGTCGGGCTGTACCCGGAGTCCCGCAGCCGCCAAGACGCCGAGGCCGCTGGCCTGGAGGTGCTGCCCACGGCCGAGGCCGCCAAGCGCGCCGACGTCGTGATGATCGCCCTGCCCGACCACGTGCAGGCGCGGGTCTACCGTGAGGAGGTCGAGCCGGGCCTGGTCGACGGCAACGCGCTGTTCTTCGCTCACGGGTTCAACATCCACTACGGCCAGATCACCCCGCCCCCCGGCGTCGACGTCTGCATGGTCGCGCCCAAGGGCCCCGGCCACCTCGTCCGCCGCACCTACACGGAGGGCACCGGGGTCCCCGCGCTGTTCGCCGTCTATCAGGACGCCACGGGGCACGCCCTCCAGCTGGGCCTGGCCTACGCCAAGGGCATCGGCGCGACCCGCGCCGGTGTCATCCAGACGACCTTCGCCGAGGAAACCGAGACCGACCTGTTCGGTGAGCAGTCCGTGCTGTGCGGCGGCGTGTCGAGCCTGGTGACAAAGGCGTTCGAGGTGCTCGTCGAGGCCGGCTACTCCCCCGAGATCGCCTACTTCGAGTGCATGCACGAGCTGAAGCTGATCGTCGACCTGTTCTATGAGGGCGGCCTCGCCCGCATGCGCTACTCCGTCTCAGACACCGCTGAGTACGGCGACTACAGCCGCGGGCCGTTCGTGATCGACGAGACCGTGAAAGACCGCATGCGCCAGATCCTGGTAGGCGTCCAGGACGGCACCTTCGCCCGCGAGTGGATCCTCGAGAACGCCGCCGGCCGCCCCGTCTTCAACGCCCACCGCCGCCGTCAGGCCCAGCACCCGATCGAAAAGGTGGGGCGCGAACTCCGTGCCATGATGAGTTGGCTGCCCCAGCCGACTGATCACTGAGCTGAGGGGTGTTGCCAAAATCTTTACTACGGGGTCGCGCCTCGTCGGGTTCCGCTCACGCAGAGCCTTTTAGGTCGCTTCACC
>JBOGEA010000457.1:0-4120 GCA_050743205.1 Egibacteraceae bacterium | reverse complement strand
TCACCCGGCTCCAGCAGCATCGCGCCTCCGGTGCGCCTGACCCGGCCGTGACGGATCTCGTAGCCGGCGGCGGGCGCGCCGCCCAGCAGCGGGCAGACCCCAGCGCGCCGGGCCAGGACCTTGCCGGGCTCGAAGACGGTCTCCACGGGCAGCAGGCCCAGGCCGGGGACAGTGCCGGCACCGGACTCGACGTCGTCGTGAATGAGCCGGCCCAGCATCTGGTAGCCGCCGCAGATCCCCAGCACGGGGTCACCGCGGCGGGCGCGCGCGGCCAACGTGTCGGCGATGCCCCAAGCGCGGATCAGCGCGAGGTCGCGGACCGTCTCCTTCGTGCCCGGCACGACCGCGAGGTCGGCGCGGTCGACGTCGACCGGATCAGTCGTGAACCGCACGCGCACGCCGGGCTCGGCGGCGAGCGCGTCGAGGTCGGTGAAGTTGCTCAGCCGCCGCAGGCGAACGACCGCGACGTCCAGGCCGATGCGGCGTGCGGCGGCCGGCCGGCCAGACAGCGCGAGCGAGTCCTCCGCGTCCAGCCACAGCCCGTCCCGCCAGGGCAGGACACCGAGGACCCGGCGGCCGGTCAGCTCGCGCAGCGTGACCAGGCCGGGCTCGAGCAGCGCGGGGTCGCCGCGGAACTTGTTGATGATCCAGCCGCGGATCAGCGCCTGGTCGGCGGGCTCAAGCAGTGCAAGCGTCCCGTACAGCGCGGCGAACACCCCGCCGCGGTCGATGTCGCCGACCACGACGACCGGCAGGCCCGCCGCGCGGGCCAGCCCCATGTTCACGAAGTCGTGCGCGCGCAGGTTGATCTCGGCCGGCGAGCCGGCGCCCTCGCAGATCACGACGTCGAACCGGGCGCGCAGATCGGTGAGCGCGGCGAGGGCCACGCCGAGCAGCGCGGGCTTGCGCTGCTGGTAGCTCTGGGCGTCGGCGACGCCGTCGGGGTGGCCCATCACGATGACCTGGCTCGTGCGCTCGCCGGTGGGTTTCAACAGCACCGGGTTCATCGCGGCCTCCGGCTCGACCCGCGCGGCGGCGGCCTGCATCGCCTGGGCGCGACCGATCTCGGCCCCGTCCAGCGTGACGACCGAGTTCAGCGCCATATTCTGCGCCTTGAACGGCGCCACCTTCACGCCTTGGCGCGCGACCCACCGGCACATCCCCGCGACGACCACGCTCTTGCCGACGTCCGACGCAGTCCCGGCCACCAGCAGCGCCCCCCTCACGTGCAGCTTTCCTCCGTATGGAGGCTGTTGCAAAACCTCACAGGCCCGCCAGTCGGGGCGCTCGAGCCAAAGATGCAGCTTTCCTCCGAATATGAAGGAAAGCTGCGCCTCAAGCCCGACAACGCGCCCTTGACCGGCAGTTTTCCTCCAAATACGGAGGAAAGCTGCAGTGCTGTGGCCACGGCGACCGACAGGCGGATGGCGCGGTGGACGTCGGCGGGCGTCGGCGGCGGGCCTTCTCCAAGGGGCCCGCGCACCTCGACGCGCGTGCCGTAGCGGTTCACACCGCCCAGCCGCACCCCGAGCGCGCCAGCGAACGCGGCCTCGCACCGGCCGGCGTTGGGGCTGGGATGGTTGGCGCCGTCACGCAGGAGCACGCGCAGCGCGGCCCGCGCCGAGCCGCCGACCAGCGGCGCGCAGGCGGCGGCGAGCAGGGCGGTGATCCGCGCCGGCAGCCAGTTCGCGGCGTCGTCGAGGCGGGCGGCCGCCCAGCCGAACCGCTCGTAGCGGGCCGAGCGGTGGCCGACCATCGCGTCCAGCGTGTTCGCGCAGCGGTGCGCGACGACCCCGGCGGGCCCAGCGACCGCGCCCCACAGCAGCGGCCCGACGACGGCGTCGGCGGTGTTCTCGGCGACGGACTCGACGGCGGCGCGACACAGCTGCGACGCGTCCAGGCCCGACGGGTCCCGCCCGCACAGCGCGGGCAGGCGGCGTCGGGCCTCCCCGAGGTCGCCGCGCGCGACCGCCCGCGCGACCCCTGCGGCCTCACGGCCCAGCGACCTGGAACCCAAAGCCGCCCAGGTCACGAGCGCGAGCAGCGCGGCGCGCCCCCGAGGTCGCAGCCGCCGCCGCAGCGCCCACGCGGCAGCGGCCGGCCCGCCGACCAGCACCCCTGTGTACACCGCGCCGGCGATCCGGCTGTCCCGCCACACCACGCGCTCCAGCCACCCGGCCACCCGGCCAAACCCGGCGACGGGATGGCCCCGCCGCGGATCGCCGAGCGCCCGATCCGCAGCCCAGCCGACCAGCAGCGCGCTGCGGGCCCCGAACTTCGATTTCGGGGCGCATACGCACCCAAGTCGAAGTTGGGGGCCGGTGGGGGTCATCGCAGGGTCCCCGGCGTCCAGTTCACCCGCACGATGCGCCAGCCCTCGCCGGCGGGGTGCAGCTCAGCGACGGAGGCGGGGGCGGCCTCCAGCCGCCACCGCGCGTCCGATCCCAGCCCCAACGCCTCGACCAGCGTGGCCCTGACCAGCCCGCCGTGCGTGAACGCGACCACGGTGCCGCCGGCCTCACGGGCGCGCAGCAGGACCTTCGCCGCCCGGGCGCGCACATCGGCGAAACGCTCGCCGCCGTGCGGCGCGCTGTCGGGATCGGCGTACCAGGCCGCGAGTGCGTCCGCGTCCTCGACCTCCGCTGGCAGCAGACCCGCCCAGCGTCCGAAGTCGCACTCGGCGAGGTCGGCGTGCGGCTCAGGCTCGCACCCGGCCAGCCGGGCGGTCTCCAACGTCCGCACAGCGAATGACGCCCAACAGTGATCGGGGCGGGGCAGGACCGGTTCGAGCGCGGCGGCCTGCTCAGCCCCGGCCCGGTCGAGCGACTCGCAGCCGTCGACGACGCGCGCGCCACAGGTCATCGGGAACCGCGCCCGCCGGGTCGACGCCGTCGGGGCGTGGCGCACCAGCAGCAGGCGGTTCACGACCCGCGGGCGCTCAGCAGCCCGAACACGAGCGCCGTGCCGCCATACAGGGTCGCCTGGGTCGCCATCGACCCCAGCCGGAACGACCACAGCAGGTCCGCGGGGATGTCACCCGAGCCAGCCGGGGCAGGCAGCACGACCAGCACCACTACGGCTGCCGCCACCACCCCAACCCCGACCAACGCCTGCCGCGCCGACGCCGAAAAACGCGAGCCTGCCAACTGGCGGCCCGCGGCCCACGCCACGACGGCCAGCAGCAGCCCGATCACCCCAAGACCTAAATACAGCATCGTGCGGCGGCCGATGGTTGCGGGATCACCCACGGTCGGTGGGTTCGGCGGATACTTCAGCGCGGGCAGCAGCATCAGGGCGCCCACCGCGACCAAGCCCAGCTTGAGGCTGCGCTGCCACACTGTGCCCTCGACCCGGCCGACCGCCCACACCGACGCGACCCCGAACAGCGCCCCCACCGCCAGTCCCACCAGGCCTGTCCCCACCACCAGCCCGACCCGCTGCGCGCCCCTGGACACCTCGAACTCCGGCGGCCCACCGGGGTCAGGCTGCGCGCTGGCCTCCTCGATGCGGATCGCGGCCTCGACCGGCGGCTCACCCACCCACGAGGCCACCAGCCCCGCCAGCAGCCCAGCCAACAGCCCCGCCAGCAGGCCACGCTTGAGCGCGCCAGTCACGATCTAGCGGGGCTGCGCCCCAGCCCGACGAGTCGTGGACGGGAGAGACGGTGGCGCGCCAGTTGACGGAGGTTTTGTGGAGCACCCGCGACGTATATGTCGCCGATGCTCCACAAAAGCCAGCCCGACGTGACCCGCGACGCGTGCAACCCGATCCGGAAGCTTGACTCACGCGCAACGGATTCGCGGACCCGAAGTCCCCTAGCGGGGCTGCGCCCCAGCCCGACGAGTCGTGGGCGGTAAGGACGGTCGCGCGCGGAGTAGACCGCGGTTGGACGGGCCATGCCGTCAGGCCGGGCTCCGCTGGGTGTGGCGGGCGACGTGCGCAACCCGACCCGCCAGACTTGACTCACGCGCAACAGGTCTCGCCCCTCCAAGGCCAAGCGCCTAGTGGCAGGGGATGCCCAGCAGGTGCCGGGCGTCGTGGAAGAACTCGTGGAGCACACCGCCCCTGTCGGCCATCGCGTGGGTGACCGGCGACACGAGCACGCCCTGGTCGAACCCGA
>JBOGEA010000456.1:0-4121 GCA_050743205.1 Egibacteraceae bacterium | reverse complement strand
AGGAGTCTGTTGCAAAATCTCACGGGCCCTCCAGTCGGGGCGCTCGAGCCAAAGATGCAGGTTCCTCCGAATACGGAGGAAACCTGCGCCTCAAGCCCGACAACGCCCGCCTGACCTGCAGGTTTCCTCCGAATACGGAGGAAACCTGCAGTGCGGCTGGCCCAAAAGGCGCCCACGGCCTGCGGCACTCAGCCATTCCTGGAGAGCCACTCCCATTGATTCTGCAACAGACTCTGAGCAGCGCAAACCCCTAAAGTCACCAGCATTGGCGCTAGCCAGCCAGCCCGCTGGCGTTACCGCAGCGTGGTGCCCGGTTGGAGAACTGTCCTGATGAGGGGCGCGCGGGAGATCGCCCCCGTCGAGGGGACCTCCCACGCCTTGGCCCAGCGTTGCGTCCATCCCAGGCCGCCGGCCAGCAGGCGCATGACCTCCCCGTAGCCCTGGCCGAAGAACAGACACATCGCCAACACGAACTACAGCGTCACCCGGGCTGGGGGCGGCCGGTGACGCTGCTCACCCCGCCCGGTGGTGGCGATCACCTCGTCGACTGACTCCGCAGGGAACGCGCGTGTCAGCGTCCCGATCGCGATCCGGTCCGACTCCCCGTTCATGAGTCGGTGGCTTGACCTGCCCAGCACGTGGCATCCGGCACCTCCCGAACCCACCTTACCGGACAAACCTTCCCAAAGTCAGCAGTATTGGGGCTAGCCCGAGTCCCGATTCAGGAACTGCTCCACCCGCTCAACGAGTTCTGGATCGCGGAGGCTCCCCACAAAAATGCGCAGGTAGTTGAGGGCGAAAAGCAGGCTGAGGACGCCGGTGACGAGGCCGGCGATCAACAGCCCACGCCCGGCCATCTTGAACCGCCGGACGGCACGGAGCCCCCACAGCGCGGCGGCGACTGCCAGGAAACCCAGCGGGAAGGCGAAGATCCCCACGACGGGCAGCCAGCTCAGCGCAAGCGCCAGCAGCCCGAGGGCCAGCGAGAGCGCGGCGGCTGTCGAGGTGCGAGCGGGGGGTCTCTGTGCCGTGCTCATGACGTCAGCTCCTCACCACGCGCCCGGTGGGCGCGTTGCAGCTTCGCCGCCATCAGGCCCAGCAGCACCCCGGCGAGAGCGAGAACGGGTGCGTGCAGATCCTGGCGGCGCATCCGGATAGGGCCCAGCGAGACCTCGTCGTGGTGCTGGCGGGCGAACTCGCGGAGCAGCTCACGGTTCGACCACGTCGGAGCCCAGCCGCAGGCTTGGAGACGCTCGGAGCTCACCACCCAGGGATACATCAGATACGGCAAGGCGCCGGGCGGCAGGTGCCACAGACCGCGCTGCCACAGCCACCGCACCGCGCCGAACGCGGTGGCCTCGGGCACAGCCATGGACCGGCGCCCGAGCAGCGCCGAGACCTCGGTCGCCGGCAGCCATCCCTGGGCCGCGACGTTGAACGCGCCGGGCAGATCCGCGGACACGGCGAGCTGGACCGCCGAGGCGACATCGTCCGCGTGGACGAACTGGAGTGGAGCGGACTGCCCGCCGATCCGCGGGAGGCGCGGCGACTCCAGGTGCCGGCGCAGGAAGCCGCCACCTGAACTCCCATGTCCCAACGTCACCGCCGGGCGCAGCAGGGTGACGGTCACCCCAGGATGACCGTCGGCCCACTCCTCGACGAGCTGCTCGGCGAGCTTGAGGTGGTAGGAGCCCGCGAAGTCCGGGTCAGCCCGCAGGGCCGCCCGCTCGTCGAGCGGAAGCGGGTTGTCGGGATGGGCCCCGTAGACGACGGCGCTGGACACGACGACGAGCTTTCCCACCCCGATCTTCGCGGCGGCGACGAGCAGGTTGCGGGTGCCGTGGACAGTGCGGGCAAAGGCGCTGCCCTCGTCACGATCCGGCTCAGGCTCCAGCCCGCAGTGGACGACGACGTCCGCGCCGTCGAGCACCTCGGGCAACAGCCGCTCGCGGACGTCCGCGACACGAAACCGCAGCTTGCCAACTACAACGTCAGGCTCGGCAAGGTCGATGCCGAGGATCGTGTCGACAGCCGCATCCTCTTGGAGGCGCGTGAGCACGGCCACACCGATCAGTGTGCTGCTGCCAATCACCGCGACGACGGCCATCTGCTGCCTCCCAAACGATGGAGGGCACTGTACCCGGCGCTCACCGGAAAAGGGCGAGAGCCCGCGCATGCGCGACCGCCCATTTTGGCGAGGCCCGGTTGACCCGCGACGCGTAGAACTAGCGGGGCTTCGCCCCGGCCCGACGGGCCATGGGCGGGAGGGACGATCGCGCGCGGAGATGACCGCGGTTGTGTGCTGGATACGCGACGTATACGTCGGGTATCCAGCGACCCACCCACCCAGAGGACGTGACCCGCGACGTACGCAACCCGACCCGCCAGACTTGACTCACGCGCAACAGGTCTCGCCCCTCCAAGGCATCTAGCATGGCCGCATGTCCGATCCCAATTCCCCATTCGGTGGCTTCGATCCGCGGCTGTTCGAGAACGTCCCGCTGTTCCGCGAGCTCGCGAAGCTGATGTCCTGGCGCGGGGGTCCGGTCAACTGGGATCTGGCATCCCAGACCGCGACGGCGCTGGCCTCCAGCAGGCCGGATGCGGTCAGCGGCGAGCGCGCCACCGCGGCGCTGGAGCAGGCTGTCCACGTCGCGGAGCTGTGGTTGGATCCGGTCACGGCGCTGGCGGCGGTGGAAGGGCCGGTGCGGGCCTATACCCGCGCTGAGTGGGTGCGGCTTGCGACCTCCTCGTCAGGGCTCGGTGTCTACGTCGAGCCGGTGGCCGACGGCATGCATGCCGCGCTGCGCAGGGGTCTGCCGACCGAGCTGGGTGGCATGGCGGGGCCGATCGCAGGTCCGCTGGGCGACGCGATGCGGTCGATGGGGGCGATGATGTACGGCGTCCAGATCGGCACGGTCGCGGGACACCTGGCGGATCAGCTGCTGTGCACGTACGACCTCGGCCTGCCCACGATCGATCCGCACGCGGTGGGAACGGTCGGCGACGCGGCACAACGCTTCGCCAAGGACTACGGGTTCGACGAGACGGAGTTCCGCTACTGGGTCGCGCTCCGCGAGGCGGTGCACCGACGGATATTCGCCGGCGTCGGATGGCTGCGTGGCCACGTCGCCGAACTCATCGGCACCTTCGCCTCGCAGGCGGACTTCAACCCCGCGACGCTGCTCGATCAGCTCGGTGGGATGGGGCTCGACCCGACCATGCTGTCCGACCCCTCCTCCCTGCAAGAGGCGCTGTCACAGCCGGAGATGTCCGCGATGGAGCCCACCTCGGCCCAGAAAGCCACGCTGTCCCGGCTGCAGGCGCTGGTCGCGTTCGTCGAGGCCTACAGCGAGGTCGTCATCCGGGCCGCGGCGGCGCAACGCCTCACCGGCCTCCCACGCATCGAAGAAGCGACACGGCGCCGCAGGGCAACGAGCGGGCCGGGCGAGCGCTTCCTCGCTCAGCTCATCGGCCTCGACCTCAAACCCGCTGATTTCCGTCTTGGACAGACGTTCTGTGAGGCTGTCGTCACCGCACGTGGACAAGAGGGCCTCGACCGCGTCTGGGAAAGCCCTACGTGCCTTCCCACAGAGCGCGAGCTGGCCGACCCGAGCGCATGGCTGGTGCGCCTGGCCGCCAGGGAGATCGAGCGGGGCATCGAAGCGGATCTGGGGGGCTTCGACGAGGACAGCTAAGGGCCTGTGCGGCTGTTCGCAGGCCGCACAGATCGACAAGCCGGAGAAAAAAATTCTCACCAGTGAGCAAATCCGGCTATTCACCCAGGTCACAGCGATGTGGACAGCGATTGTTCACCTGTTGTCCACATCGGCTCTACACAGGGTCGGACGCGTTTCCGCAGTTGACGCTCAATGATATCCACAGCATGTGGACAGACCTGTGGATAACTCGATTGACGAGCCGGCATCCGCTGGTCCATCATCCGTCCCACGAGCGGCCCCCGCTGGCACCGGGCCCGTCCTCCAAGGGGAAGGGAGGATGGGGAACCCGACCCGCCACCGGGGGCCGTTTGTCATTCGCCCCCTGTGCCGCCAAGTGGCGCGCGAACCACAACCCAGGAACGGACCGCAACCGCTAATGCGCGCGCGGCAGCGCGGTTT
>JBOGEA010000455.1:0-4125 GCA_050743205.1 Egibacteraceae bacterium | reverse complement strand
GCGGAACCCGACGAGGCGCGACCCTTCACGACAATTCTCAAACACGCTCTTAGGGCGTCGGGCGGAATCCAGCCGACCCACCCCGCGTTGCAGGGGAGATGGACTACCAGCACCTGCTTGTGAAGGTGGAGGGCGGGACCGCCCGCATCACGCTGAACCGGCCTGAGCGGCGCAACGCGCTGAGCCTCGCGCTGATGCGGGAGGTCATCGCCGCGCTTCAGGCGCTCCAGGCGTCACCGGAGGTTCGTGTCGCGGTGATCGACGGTGCCGGGCCGGTGTTCTCGGCAGGGCACGACCTGCGCGAGATGGTCGGGCGCGACCTGGGCTTCTACACCGAGCTGTTCGACGTCTGCGCCCAGATGATGCAGACCGTCCAGCGCATTCCCCAGCCGGTCATCGCCAAGGTCCACGGCGTCGCGACCGCGGCCGGCTGCCAGCTCGTCGCCGCCTGCGACCTCGCGGTGGCCGAGGCGGGCGCGCGCTTCGCCACGCCGGGCGTGAAGATCGGGCTCTTCTGCTCCACGCCGATGGTGCCGATCTCACGCGCCGTCGGCCGCAAGCGGGCGATGGAGATGCTGCTGACCGGCCAGATGATCGACGCGGCCACGGCCGCTGACTGGGGCCTGATCAACCGCGCCGTGCCGGCCGGGCAGTTGGACGCCGCGGTCAGGGAACTCGTGGACGCGATCGTCGCGTCGAGCCCCCTGACCGTCGGGATCGGCAAGCAGGCGTTCTACTCGCAGATCGAGCTGGACGAGCACCGCGCCTATGACCACACAAAGATGGTGATGGCCGCGAACGCGCTCGCCGCCGACGCGCAGGAGGGCATCTGCGCGTTCCTCGGCAAGCGCGCCCCGGAATGGACGGGCCGCTGAGCGTGACCGAGCGGCCCGGCGCCGTCCACCATTTCGCCGCGCGGGGCTTCGACGTCGCGGGGGAGGTCTACGAGCGGGGCCGCCCGTCCTATCCCCAGGCCGCCGTCGACCTGCTCATCGCCGAGCTGGGGATCGGCCCCGGACGCGACGTCCTCGACCTGGCCGCCGGCACCGGCAAGCTCACCCGGCTGCTCGCCCCCGCCGGGGCGCGGCTGGTCGCGGTCGAGCCCGTCGCCGGGATGCGTCGGGTGCTCGCCGGCGTGATGCCCGGCCTGCGCATCCTCGACGGCGTCGCCGAGGCCATCCCGCTGCCCGACGGCGCGCTCGACGCGGTGGTGGTCGGCCAGGCGTTCCACTGGTTCGACGCCCCCGCCGCGCTCGCCGAGATCGCGCGGGTGCTGCGGCCGGGCGGCCGGCTGGGGCTGGTCTGGAACAGCCGCGACGAGTCGGAGCCCTGGGTGGCCCGCCTGAGCGCGCTGCTCGACCGGCATGCCGGCGACGCGCCGCGTCACCGGGACTTGGCCTGGCGCCCGGCCTTGGCGGCCAGCCCGCGCTTCGGACCCCTGACGGAGCGCGCATTTCGACACGACCACGCTGGGACGGCCGCCACCCACCGCGACCGCGTCGCGTCGGTCAGCTTCATCGCCTGCCTGGCGCCGCCTGAGCGCGCGGCCTTCCTGGACGAGGTGACCGCCCTGCTCACCCGCCACGCCGACCCTGACGGCCTCGTGATGCCCTACCGCACCACGGTCTTCTGGACCGCCCTCCGCGCCTGACGGGCGAGGATGCTGCTCCGTCACCGTTCCGGTCGAACCGACATGCGGTTCACCTGCCGCGACCGAAGCGGCCCGGCTCTCAGGCGAGGGCGAGGCGGCCGAAGATGCAGTCCACCACGGACGTGGCCTGGGGCAGCCGCAGGTCGCCGGTGAACCCAGCCGGCTCGAAGCGGGTGCCGGTCAGGCGGCTGGTGTAGTCGCTCAGGGGCACGCCGTGCTGGACGCCGAGGGAGACCGAGATCGCCAGTGTGCCGTTTGAGCTGGAACAGCAGTTCCTCGTCCGACAGCACCATTGGCTGGTGGCCCTGAGCCTGCAGCCGGACCACACACTCAGCGATCACCCTGGACTTGCCCGCCGCAGCCCGTCCGGTGATCCACGCGATCCTGCTCATGTCGATGAGCACCTGCCGCTCCTCGATCTGGTAGGAGGCGGTCCGGGCATGGCCGGCTCCGCTTCGGGCCTGTGGTCGGGACGGGCCAGAAACCCAATGCGCCGCAGGTAGACGCTTGGGTCGATACGGTTGAGGGCACACCACTGGGTCAGCAGTCCCTCCTCGTCCAGCAGCGCCGCCCACGCTGCGGGAACATATGGCAGGAGCGCAGCACGGAGGTCTTCGACTGTGTAGACGCGCGCGTCAAGCGCGCCGTGGGCGACTGCGAATCCGCAGGCAGCGAGGAATAGCTGCGTCATAACCGGGTCCATCGCCCGGTTGGGCGCCCCGTGGGTCCGACAGGAAAAGGCTTTTGTCATGTTTCTGTGGGTGGCTGATCGCTGGCGCTTGACAGCCCACGCAGCCTTTGTCGCGGACCACCAGGGCGCGCCGCTGCGCTGGGGTGACGGCGCGGGTCGCGCGGCCGGCGTCGAGGATCTGGGAGGGCCCGTTGACGATCACCCGGGAGACAGCGGCGTCGCAGGCCAGCCGTCTGGCGGTCTCGCCGCTGATCGCGCCCAGCCGGTCCAGCCTGGCCGCCGCCGTCCCTGGCTGGCCCAGCAGGGTGGGCAGGTCGACGATCACGGTCATGTGGGGGCGGACGCCGCCGGCCTCGGGCAGGCCGCCGTGGTTGAGGCTGCGCCGTGCCAGCTCGACCAGCGCGTCCGCGCGCCGCTGTTCGGCGGTGCGCTCATCGTCCTCACCGTGGGGGGCGGCCAGTGGCGCGAGCGTGGTCAGCACGGTCTCAGCGCCGACCTTGTCGAGTTTGGCCTCCAGCAGCGCGCCGTCATCAGCCGGGGGTGACGTTGAGCCGGCGGGTGGCCCACGCCCGCCCCTGCCGTGATTGCAGGCTGTCGGGCGCCACGCGGTGGGCGTAGTGGACCTTTCCCGCAGCTGCCCGGCGTCGGTCTGGGCGCCCTGCTCGGCGACCAGCCGGTCCAACCCCTCCACCGCCTCGTCGGGCAGGTCGCGCATCGCTTTGGCGGCCACCTTTGCGTGCGCGGGGGTGATCGTGCCGTCGGCCAGCGCTTGGGCGGTGGCGGGCAGTTGGGCCAGCCGGCGCGCGGTCTCGGCCCGCCCCGCCGCCTCGCCGATGCTGGTGCGGCAGCGGGTCGCGAGCCACTGTTTCTCCGACCGGCAGCCGTCGGCCTTCCACGCCTGCATCCGGTCGTGGGCGGCGATGGCGAGGGTGCACAGCCCGTCGAGCCGGTCGCGGTGGCGTGACAGGTCGACCACGCAGCGGCTCAGCGTGTCGCCGTCGAGGGTGTCCCAAGCGACGGCGGCGAGGGTGTCGAGCGGCGGCGCGAGCGCGTCGACGGCGCCCCGCGCCGCCTGGCCCTCTCCCAACACCGCTTTCTCGTACGTGTGTTTGATTATGGCATGACGGAAGCGGCGATGCAAGGGCATTCACAGGTTAATGGGCGATGGCGTGGAACCATCTGCTCCGCCTGTATTTCCGTTATACGCAGATCGTCATGCCGCTTGGTGGCGCTGTGTTCGCGGTGGTCCTCAAGGACGGTGGGCTGGCCGTGCGCGCATCCCGAGTCCAGACCTCCTGACCAAGAGAGGGATGAATGTCCTGGCAGACAGGGTGGGTTCACTACCTTTTATCGGTTTTATACGCTATTTCCTGCCGAGGCCGCGCGTGGTTCGCCGAACCTAGACCTCAGGCGGCTCGGCGATGTGGCTGGCCGCGGTTTTCCTTCGGATGGAGGCTGTTGGCGGCCAGCGCCGCGGCCAGCTAGGCGATCTTTTCGGCGGTGCGGTTGGCCCGCGGCGACGCGTAGGCGGCCATCAAGACGGGCGTCGATGGCCACGACGTCGGCGTCGCACGCGCCCCTCGGCGTGGCACAGGGCCAGGGCCTCGGCGAACAGCTCTTTCATCCGGTCGAGGTGGGCTTTGCGCAAACCGGCGGTGAGAATGCTGGCTCCATTTGGCCCCACTGTGATGGCTTGATTTGGCCCCACCCGAACCTCGTCAGATCACTTTACGTAGTTTCTGGTGTTGCGGTCTGGTTGTCTGATCGGCTCCTTTCGTGAGGC
>JBOGEA010000454.1:0-4168 GCA_050743205.1 Egibacteraceae bacterium | reverse complement strand
CTTGACGGAAGAGCGGAACCCGACGAGGCGCGACCCCTCACGACAATTCTCAAACACGCTCTGAGAGGTCTGCCGCTCCATCCGTTCAGCCAGATCAGGCAACCCTTCTTTTTGCGCTCCGGAGCTGCTGGTGCCGTACCGGATGCCCGGAGCCGGAGACGCGGTCGCGGCTGTCGGCCGTGGGTCCAGGTTCGCGCTGTACGGTGGGGGGTGTGGCGGGCCGCGAGTGGGGATCTCGCCGCGCAGGAGGACTCGCTTCGTGAGGCTGGCCGCGCTTGATCTCGGGTCGAACTCGTTCCACCTTCTCGTCGCCGATGAGCTGCCGGGCGGGCGGATCCGTCGTGTGACCACTGAAAAAGTCACCCTGCGCCTGGGCGGGCTGGTGGCCCGCACCGGCCAGCTCGGCAAGGAGGCGCGCGAGCGGGCGCTCGGCGCGATCGCCGAGCTGCTGCTCCACGCCAAGCAGGCGGGCGCTACCCATATCGTCACCGTGGCGACTGACGCCCTGCGCTCCGCGAGCGATTCGCAGAAGCTGCGGCGGCGGATCCAGGACGAGCACGGTCTCCAGATCCACGTCCTGGCAGGGGAGCAGGAGGGCGCCCTGTCCCTGCGCGGCATGGCCGGTGTGCTCGCGCTCGACCCCGGCGAGAAGATCCTCGGGCTGGACCTCGGCGGCGGCAGCTTCGAGATCGGCTACGGCGGGCGTGAGGGCGAGGTGCAGGTCGCGTCGCTGCCGATCGGCGGGGCCAAGCTGGCCGACCGCCTAACGGGCGACCCGCCGCGACTGGCGGAGCGCGTCGAGCTGTACTTGGAGATCCTGGCGATCCTCCGACCCGTGGCGGAGCGGCTCGCCGACGCGAAGGGGTCCCGGGCCATGGGAACGGCGGGCACGATCCGCGACCTCGGCCGCACCGGCCTCGCGCTGGCCGGTGGGCGGGCGCCGGCGAAGATCCGCGGCCTGGTCGTGACGCGAGACCAGCTCGAGCGCGGTTACGCCCGGCTGGTCTCGGTGCCGACCTTGGAGCGAATGGACCTGCCCGGCCTCCGGCTGGGACGCGCGGATCTGTTGCCGGCTGGTGGGATCGTCCTGCTCGCGACCATGGAGGTCTTCGCGCTTGAGCAGTTGGAGCTGTGCGACTGGGGCCTGCGCGAGGGCGTGCTCCTCGACGTCCTCGGACCGCAGCAGGTGCTGAGCGGCGACGTGGTCGCCCCGCTCCGTTAGGATGTGCCGTTCTATGGCCGGGTTTTTGTCCGAGGTCTGCGCCGAGGCGCGCGTCAGGGTCGCCGAGGCGGCCCGCCACGAGCCGCTCGAGGCGCTGCGCGCCCGGGCGCTGGAGCGTCCGGCCGCGCCCGGATTCGCCTCGGCGCTGTCTGGTGACGAACTCGCGGTGATCGCCGAGGTCAAGCGGGCGAGCCCCTCGCGCGGCCGGCTCGCCGCGATCCCCGACCCTGCCCGGCTCGCGCGCCGGTACGCGCGGGGTGGGGCGGTGGCGGTGAGCGTGCTGACCGAGCCGGCCCATTTCGCTGGCAGCCTGGATGACCTCGCCGCGGTCGCGGCCGCCGGACTGCCGGTGCTGCGCAAGGACTTCATCGTCGACCCCTACCAGGTGTGGGAGGCTCGCGCGGCCGGCGCGGCGGCGGTCCTGCTCATCGTCGCGGCGCTGGGGCAGCCCGACCTTGCGCATCTGCTCCGCGTGGCCGCCAGCGCCGGGTTGGACGCGCTCATCGAGGTCCACGACCGGGCCGAAACCGCGCGCGCCGCCGCCGCGCACACGCGGGCCGCCACCGGCCGGACGCTGGTGATCGGCGTGAACGCGCGGGACCTGACGACGTTGCAGGTCGATCCCGATCGGTTCGCCAGCGTCCGGGACGCGCTGCCCGCGGGCGCGCTGGCCGTGGCGGAGAGCGGCGTGCGGGGACCGGATGACGTCCGCCGCCTCGCGGCCTTGGGCGCCGATGCCGTCCTGGTCGGTGAGCATGTCGCTACGGCTGAGGATCCGGCCGCGGCCGTGATGGCGCTGGTGCAGGCGGGCGTCAGACAGGAGGTCAGGCAATGACCGCGGTGACCGATGTCCGGGTGGGCCATTACGGCCGGTTCGGCGGCCGGTTCGTGCCGGAGGCGCTGATCTGCGCGCTCGACGAGCTGGAGGCGGCGTTCGCCGAGGCCATGGCCGACGAGGCGTTCCATCGGCGTCACGCCGAGCTGCGCCGTCACTACGGCGGCCGGCCCACCCCGCTCTACCTCGCCGAGCGCCTCACGGCCCATGCGGGCGGCGCGCGCATCTACCTCAAGCGCGAGGACCTCGCGCACACCGGCAGCCACAAGCTGTGCAACGTGCTCGGGCAGGGGCTGCTGACCGAGCGGATGGGCAAGCGGCGCGTGATCGCCGAGACCGGCGCCGGCCAGCACGGCGTGGCCACCGCGACGATCGCCGCGCTGCTGGGGCTCGACTGCGTCGTCTACATGGGCGAGGAGGACTGCCGCCGGCAGCGGCTCAACGTGGTGCGGATGCAGCTGATGGGCGCCGAGGTCGTGTCGGTCCGCAGCGGCACGCGCACGCTGAAGGACGCGATCAACGAGGCGCTGCGCGACTGGGTCACCAACGTGGAGTCGACGCACTACCTCATGGGGTCGGTGGTCGGGCCGCATCCGTTCCCGCTGGTCGTCCGCGAGTTCGTGAAGGTGATCGGCCAGGAGGTCAGCGCTCAGCTGCTGGAGCGGGAGGGGCGGCTGCCCGACGTGGCCGTCGCCTGCGTCGGCGGCGGGTCCAACGCCATGGGTCTGTTCCACCCGTTCATCGATGATCCGGCTGTCCGGCTGGTCGGGGTGGAGGCCGGTGGCGAGGGCCTGGACACGCCGCGGCACGCGGCCACGCTGTCGGGGGGGTCGGAGGGCGTGCTGCACGGCGCCCGCTCGTTCGTGCTGCAGGACGAGTTCGGCCAGGTGCGGCCCACCCATTCGGTGTCGGCGGGGTTGGATTATCCGGGCGTCGGGCCGGAGCACGCGTGGCTGGCCGAGACCGGGCGCGCCGAGTACCGGGCTGCCACCGACACCGAGGCGCTGGAGGGGTTCCGGCTGCTCTGCGAGCTGGAGGGGATCATTCCGGCGCTTGAGCCGTCCCACGCCGTGATGACCGCCGTGCGGCTTGCGCGGGAGCTGGGCCCAGACGGCCTGGTCGTCCTCAACCTCTCGGGCCGGGGCGACAAGGACGTCGACGAGGTGACGCGGGTGCTGGAGTCCGCGCGGGTCAGGGCGCCGACGGGTGGGGATCGCGGTGAGGGCGGTGGCGGAGCCGCCGCGGGCGGGCGGGGATCTACATGACCGGGCGGGTCGAGGCGGCGATCCGGGTCGCGAACAGCGAGGGGCGTGCCGCGCTGCTGATCTACCTGCCGGCCGGCTACCCCGACATGGCGACCTCCCAGGCCTGTCTGGAGGCCGCCGCCGAGGCGGGCGCGGACCTGCTGGAGGTCGGCTTCCCCTACTCCGACCCGGTGATGGACGGGCCGACGATCCAGGCGGCCAACCAAGTCGCGCTCGACTGCGGCTACACGCCCGCCGACGACCTGGCGATGTGCGCGGCGCTGACCGGGCGGGTCGACGTGCCGACGCTGGTGATGACCTACTACAACCTCGCCTGGCATCACCGGGGGCCCGACCAGCTCGCCGCCTTTGCGGCCGCCGCGGCGACCGCCGGCCTGACGGGGGCGATCCTGCCGGACCTGCCACCGGAGGAGGGCAGGTCCTGGACCGCGATCACGGCGGGCGCGGGGCTGGAGACGGTCTTCCTGGCCGCGCCGACCTCGACCGATGAGCGGCTGAAGGCGGTCGCCGACGCGAGCACCGGTTTCGTCTACGCGACCTCGCTGCTCGGCGTGACCGGCGAGCGCCACTCCCTGTCCGCCGCCGCCTCACCGCTGGTCCGGCGCCTCCGCGCCGTCACCGACAAGCCGGTCTGCGTCGGCATCGGCGTCACCACCCCCGCCCACGCCGCCGAAGTCACCGCCTTCGCCGACGGTGTCATCGTCGGCTCCGCCGCCGTCCGCGCCGCCGCCACCGGCGGCCCCCCCGCCATCACCACCCTCGTCCGCGCCCTCGCCACCGCCTGCCACCGCTGAGTTGTGTGCTGGATCCGCGCAATATATTGCGCGGATCCAGCACACAACTCAG
>JBOGEA010000453.1:0-4168 GCA_050743205.1 Egibacteraceae bacterium | reverse complement strand
GGGATGCGAGTGTCGCCGAGTGCCGGGCCGTCGCCGAGAGCAGCCCGGCGAGGCCGGCGAGATCCGATAGGTGCGCCTCGGGGCGGGCCCTGCTGAGGGCGCGCCAGAGGATGAGCGCCTCCCGGGCCAAGTCCAGCGCCTCATCCTGCCGAGGTCGTCGGAGTGATCGGCGAGTTGCCTGAGTTCGTTCGCGAACTCAGGCACGCAGACGTGTGCCGGCCTCGACTGGCCGCAGGCCAGCAGCCGGCTACCACCCCGCCTTGCCCGTCCTGGTGCTGCCCCAGCGCAGGGCGTACACGTCGTCCCGCCGGCGAACAACGAACGGAATAGGGCCAGCTTGGCCTGGCGCGACGCGTCGGCGTCTCAGACAGCCGGCCGCGCTGACTCCTCGCGAACAGCGCGGACTCCAGCACCGGGACCGCAGCGGCGCCGGGTGGTCATCCAGTCCGAGCAGGCCACGCAGGCGGGCGTTTCCCGTGCGCGGCGCTTCCAGCTCTGCCAGCGCCGCGCGAGCCGTTCGGCGATCACCGTCGTGAGAATGCTGACTTCATTTGGCCCCAGGCGTTCACGGCTGTGGCAGGGGCTGCGCCGTGTCCACCTCGATGAGGCTGAAGAGCGCGTCGTCGCCGAAGGGGAAGAACGGCACCTCGACGTTGAACAGGGACAGGAGCGGTTCGTCGTCGTCGGGATGGGCGGCCTTGGGCGCATCGGACTGGGCAGCGAACTCACCGAACCTGCCTTCGACGCGCGTGCCGTCGGGGCCGGTGAACTCGCCGCCGAAGGAGCGGTCCGCGGGCTTGTCCGGCGGCGCAACGGACTCCACGGGTGCGTCTTTGGGCTCGTCCTCCTCGGCGAGTCCGAGCGTCTCGAGCAGCCCGTCCAGGTTGACCTCGGCGACCGACGCCACGGGGTCGCGGTGCGTCGCTGGCACGGCGATCACCGGGTCCGGCTGGATCCCGACCTGGACTTCAGAGCTGCCGGCCTCCTCCGCGCGTGTCGCCTGTGCCCCATACAACAGCCCGCTCAGTGCGAGAGCTGTCGAAAAGCCAAGCACCGCAGGATTGCCGATCCTCATTCCTGCTCCCTTCTGGATTAAGGGCTAACCATATTGGTCTAGTCACTGTAGCCCGCAATACGGGCAGCCAGCAGGCGCCGCGCGGTGACCGCATGCAGGCTGGACTGCCCGACCCACAGTGGGATGTGGAAATCCCTCTTCCGTGGACATAGCACCTATGGCATCCTCAAGAGGGGTTCAGTCCAGGCCTGTGGTCTGAGTGGAGTTCGATTGGGGCGTCGGGGGCATACCGTTTTATAAACCCAGACTGGGATGAACCGGACTTGTTGACTCGTCACAAAGGCGGAATCGGTGATGAGCTTGGGGGCTATCGAGTTTTTGGCAGGGTTGTCGCATGCGCTGCTCGCGATTGTGTTCACGTCTGCGGCGCTCTCAAAGGTGCTTGGGACAGCAGATCTTCGGCGGACACTCGAGCGCCTGGGTGTCCGGCGGGCAGCGAGCATGCCGGTGGCCATTGGAATCATCGCGGCTGAGCTGGTCGCCGGAGTGGGCCTTTTCGTCGTGCCGGAGCGGCCCTGGCCGCGGATTCTTGCCGCGGCGCTCGCGATTGCCTTTGCGGGCGCTGGCATCAAGGCGCTGCGTATGAGGCAGCGGATCCCATGCAACTGCTTCGGCAGCACAGGGCGAGGGCTCTTAGGAAGGCGCCAGGTCGCGCTGCTGCCGGGCTGGCTCCTGCTCGTCACTCTGGCGCAGTGGCGTTCGCCGGACTGGGAGCCGCGCCAAGGCCTGCTCGGCCTCGCCGCCCTGGTGGTGGCGCTTGCCTGCCGCCAGATTCCCGTAAGGCTGTGGCTCCAGCTTCGGGCTGACCGGATAGCGCTTGCGGAAAGTTGGTATCCAGCGCCCTCGGCCGCTACTCCCAAAGGGGATGCATCCCAGTGAACATCGCTGTCCTTGTTCTGCTGTGCCTGCTTGGCGCAATTGTGTTCATCCTGCTCGGCGCGCTCGTCGAGCTGTTCAAACAAGTGCAGCAGATCCGCACGCATTTGGACCTGGTGGATCGTCCCTCACCCCTCGACCTGGGGAAGTTGCGTGGCGAGTTGGCGAGCGCTGTCGGCCTGCCAGCCTCCTTGGACGACGCTGAGGCTGCGATGGTGCTGTTCCTGTCGAATGCCTGCGCCACATGCCGGTCCATCGCCGCCGCGCTGCGAGGCGCCGTGCCGCAGACGCTGTGGATCGTCGTCGAGCCGGTGTTTCGCGATGACGCGGACCTCTTCGTAGAGGAGTTCCAACTGCACGGCGCGCGGACCCTTGTCGACCAGCATGGCCGTATCGCTGGCCTGCTCGGGTTGGACATCACACCGAGCGCCATCTTCATCGAGAACGGCCGGATGCGGCGGGCGCAGACCGTGCCCTCATCGCGGCAGCTGCTCGCCGCGCTCCCCCTTGCCCGTCCCCTGAAACCATCGCAGCCAGTGATCAGTCCTTGAAGAAGAGGTGAAACCGATGCAACAGCAATTCGAGCACAGCTCAGACGCCGCTGAGTCCGGCGATTCTGCGCGCCAGGTTGAGCACACGGCCAGCAGGCGGGGGTTTCTCGGTTGGATGGGCCGCCTCGGTATCGCGGTGGTCGGCGGCGTCGCGGGCCTCACCACGCTCGGCAGACCCGCCGCCGCCGAGGTGACGGGCCCGGGCTGCTGCAATCTTGCGGTTTCCACCAAGTGCGAGAACGAGGGCCCGAATTACAAATGCCCGGACGGCTACCAGAAACAGCTCTGGTACTGCACCTCTGGAGGCACGACGTACGGCTGTGGCGAGTGCACGACCGGGCCGAACTGCCGTTCCGGCGACTACGTCTGTTCGGTGGGATGGATAGAGGGATGAGCGCGGTACTGGTCCTGCTCATCGCGATGGCTGGCTTCGCGCAGCTGTTCAGCCCCTGAGGCGTCTCATTCATCGGAGTCCTCCGCCCCCTCGTGAAGGGGAATTCGCCTCGCGGTTCAGCCGGCTGCCGCCCAGCGCTCATGCTCGCACTGGGCTTCAGCATCTCCGCCCTCGCGCTCTATGCGGCGCTCTCCCTCATCGGCGATTGGGCGATCGCCGACGCACGTGCCCGCGCGGCCGTGTGGCTGGCCGCCGGGGGGGCGCTCGCCGCCCTCCTCGCGCGCGACGCGCTTCGTGCGCGGGCGGCCTGCGTCTTGGGACCGTCGTGGCGGCGGCAGACGCCGAAGCGCTACCTGGACCGGTGGGGGGTGACGACGGCCGCCTTCGTGTGGGGACTGGACACCGGCTTGGTGTTCACGACGTTCCGTGTGACCTCGCTGTCGTGGGCGGCGCTCGCCGTGACTGGCCTCGGTTTGGTGCCATGGTGGGCCGGTGCCGCCTACGCGCTCGGCTTCGTCGTCCCCCTTCTCATGTCGATCTTGGCATTCGGGAAGCGCACGGATCCGACGGGTGAGACGGACCCAGAGCCCGGCTGGCTCGTCCACAGGCTCTTCCGCTGCCGCCCCGCGCTGAGACTGCTCGCGCTTGCCACCCTTGGCACGGCCGGTGCCGGCTGCCTCGCCACAGCCATGCTGCGTCTCGGCTGACGCACGGCGTGATCTGCTTGCGCCACGCGCATGCTCGTACGGGAGACGCTGGTCGGATGCTGAATCCTCTCCCCTTGAGTATCTTGATTATTGCGTATCGGTGAACAGTAAAGGCGGAGAGGGCTCTTCTCATGATATTTGCCGTTATCCGACACCGTGTTACTGGCGATTACTGGCCCGAAGACCTGCCCTGCCTGCGGTGCCGGGAAGTGGTCGACCCGAAGCGGGAACATCTGTTTGTGCGCGACCCATCGCCCGAGCTGGGCGACTGCGAGGCCTTCATCGGGATTCTGCACATCGCGTGCACGGACACCTACCTGAAAGACGCTGAGGCGGTGGGGCTCGCGATCAGGGTTGAGGACTCCCGCGTACGCCGCGCGAAATGACCGGCCGCGTTCAGGGGTTCTGCCCGACCCGGTCAGGCTGGCTGCAGAAGGCCCCGCTCGATGACGGTGGGAGCGTGCATCGAGCGGTAACCGACGGTGTCGAAACGGACGACGAGCACTTGGCCGTCGATGCGCTGGACCACCCCTTCGCCCCACTCGGGATGCTCCACGGCGTCGCC
>JBOGEA010000452.1:0-4176 GCA_050743205.1 Egibacteraceae bacterium | reverse complement strand
GTGGCGTTCCACCAGGGCAGCGCCGAAGCCACCGGGTTCGCCGACGCCGAGTTCGACGCCGTGGTCAGCCGCCAGCTGCTGTGGAGCCTGACCGACCCGGTTCAAGCGGTCCGCGAGTGGGCGCGGGTCACCAAGCCAGCGGGGCGGGTGATCGCCATCGACGGGCTCTGGCACGACCCTCGGCTGTCGGCCCGGCTGTGCGTTCAGGCGGGCACCGCGCTGGCCCGCCTCCGCAGCGTCCGCTACCCCCGCTACGACGATCCCTACTGGGACCACGTCGACTAGCTGCCGCTGTCCCGGGCCCGCAGCTTGGACCCGGCCCGCAACGCCTTCATCCGCGAGCTGCGCAGCGACACGTTCTCGCTGCCCAGCCCCGAGATGTACGACGCGTTGCGGTCCGCGCCGCTCGGCGACGACGTGTACAACGAGGACCCCACCGTCGAGCGCCTTCAGCGCCGGGCGGCCGACCTGACCGGCAAACAGGCCGCGCTGCTGGTCACCAGCGGCACGCAGGGCAACCTGGCGGCGCTCCTGGCGCAGACGCGGCCAGGGGACGAGGCGATCTGCGGGCGAGACAGTGACCTCTACAACTACGAGATGGGCGGCCTGTCGGCCGTCGGCGGGCTGTTTCCACGGACCGTCGACGACAGCGCTGGCGTCCCTGCCTTGGACGACGTCCGCCGCGCCATCCGCGCGGGCATGGACATCCACCACGGCCAGACCAGGGTGCTGGCGCTTGAGAACAGCCATCAACGCGCTGGCGGCCGCCCGATCGAGCCGGATGCGATCGGCCAGCTCGCGGATCTGGCCCACGAGCACGGCTTCCGGGTCCATCTCGACGGCGCCCGGCTGTTCAACGCCGCGGTGGCGCTCGGCGTCGACGCGCGCGAGATCACCCGTGACGTCGACAGCGTCACGTTCTGCCTCTCCAAAGGGCTGTCCTGCCCGGTCGGCTCGGTCCTGTGCGGCGGCGAGGGCATGATCGAGCGGGCCAAGCAGGCGCGCAAGATGCTCGGCGGCGGCATGCGCCAGGCAGGCTGGATCGCGATCGCGGGCATCGTGGCGCTTGAGAACATCGACCGTCTCCGTGACGACCACCGCAACGCCAAGACGCTGGCCGAAGCACTCGCTGACCTCCCTGAGATCGAGATCGACCCCGGCATGCTCCACAAAACTGCCGTCAACCGGCGCGCCACCGGCCCCACCCGTCCATGCCTCGTCGGACCGGGGCGCAGCCCCGTTGGAAGTAGCCTGGCACGTTCCGCCAGCCAGCGCGCTTCAGAAAGCCCACAAGCTCTCGCCCGGATGACAGGCCACGTAGATGCTGCTCGGTGGCCCGGAAATCGCCGGGGATCCAGCGATGGACGCGCCCTCGACGGAGCGCTGGGCGACGACCGCGCACGACGCCTGCTCGGACGCGATGGCCTTCCACTTTCGGGGCCGACATCGCCGACCTCCTGGCCCTCGACCCGGCCCCAACGGCCGCCGCGTAAGCCTTGTGAAGAATCCGCGGCGCATACGTCGCGGATGCTCCACACGTTCACGAGGACCCGCACGAGAGGGCCGGTCAGACGGCCACCGGATCGTAGTCCCGCACGAGCACTTGAGCCTGCGTCCGGCGAGCCTCACTAGCCATGTCGAGCAGCCGGGCCGTCACCTCCTCTGCGATGTACGCCTCACCACAGTTCTCGCACGCCTCGGCGGGAACCTCGTTGACCACCAGGGTCGAGCGCCCCTCGTGGAACGCGACGGTCGTGGTTCCAGGCCGGGTCTCACCGTGACGGCAGACCACGCACTTCATCGACCATCCTTCCTACGAGTCCGAAAGCCCGGTTCCCACAACGCAGGCTCCGGCTGGTAAGCGGTCTCGATGATTGCCTCATGATCCTCAAGGTTGTCACGTACCGCGACATGCAGCATCCCGCGCCTGCACATCCCCAGGACCAGACGTGCGGGATAGGGGCAATCATCGGGACGCGACTCGATGTCCTCGCCGTTCTTCAGCCCTTGACGAACATCCTCCACGCTGAGGCCCCGCTGCTCCATCTGCAACACGGCATGGACCTTGAACCGTAGCCGCGCCACCATCCTCCCCTCCCTCCCCTCAGCGCAGTGGTCCGGCAATTCGCCGGGAGGATTCTTAAGGAGAGACGCCCGATCGCAAAGAACCGCATGCATCTGCCCAGGCCGATCGCGCGGCCGGCAGGTGAGCGGCACGCGGCGACGACTGGCGGGGCGACCCGTCCCTAGCGCTGCTGGAAGTGCTCGACCGGGCGTGCCCGTAGGCCGCCAGGTCGGCCGCGAACGCCGTCTCCAATCGTCGCGGCGGCGCAGCCTCCCATCCCGGTCGCGTCACGTCGAGCGCCGGGCTGCTCACCAACGTCTTCATGGTCACCCGCGCGATAAGGAAACTGGTACCGCTCACCTCGCGACCCTGCGGCCACCGCTGCGGGCCAGGTCCGGCTCAGACGCGTAGGACGAGGCCTCCACCCGCAGCAGCCGCTGGCGCGCGTGCTCCTGCAGGTCGGGTCAATGTGGGCGCGTAGTCGAGGTTGACGACGCGATCGTCGGGCAACGGCGCCCAGTCCATGACGCCGGGCCGGGTGCCGATCAAAAACTTCGCTCTGCGGGTCGGTGGCATGACGATCTCGTCGATCATCCGCCGTCCGTGCCTGCGGAACGCCTCGTCGAGCGCATCGAGCGCGATCGTGAACCCGCCGCGTCGTCTGCGAGCCTTCGCCTTGATCGGAGCGAACAGGTCGGTGACCTCGCGCGCCGTGGGGACCTCGAGGCCCGCCCATCAGGCAGCCGTCTGGGGAGGGCGTCGATCGTGTCAGCCAGCGCCGCCCCCACGTCGACGGCGGCGGCTTGCCCGACCAGGTCCAGGAACTCCATGAAGAGGTACGGGGCCAGGCGACGCCACGCAGCGCGGCGGTGCGCTCGAAGTGGACGAAGGTGGGGCGCTCGCGCGTGGCGCCGCTGATCTCCAGGATCGCACGCACGAGATGGCCGAGGCTCTCCCTCAACAGCAGCGGATGGTCCAGGCGGAGCCACCACAGCCGTCCCGGTTCAACCCCGACGGTCAAAAGACGGCGGAGGAGTCTGGCACATCACCGTGGTCTTCCCGACTCGGCGCGGGCCCAGGATCAGCTGGAACCGTCGGGGATCGTCGTTGAGGACGCGCTCCCACAGCCGCCGAGCCAACGGCCGCTCGACGGGCCGCGCCAGGATCTCGGGCACATGGCCGCTGTGATGCCAGGGGTTCTGCTCGTCGAAGACCCGCTGGAGATCCTCCGGCTGAGGGCGCCAAGTAGCCAACGCAAGCGCCTCCTGATTATGCAAAACGACGATTAGCATAACCACGGCTTATGTTAACCGTTCAATTACGAAGTCAAGCCGGGGCCGTGTTGGGTAACGCCGCGGAGCGATCCCGTCCATTAGCCCCACGGACACGAGCCAGCGGTCGGTCAGGCGGGGGCGGGTTGGGGATGGAGGCCGGGGACGTCAACGACGAGGACCGATGAGCCGGCGGCGATCGCCACGCCACCGGGCACGACCACGACCGCATTGACCTCGACGAGCGCCGGAATCACCAAGCGCAGCGACATAGACCGGGCATCCCACAACCGCACCGTGTCGTCGCGACCGCCGCTGACGATCACCGGATCGGCATCGATGACCCCACACGCCACCGCCAATACCGAGCCGGTGTGGCCGGTCAACGGGTTGCCGCAGGCACCGCCCGTACGGGCGTCCCACAGCCGGACCGTGCCGTCAGCGTTGCCGGTGGCGATCACCGGGTCGCCGTCGGTGACCCCGAACGCCATCGTCACCACCTCGCCGGTGTGGACGGTGGTGAGCGGTCGAGCGCGAGCCTGGTCTGTACGAGCGTCCCACAGCCGCACCGTGTGGTCCCGGCCGCCAGTGACGATCGCCGGGTCGCCGTCGACGACCCCACACGCCACCGCCACCACCCCGCCCTTGTGCCCACGCAGGGGGCGACCGAGATACCAGCCGGTGCGGGCGTCCCATAGCTGTACGCTGCCCTCCCGGCTGCCGGTGGCGATGACCGGGTCGCCGTCGACGACCCCAAACGCCACCGCTGTTACCCCGCCGGTGTGGAGCGGTCGGCTGCGGGGTTGGCCGGTGCGGGCGTCCCACAGCCGCACCCTGGCC
>JBOGEA010000451.1:0-4189 GCA_050743205.1 Egibacteraceae bacterium | reverse complement strand
ACCCCGCGAAAGCCGCAGGTCGCCCGTACACGTCATCCGCCGCCCTCACCGGCCCCGATTTTGGCCTTCTACCAGCGGTTTCCCGCTCCCGACCCCTCCAAGGACCGATTAGTTGTACAGGAGGGCCGGAAGGTCGGGTTTGCGAGCGTCACGCGCTGCCGTGGCGTGTCTGTCTTCGCGATCTCGCCCGTCGGACCTAGAGGAGGGTACCGTAGTACCCGAGTAGCTCAGCGAATGGAGGTTGCCGATGGCCGCGCCGTTGAAAGTGGATGACGAGACCGACGCCGTGATCACTCAGGCGGCACATTTTTGGGTATGACCAAGAAGGCCTTCGTCTGGGTGGCGTGGCTCGATCAAGCGTTGGCCGAGCAGGAACGCCGCAAGGGCTTTCAGCTCCGTTATAATATGACGAGCCTCCAACCATGCATCCAATGATCCCATATCAGGGCCCGCTCTATGCGGAACCCGTAGTCGTTGCTCAGCCATCCGATGATCTGCTGACCTCGTCCAACCGCATAACCGATCTGCCATGATGTATCCATGCCGTAACGTGGAAGAATTGCAAGTGCCATATCCGCGACTTCCTGTATCCTAATCGCCTCTTCGCGCGCTTGCCAGGGATAATCACTCGGGCGGGCTGCCTGCAAGTCGATCACATCTTTCGGCAGTACCAACTCTCGAACAACACTGCCGAGCCGGCTTTCTCGCAGTTTCTGCATCGCCGTTTCGTTCCTGAACGATCCGCATACGTGGACAGACTTGTCTGCAACGAGTGTCACGATGTCGTCCAAAGACGGTGTGACATGATGTTCGTCCCAGCCATGCATGAAGTTAAGGTACTCTTTGATTGCCGAATTTTTGGCGGTATTCCTATGCCGTGCGGCCCAGTAAATGATGGGACGTTCCCTGGCCCCGCGACGCAGAAATGAACCATTGCGGCCGAGGAGTAGTCCATCGAATGGGCCGAGTTCGCGGCACCGATTCATCAATTCTGTGCAGGCGGGACCAAGCGCGGCACGCAAGTTCGAGTCTGACCTGCTTCCATAGGTCAGTGGAGTGACCCCCTCGAGATCGCTGGGAATCTTGAGGGAAAGATCGCGGTTGTACAGCAGGAAACAGCGTCTCCGTCCCAGCTGGCCCGTGAAAAAGCCGAGTTCAAAGACAACATTATCGCGAGGCCCCATGATCGTGAGGTTTCGAGACTCAATGACGTCGTCCGGTGTGAGGATGAGCACGGCTGCGTCCAAGCTGTCCTTGATGCTCTCAAGCGCCTCCAGGGCCCCATGACCAGCTCGAAACACCCCGCGCGTCCATAGGATCGCCTCAGCCTCTCGCTCAAGCAGGCCTTCGAGCGCCTTCCCGACCTCCAGGCCTTCCGTGGAGGAGCCAATGAAGATCCGAGGTCGATACATGCTTTTTGTCGCTCCTGTTCTCCATCCACGCCCGGGCGTTTCTTGCTAAAGAGCGCTTTCCCTTCATTGGTGAACCGTGAGGGTGGGATAACTTTATTTGTGTGCGGCTCACCTTACCCATTGGAACGGGCTCAAATTGCCTAACGGTGCCGCCGCTCAATCCATTCCCGTTCACGCATATAGCTAACGTAAAACTTTCTGGACCGACCATTGAAAGGGAGACTCTTGCGCCTGCTGCTGCCGATCGGTCGTCGGCGGGCGCAGGTAACCCTCAGGGGTGGGTCGGCTGGGGTCCGGAATCCGGAGCTGAGCCGACACGCCCCGCTTTTCGGGGGGCTCCACGTCGCACCACGCCAGGTGACCTGGGCGTTTGGGGCGATGGGACCCTGTCCGTGTGGTCTGAGTGGGCTTGTGGGGTTGACAGGGTGGGGGGGAGTGGAGCAGAGTGGTGTGAGTGAGCCATCAAGTGGGAGTGCTGTGGGGTAGGGAGGCGCGATGTTCCTGGGGGAGTTCCAGCACACGCTGGATCCCAAGGGGCGCGTCATCCTGCCCTCGGCGTTCCGGGAAGAGCTGGCGGAGGGGGTGGTGATGACGGTCGGACTGGACCACTGCCTCACGGTGCACCCTGTCGCCGATTGGCAGCGGGTGATCGAGGGGCTGCGGGGCCTGCGCACGACCGATGCCCGGGAGCGGATGTTCGCCCGGATGATCACGTCGCATGCGCACCCCGAGACCCCTGATCGCCAAGGGCGGATCATGATCCCGGCCCGATTGCGGGAGTACGCGGGCATGTCGAAGGACGTGACGGTCGTCGGTGCGGACTCGCGTGTCGAGCTGTGGAACAGCGAGGCGTGGCAGGCCTACCGCGAGCAGGGCATGAACGAGTTCGCGGCGACGGAGCAGGCGTTCAACCTCGGCATTTTTTAAGGAGCCTTGCAAATGAGCGCGCGGTACAGCACGACCCGCGGGGTGACCAGGACGGCCGTTCGCCTCGGCCTCTGGACCACCATGCCGCGGCGTCGGCCTCGGTACCGTCCGTCGCACGCCCATCGCGCCGCTGCGTGGGCGGGCGTGGGCGAGACGGTCCGGCTGCTGCTGGCGCCCGGGCTGGTGTACTTCGCGTTCGCGCTGGCGGCGGGGATGGCGATAGCGTTCTTGGTCGGCCTGTGGCTCCTCTGACGTATTCGCAGCCCGTGGCAGAGGGGCACGCGGTCCACGCGCCGGTCATGGTAGACCGGGTCACCGACCTGCTCGCGATCTCAGGGAGCGAGCCCGCCGTCCTTGTCGACGCCACGGTCGGGGCGGCCGGGCACGCGGGCGCGCTGCTGGCGGTCTCGGGGCCGGCGGTGCACCTGGTGGGGTTCGACCGCGACGAGGACGCGCTGGCCCTGGCGGGCAGGCGGCTGGCCGCGTACAGGGATCGTGTGACGCTGGTGCACGCGCCGTATGACGAGTTGGCCCGGCACGTCACGCCGGTGGTCGAGCGAGTCGGCCCGCTGATGGGAGTGCTGTACGACTTGGGGGTGTCGTCGCTGCAGCTGGACCGGGCCGAGCGGGGGTTCTCATTCCGGGCGGAGGGGCCGCTGGACATGAGAATGGACCGCTCGGCTCAGGTCACCGCGGCGCAGCTGGTCAACGAGTCGAGCGCGGACGATCTCGCCCGCCTGATCAAGAGCTTGGGCGAGGAGCGCTTCGCCCGGCGGATCGCGGCCGCGATCGTGCGCGCCCGGCCGCTGCACACCACGACGGCGCTGGCCCAGGTTGTCGCCGATGCGGTGCCCGCCGCGACCCGGCGTCCCGGCCACCACCCGGCGACCCGCACGTTCCAGGCGCTGCGCATCGCCGTCAATACAGAGTTGGATCGCTTCGATGCCTCCCTTCCCCAGGCATTGGAGCTCTCCCACGATGGGGGGCCTCTCCCCGACCCCCTGCCCGCGGCGGCCGGCCAGACCACGCCCGGCCGCGGCGGGCGCATCGTCGTCTTGAGCTACCACTCCCTGGAGGACCGCATCGCCAAACGGTTCTTCTCCGACGCGGCCGCTGGCTGCATCTGCCCTCCGGACCTTCCGGTGTGCGGCTGTGGCCGCGTCCCCCTCATCCGCCACCTCACCCGCGGGGCCGGGCGGCCCGACGCGGGTGAGGTGGCGGGCAACCCCCGTGCGCGGGCTGCTCGACTGCGGGCGGTCGAGCGCATCGCGGGTCGGGAGTCCTAGATGGTCGCGGCTGTGCCGGCGCATGTCGCCAGGCCCCTCCATCCGCCGGCTCGCCGTCCCGCGGCAGGCCGGACCCGCCCCGAGCTGCGGATCGTCGCCCCGGCCCGCGGCGCCCGCCGGTACGTTGCGCTGCTGCTGGTCGTGGGGGCACTCGGCGTGTTCGGTGTGGTGTCGTTGAACGCCCTCGCGGCTGAGTCGGCGTTCGCTGCGCAGAGGCTGGAGCACGAGGTCGGTGGCCTGGACATTCGGTACGAGGAGTTGACCGCCGAGGTCGCCGCGCTCCAAGCCCCGGATCGGGTGCACCGGATCGCCGTCCAGCGCTTGGGCATGATCCCCGCCGACGAGCCCGGCTACCTGCTGGTCACGGCAGATCAGCCCGCCGCACGCGCTGCGCTGGAGGACGCCTTCCTCGGGGTTCGCCGGTGACCGACTCGCATCACGCCCGGCCGCGGTCCGCCCGTGGCGGCCCGGCCAAGACCTACTCCCGTGGACGAGAGGACGACGGCAAGGGGCCCAGTCGTCCTGTCGCCCACCGCCGGCGACCGCCGGCGCGCAGCCTCCCAG
>JBOGEA010000450.1:0-4190 GCA_050743205.1 Egibacteraceae bacterium | reverse complement strand
AGTCGGAGTTGGGGGAAGTCATGGCGAGATCGCCCCAAATGGCAACGTTATTGCACCCAGGCCCTTATGACAGAGATGGAGCTTTTCGGCGAGGACCCGCGCCGCGCGTCATCTCCCTTTGGCTGGCCCCGCGAGCGCTCCTGCCGCAGTCGCGTCGAGCAGACGGGGCCGGCTTCGACAGCCGGCTCAACGCGCTGGGCGCGCCCGGGATGGGCGCGCCCAGCGAGTGCCTGTGGTCTATCCCCTCATGCCACAGACGGTGCTTGAGCGGTTCAAGCGACGTCAACAGCCCGAGCGCTGTGACCGGACTGCGCCGCTGCTCGCGCCGACGGTTTTGCTAGAGGCCGGCGATGAGAGGACCGACGACGGGAATGCCGCCGGCGAGACTGGCAACGGTGGGACCGACGACGGGGACGCCGCCAAGGACAGGGCCGGCGAGTGCTGGTGAGGCGGACCCCATCAGCATCGTCACGGCCATCAGCGACAGGACTGCGAACCGGGTGCGAATGCGACGATTGATCATAGAACTCACGGTATTTCTCCCCTCGTGGGTTGCTGACTGCGATGACAAGACGGCCGGCACAGCGGAGCGGCCCAGGCGTGCGACAGACCTCGGCCTTCCCCTCCTGGCACCCCCCTGTGTGCCGCCAAGGTGGCGAGCGCTCGGCCCCTGCCTCGGCTCACCGGTTTGAACGTAACCCAGTTGGCCAGAACATCTCAACCAGAATCTTCGGTCTCTTCCTGCTATTACACGGACTGAGGTTTATTTCAGCGAAGATCCCTGTCGAGACAGCGAACAGTATCAATTATTGATGTAAGGTATTTTTCTGGAATTTTTTACCAGGCTCCGGCGCCTGACGCCAGCCGAGCACAAGCAGCCCAATAAGCACACAGACCCAGATCCAGTGCAGAGGCCAGGTCCACGCGGTCGGGGCCACGTAGTCAGGCAGGACCCATCGCAACGCCCGATACACCGGGTTGGCGGTCCGCCAGAAGTCGACGACGAGCGTCAGCCGACCGGTGCTCGCCTCTACCATCAGCCACAGGTAGGAGACGACCCCGAGCAGGCCCAACGCGGCGAACAGCCCGACGGCGTGGACGCGCCGCTCCACCCACCAGGCCACCGCGATCACCGCCAGGCCGAGGATCACGACGACCTGGCGGCCCGCCATCCAGTAGCCCTGCGCGGTCAGGGCCACGAAGGTCGCGTTCAGCCACCCGGCGGCGACCAGCGCGATCAGCACCGGCCAGCCGGCCGGCCGCGCCCGCGCGAGCGCGGCCAGCGCCGGCACGGCCAGCAGCCAGGCGGGCTGCCACGCCGCGATCCCGAACTTCCGCCCGACCAGCAGACCGGCCAGGCGCTGAGCGCGGCCGAGGTAGTCCGGGTGGAAGCCGACCACGCTGAACTCCCCCGTGACGAAGTGGTCCCCCGCCGCGTAGGGGGTCCATCCCCCGTAGACGGCCTGGTGGACGGCCACAAAGACCAGCCCCGCGGCAGCCAGCCCCCCGGCCAGGCCCCACGCGGCGCCCCGCCTGCCAGGCGAACGCCACAGGCGCATGAGCCCCAGCAGCGTGAGGACCACCGCCACCGGCGCGTACTTCACCGCCAGCCACGGCAGCGCGACGACCGCCGCGCCGAGCGTCCACAGCCCCGCGCGGCGCAGCGGCCCCGTCAGCGCGCCAGCGCCGGCGACGACCGCGAGCGCGGCGGCCAGCTCGGGGTAGACCTGGTTGCCGTAGGCGGCCAGCGGCACCGAGGCTCCGAACACCACAGCCACCGGCGAGGCCACCCGCGGCGAGACGTCGAACCGCCGCACCGCCACCCACACCGTCGCCGCCCCCAGCAGCCCCGCCACGACCGCGAGCGCGAGCTTGGCGCCGACCCAGCCGCCCACGGCCACCGCCGGAGCGAGCAGCAGCGGCAGCAGCGGGTCGTGGGGGCTCACCCGGCGGCCGCCCGGCAGGGGCTTGGTCTGCTCGGGCAGCCGCGTTTCGTGGAACGCCCGCCAGCGCTGGGCTCGCAGCTCGTCGGCGATGTCCAGGTCGCCGTCCTCGGCGATGGAGATCGCGCTGAGCAGGTACTGCGGCTCGTCGGCGGTGACCCGCGCGCCGTACGTGGCGCGCCCCCACACACCGGCCGCCGCCGCGAGCGCGCACAGCAGGCCGGTGGCGAGCAGCCACCGCCAGGACGCCCGGCTAGCCGCTCCCGAGCCCACTGTCCTCGATCATCTGGATGGTCTGCTGGTAGCCGTCGCCGAGCGCGGCCAGGTCGACGTTCGGCAGCTGGAGGCTGTCGAGGTCGGGAAGGTTGGTCGCGGGCGGGATGCCTTCGACCAGCGGATACTCGAAGGTCTCGTCGGCGAAGAAGCGCTGGGACTCCTCAGACAGCAGGAAGTCCACGAACGTGGCTGCGGCGTCCGGCTGGTCAGTGGTCTTCAGAACGCTCACGGTGGTCTCGAGCAGCACCGAGCCGACGTCGGCGTTCGGGAACACGTGGTTGCGGCTGGGCAGGCTGGGGTCCTCGGCCAGGAAGCGCTCGTTGTAGTAGTGGTTCACCAGGCCCATGGGGATCTCGCCGCGGCCGACGGCCTCGACGATCGCGTTGTTGTTCGGGTAGGTCGGCGAATCGTTCTCGGCCATCGCGCGCAGCCACTCCCGCGTCCGCTCGTCGCCTTCGAGCTGGCGCATGGCCGTGACGAAGTCCTGGAACGAGGCGTTGGACGGCGCGACCCCGACCCTGCCCGCGTACTCGGGGGCGGTCAGGTCGAACACCGACCCGGGCAGGTCGGACTCCGCGACCATCTCCGAGTTGTAGACCAGCACGCGCAGCCGGCCCGAGAGCCCGACCCACTCGCCGTCCGGGCCGCGGAAACGCTCCGGGACGGCCTCCAGCTCGCTCGCCGGCAGGGGTGCGAGCAGGCCCTGGCTCAGCAGGAAGCCGGTGGCGCCGGGCGTCTGGGAGATGAACACGTCAGCCGCGGACCGGTCGCCCTCCTCGGTCAACAGCAGAGCGAGCTCCTGCGTCGTCCCGTACTTCACCGCCATCGGGATGCCCGTCTGCTCGATGAAGCGGTTGAGGAGCGGGTCGATCAGCTCGCGGGAACGGCCCGAGTAGACAATCAACTCCTGCGCCTGCGCGCTGTCCGCAGTCGTGCCGCAGCTGGTTAAGACCAGCAAGGACACGAGTATAAGGGGAATGATCCGCTTCACAGCCGCCTCCACTGACCCCGCATTGCTAAAGTGAGCTTCACTGTAGCGGCATGGCGCGAGAGAGGCGGGACGTGCGGGCTGGGCCAAAAATGAGTCGGCAGTGGGTCGCCTGGTCGGGGTTGGCGCTGCTGTGCGCGGCGGTCGTGGCGCTCGTCCCGGCCGTCGATGTCGCGGCGCTGCGGTCCACGTGGCGGGCGGCGGCGGCGGATCCGGCGGGCCTGGCCGTGGCGCTCGCGCTGTACCTCGCGGCGTTCGTCGGGCGGGCGGCGCTGATGAGCCGGACGCTGCCCTCCGTCCCGCTGCGCCACAGCCTGGCCGCGCTCCACGTCGCGCTGGCCGGCAACAAGCTGCTCCCGCTGCGGCTGGGAGAGGCCCTGCGCATCACGAGCGTCGTGCGCCGCACCGGCGTGTCCGTTGCCGAGGCCACCGCGTCGACCGTCCTGCTGCGCGGCGCGGATGTCCTGGCCGTCGTCCTGCTCGCCGCCGTGCTGGGGCCGCAGGCGTTGGCCGGCTCGCTGGGAGCCGTCGTGTGGGTCGTCGCGGTGCCCGCCGCCGCGCTGGTCGTCGCCGGTGTGTGGTGGGTGCGGCGCCTCGGGGGCCGCGTGCCCGGCCCCACCGTCGCTGTGGGCGCGGTGGCGGCCTGGATCCTGGAGAGCGGGGTCGTGTGGCAGGCGGCCCGGTGGGCGGGCATCGCGCTGAGCCCCGCCGACGCCGTGCTCGTCACGGCCGTCGTGACCGTCGCGCAGGTCGCCGCCGTCGCGCCGGGCGGGCTGGGGACCTACGAGGCCGCCGCCACCGGCGCGCTCGTCGCCCTGGGCGCCCCCGCCGGCCCCGCGCTCGCCGCCGCGCTGACCGCCCACGCGGTCAACACCGCATACGCCCTGGCCGCCGGCGCGGTCGCCGTCGCCGTGCCAGCGCCCGGCCTGCTGGGCCGCTGGCGGCTGCCGCGGGCCCCTGCCGCACCAGACCCGGCCGTGGCC
>JBOGEA010000449.1:0-4198 GCA_050743205.1 Egibacteraceae bacterium | reverse complement strand
AGACGTGCTCTTCGGCCCGGTGGCCAGGCAGGCCGATGTGGTCTTCGAGCTGTTGGACCGTCCGATGGACCCCGCTCACCGCCGCCAGGTGGAGGCGGTCGCGGTCGGGCTGTACGCCCAGGCCGGCATGCTGGCCTTCAACCTCAACGACCGCATCACGGCTCGCAAGCGGTTCGCGCTGGCACGTGATCTGGCCGCCATGACCCGGGACGACACGCTGACCGCGCAGGCGGCGGGAATGGCCAGCACCCGTGTACTCAATGGGTCAAGCAGGGCGGTGTCGGCGGCGACCACGGCCGCGCCGTAGCGCTGCTCCAGGAGGCGGCCGACCGGGCGCGGCACGCCGATGCCGGCACACGCATGTGGGTCGATTGGTGGTTGGCTGGGGAGCTGGCCGCAAAAGGCGACGAGCGCGATTTCGACGAGGCCACCCGGTCCGCTGATCGTCTGACGGGCGTGGCCGGCCACCAAGACGACCGGGGGTTCTTCGCGCGCTTCTTCGGGTTCAGGCCTGTCCAGCAGGCGAGCCTGAACCGGGGGTGCCATCTCGTGCTGCTCGGCCAGGCGGACGATGCTGTGGAGGCGTTTCAGGCCGGTTTGGTGGATGACGGCTGGGGCGTTGGCTGGACCGTGATCGCGCTGGTCGACATCGCCGCCGCGCGGGTGCTGCAGGGCGAGCCGGAGGAGGCGTGCCAAGGGCTGACGCGCGCGCTCGACCTGGCCCTCGACGCCGGCTATCCCACAGGTGTGCGGCGCATCCGCGGCGTCCGCGCCCGGTTCGATCCCGCCTGGGCCGACCTGCCCTGCGTGCGCCAACTCGACGAGCGGCTGCGGCTGGCCGCCTGACCATCGCCGCGCACGCCGGCTCAAGTATCGGAATCCGGGCCTCAGCCGTCTGTCAGCGAGCGTCGCGGACGAGTTGGGCGACCCGCTGGTGTGAGATCTCGAGGACGTCGGCCGCGTCACGCATCGACAAGCCGTGCTCACGGACAAGGCGCGCCGCGAGCGCACGCAGGTCTCCGCGCGCCTTGGACTCTTGAGCAGCCAGGTCTCGGCGGAGCTGGGTCAGGTCACCGACGCGCCGGACGAGATCGTCTGGCAGGTCCAGCGCGAACTCAAGGTCGAAGCCGCCCTCGTCGGTGTTCGTCCACAGCGCAATCATGTCGCGCGCCATCTCACGGGCCTCAGCGAGGGTGCGCCCCTGGGTGACGGGGCCGTCGTCGAGTAGCCGCGCGAGCCACCAGCGAGCGTCTTCCGGGTCACGCGAGATGCGCACCCGATGCGTGGGGCGTTGGGTCATGGCATCCACTCCTGCTGTCCAATGCGCGGTCGAAGGCGCTTGGCGATATCGCGAAGCACGCCGGGGGAGATGTCGCGGCCGGGGTGGACCGGGACGGCGGCTTGGCAGTCGCCGCAGCGAACCGTGAGGTGCGACCCCGACCGGCGGTCTTCTTCGCGGCCGGCCCTGCGGAGCGTCCCGCGGACCTGCTTCGCGGTCACCGTTTTCGCCATGATACAGTCTATCAGTTAGGCGGATAACTGTCTAAGGCGTAGGCGGGTCCCCTGTGAAGGCGGGCCGGCGCGGCGCCGGGCTGCGGCTTGCCGCCTGAGGCGTATGCGCGAGCCGCGTCAGCGGCGGGTTGCGCTGCCTCGTTGCAGATCGGCCCGCGGCAGCAGCGGGAGAAGATCCCCAGCGGCTGCGGCACGCCGTGCCCGCGGCTCGATCCGAGAGGATGATCGTCAAACCCTGGACGCCGCCGCCTGCGCGCCGGTCGTGTGGGCGCTGCTGGCGTCCACGAGCCGGTGCAGGCGGGGAGGCGCAGATGCGGCCCCATCGGTGCTGGCTTCCGCGCTGCGGGGCCATGAGGTTACGGCGACAGCCAGCGGACCTCGTTGCGGCATGCGTCCTTGGCGGGATGCCGCGTCAAGAAGGCGTCGAGGGTTCGGACGAACAGGCCGATTGTGGCTCTGCTGCGAGGCATGCGCTTGGGCGAGGTGAGCAGGACACCGGGATGATCCATGTCCGCGACCGCTAGCTGGTGGGTGAGGACGACGAAATCGATCGCGTTCTCGGTCAGGATCACCCGTTCTTCGCTGGCCATCCGTTCGAGGAGGTCGCTGTCGGCGAGTCCCGCCAGATCGGGGCGCTCGACGACTGAGACGGCATCGTGGCCGCGCCGGCGGAGTTGGCGCGCGATCTCTGGCGAGTAGTGCTCATCCAACAGCAGCCTCATCCCAGAAGCTCTCGCTGGCGCCGCCAGATCGCTTCCTCACGCTCGGAGATCGAGGCCGCGCGCGCTGCCCAGCTGTCGATCTCCTCTGGGTAGTCGGCGAAGTACCGGACGCACGCACGCACCTTCTCGACCGGCAGCTCCAGATAGGCGGCGGCATCTTCGACCGAGTTGCCGGCTGCTCGCACCGTCTGGATGACCTGCCACACATCGAGCCTCGTGCCGACCAGCGCCGCCCTCCGACCGCTGGCACCCTCACGGAAGGAGATGAGGGGGTGATCGTCTCGGCGCAGTCCCTCCTCGAGGTAACGCTCCGCGAGGGCGGTGCGTCCTACGCCGGTCTCACGAGCCCGGTGTTTCAGGCGCTGCAGCGTCGACGGGTGGACCCGGAACGTCAGCGGCTCTTTGGGCTCTCGTGCCGGTTCTGTCATTCCCTGGGCTCTTTCGTAGAACGCTGTATGACGATGTTAGCGGTCAGCGTGGGAGCGGGCCAGGGCGGCGGCGCCGATCACGCCGGAGTCGTCGCCCAGGGCGGCGGCGACGACACGGCGTCCGGCGTCGGGCACGAGCAGGTAGGGGCGGGCGGCGGCGGCGAGGCGGTCGGCCAGAGACTGGCAGAGCTTTTCGGTCAGGCCTCCACCGACGACGACCACGTCGAGGTCCAGCAGGTTGATCGCGGCGCCGATCCCGGCGCCCAGCGCCTCGACCGCCTCGCCGAGCACGCGCATGGCCAGCGCGTCGCCCCGCTCCAGCGCGCGCCCACACGCCCGAGGTCAGCCGACGCCCGCCGCGCTCGCGCGCCAGGTCGAGCAGGACCGTGCCGTGACCGGCCGCGGCCGCGACCCGCACCGCCTGCTCCATGCGGGCGCGGCCGGCGTAGGCCTCGACGCAGCCGCGGCGCCCGCAGCCGCACAGCGCGCCGCCTTGGCGGACGCACATGTGGCCGAACTCCCCAGCCCCGCCGAACGCGCCGACGTAGGGCCGCCCGTCGAGGATCAGCCCCCCACCGACGCCGGTGCCCAACCACACGCCGAGCGCGAACCCGGCGCCCCTCGCCGCGCCGGCCACCCATTCCCCCAGCGTGCCGAGGTTGGCGTCGTTGCCCACGGCCGCGGGCCGTCCCAGCCGCTGGCTCAGCAGCACGGCCATCGGCACCGGCTCGACGAACCCGGGCAGGTTCGGCGCGGTGGTGATCACCCCGCCGACGACGGGTCCTGGCACGCCCACCCCGACCGCCTCGACGTCGCCGCCGAGCTGTGCGACGGCGTGGGCGACCGCCTCCACGACCGCCTCCGGCCCCCCACCGGGCGCGTCGGCACCCGCGCCCGCGCCACAACCCGGTGGCGCGCATCGACCAGCGCCGCCGCCACCTTCGTCCCACCCACATCCACCCCAGCCATCAGCGCCATACGACCAGTATGAGGGCCAACCGGGTCGAGCGGGACCCGCAGGCCGTCGGATCAATCACATGCCGAACAGGTTTTCCAAACTGCGAAATTGCAGGGTTCACCTCGTCCGGCCGTAGGATCGGTGCTGATCGACTCGCCGCCAGCTCGGTCTCCACCCGCTACCGGTCTTGATCGACGGACTCGCACCGACATTACGGGTAGTCAACAATGATCACCTGAGAGGAAGCGGTATGGGGGCGTGACCGTGATGGTCGCCGCCAACTCAGTCATCAGCGTGGTCTCAGGCCCGGACCGGTCGTCAGTGGGTCGTGAGTTGGGCGAACCGCACGGGCGGTCATTGAGAGCCGGATGTCTGAGAAGGGCATGAGCACACATCGCTCGCACAAGCCGCTCGCCTGCGGCCAACGACGCTCTTAGAGCGTGTGTGAGATTCCAGGGCTCCTGACATGGTGCGATGATTCGTGCGGTCATCCAGTGGGCTCCCCACGTATGCTCTCGCGCATCTGCGTGAGCCGATGTGCGGGAATGGGCGTATACGCCCGCCACGGCGCGTCCGGC
>JBOGEA010000448.1:0-4200 GCA_050743205.1 Egibacteraceae bacterium | reverse complement strand
GGACTCCCCCGGACCCCCTGGCCGCCTGAACCGCGCTCCGCTTCGCTTCGCCCGCGAGTCAAGGCCGCGCTTTCTCAAACACGTTCTAAGCCTGGGTGGGCCGGTCGGTGACGACGGTGTGGGGTTGGGGGGCGCGTTCGACGAGCACGGTCGAGATGCGGCGGCCCTTGACGCGCTCCGCGGTCAGGCGCAGCGTGTTGACCTCGACCTGCTCTCCAGGCTTGGGAACATGGCCGAGCAGGCCGAACAGCAGGCCGCCGACCGTGTCCCACTCCTCGTCGGGCAGGTCTGTGTGCGCCAACTCGTCCAGCTCGTCCACGGGCAGCCGCGCATCGACACGCCACCGGTTGCCGTCGAGGTGCTCGACGAGGGCCTCCTCGCGGTCGTACTCGTCGACGATCTCTCCCACGATCTCTTCGAGGATGTCCTCGATCGTCACCAGTCCCGCCGTTGTCCCGTACTCGTCCACGACGATCGCGAGGTGGATCTTGCGGGCCTGCAGCTCCCGCAGCAGCTCGTCGACCGGCTTCAGCTCTGGCACGAAGTACGGGGTGCGCATGAGATCCTGCCACGGCCCGTCCTGCTGGCCCTCTGTGTGCAGCAGGCGGAGCACGTCCTTGGCGTAGACGAGGCCGACGATGGTGTCGCGGTCTGTCCGGTACACGGGCAGGCGGGAGTAGCCGGCGGACAGCAGCACCTCGACGACGTCACTGAGGCCAGCGTCGGCCGAGACCATCACCATGTCCGGCCGCGGGACCATGATCTCGCGCACCACGGTGTCGCCCAGCTCGAAGATCGAGTGGATCATCGCGCGCTCGCCGGCCTCGATGACCTCGTCGGATTCGGCGACGTCGATCATCTCGCGGAGCGCGGCCTCGGTCACGAACGGCCCACTCGCCAGCCCCTTGCCGGGGGCGATGACGTTCCCGATCCGGATGAGCAGCGACGCGAACGGCGACAGCGGCCGGGCGAGCAGCGCGACCCAGCGGGCTGTCCGGCGTGCCACCTGGTCCGTGCGCTGGAGGCCGATCGTCCGGGGCACGACGTCGGCGATGAGGAACAGCCCCGCCGCGCCCAACGGCACCGCGACGGCGAACGCGAGCCAGCCCGACAGGAAGTGGTCGGCGACCACGGTGAGCAGCGCCACCGCCGCCACCTGCACGATGATCACGAGCAGCGCGAGGATGTTCAGGGTCCGGGCGGGGTCGCGCATCAGCGCCACGAGCCGCTCTGCCCCAGGCAACCCCTCCTCGGACAGCTTCAGCGCGCGGTAGGGCGTCATGCGGGTCATCGCCGCCCTCGCCGCGCCGAAGTAGGCGGCGATCAGCAGCAGCATGATCACACCGCCCAAAGCGAAGCCGTCGCTCTGAGTGAATGCGGGCATCAGCGGCCCGCATCCTCTGCGCGGAACCCGGCCAGCAGCTGGTCCGTCAGCGTGAACATCACGGCGCGCTCCCGCGGCTCGGCGTGGTCGTGGCCGAGCAGGTGAAGGATCCCGTGGACGAGCAGCAGCTCGACCTCTTGGTGGAGTCCCCCGCCGTCGCGCTCGGCCTGCTCCGCCGCGACGGCGGGGCAGAGCACGACATCCCCGAGCAGCGCGGGCTGCCCGGGAGCCGTCTCGCCGGGGTAGTCGATCGGGAACGCGAGCACGTCGGTGGCGCCCTCGCCGCCCATGTGCGTCTCGTTGAGGCGCGTGATGACCTCGCGTTCCACGCACAGCACCGACAGCTCCATCACCTCAGGCACCTGCCGGTCGGCGAGCACATACTCGGCGAGCCGCTGGAGCCGCCCGTCGTCGAGCGGACGGCTCTGCTCGTCTGCGAGGTACACGGTCATCTCAGCTGCCCGGCCCTGGCCCGCAGCAGGAGCTGCGGATCCGGGCCTCGATGCTGTAGACGCATCGGGGTCTGGATGGGTCCCCGCTCATGTCTGCACCGTCTGTGCCTCGTCGAAACGGCCGTAGGCCTCGACGATCTCCTGCACGATCCGATGGCGGATGACGTCGCGCCCCGTCAGCTCGCAGAAGGCCACTCCGTCGATCCCCGTGAGGATGCCGCGCACGACGCGCAGACCGGATTCACGGCCGGACGGCAGGTCAACCTGCGTGACGTCGCCGGTGACGACCGCCTTGGAGCCGAAGCCCAAGCGGGTGAGGAACATCTTCATCTGCTCGGGCGTCGTGTTCTGGGCCTCGTCGAGGACGATGAAGCTGTCGTTCAACGTGCGCCCGCGCATGTAGGCGAGGGGGGCGACCTCGATCGTGCCACGCTCCATCAGCATGGCGAGCTGCTCGGCGTCCATCATGTCGTGGAGCGCGTCGAACAGCGGCCGCAGGTACGGGTCGATCTTCTCGAACAGCGTGCCGGGCAGAAAGCCCAGGCGCTCGCCCGCCTCCACCGCGGGGCGCGTGAGGATGATGCGCGTCACGTCCTTGCGCCGCAGCGCGAGGACGGCCATCGCCATCGCCAGGTAGGTCTTCCCGGTGCCGGCGGGACCGATGCCGAACACGACGGTGTTGTGGCGGATGGCGTCGAGATAGTGCTTCTGCCCAGCCGTCTTCGGGCGGATCACCCGGCCGCGATGCGTCAGGGCCGCGTCGGACAGCACCTCCGAGGGGTTGGCGTGCTCGGCGCCCTGCACCATGGCGATCGACGCCCTGACGTTCGCATCGTCCAAGCTCTGGCCCAGGTCGAGCAGCTGCACAAGCTCGGAGAACAGGTGGCCGACCCTGCGGGCCTCCGCCTCCGCGCCCGTGACGGTGATCTCATTGCCCCGCACGAGAATCCCGACGTCGAACGCGCCCTCAACCAGCTTGAGCAGCTCGTCCCGCGTTCCGAGGAGCGACACCATCGAGTGATGCCCGGGAACGGAGATTTTGACTTGCGTCGTGCCTGCCAAGCGATCGCTTCTCGTGAGTCTGGTCACTGGCCGTACCAGCAGATGATAACCCCTCCAGCCCCACCGCTCATCTCGAATGTGCCCCGCCGGTCGAGCAGCACGCTCAAGCGGGCGTCGAGTCACTCCAACGCCCCCAAGGCGTGCCGAAGCTGTTGGTGTCCCACAGCGTCGGCAGGATCGATCGAGCGCCAGCAGCGGCGAGGTCCTCAACAGAGTGTCGGCCGGTGGCGACGGCGATGATCTGCGCGTTGGCCGTGAGCGCGGCTTCGACGTCTTTGGGGGTGATTCGGGCCACGTCAGCGGTGTTTCCGGTGAGCACGCTCTGATGGGACGAAAGGCCTGGCCGCCAAGATCCTCAGGGGACTGGAAGACCCGTGCCGTACCCGTCCACGGGCGATCAGTTCGGTGGCTGCGGCCCGGTACCCGTCAGCTAACGCCGCGGCGAGCTGAATGACCGTCTCCTCGATTACCTCTGCCAGATCGAGCGCGGCAAGAAACTTCCCACGCTGCCGGTGCTCTTGGCGTTGGCGGCCGTGCTCCAGGTCTTGGGGCAGCTGACGGGCGAGGGTCCAGAGGACACCGCTCTGCCCACACGAAGTCTGGGAGGCGATGCGTTGCATCGGGCGATGAGATGCCTCCGCCTGGCCAGGAGCCCATTGCGCTGGCTGACCTGCACCGTCGGATCGACGAGTGTTGGCGGCAACGCCGTTGCCGACTTCGGCGGTGCCACAAGCTGACCGACCTACAACTTTCCTCCGGAAAGAGTCTGTTGCAGAATCAATGGGAGTGGCTTTCCAGGAATGGCTGAGTGCCGCGGGCCGTGGGTGCCCTTTGGGCCAGCCGCACTGCAGCTTTCCTCCGTATTCGCCAGGATTGCTGCAGGTCAGGCTCGCGCGGTCAAGCTTGAGGCGCAGCTTTCCCTCGTATCGAGTCTGTTGCAGAATCAATGGGAGTGGCTCTCCAGGAATGGCTGAGTGCCGCGGGCCGTGGGCGCCTTTTGGGCCAGCCGCACTGCAGGTTTCCTCCGTATTCGCCAGGATTGCTGCCGGTCAGGCGCGCGTTGTTGGGCTTGAGGGGCAGCTTTCCTTCATATTCGGAGGAAACCTGTATCTTTGGCTCGAGCGCCCCGACTGGAGGGCCCGTGAGATTTTGCAACAGACCCACAGAGGAAGAACCCCACATCGCCCGCATCGAAGCCGACGCCTCGAACCCAGGCCTGTGGGAGGAGGTCGGCGGCCCCGACACGCGGCCACGCACGCTCGGGGCGTCGATCACGATTCGACTCGACCCCGAACTCGCCGA
>JBOGEA010000447.1:0-4219 GCA_050743205.1 Egibacteraceae bacterium | reverse complement strand
CTCGATCAGGCCCGCGGCGATCACCGCGCCCGTGGGCAGCCCCAGCGCGCGGCGCCGCAGCTCCTGTGCCCACAGGTCCTTGCGCGCCGCCCGCGCCTCAAGCGCGCGTGCCGTCTCATACAGGTCTCCTGGAGTGGGCACGCCGGAAGACGTAGGGCCAACAGCGCAGACCGGCAAGCCGAACCCGCCTGGAAATACGCTCGTTCGAGTTCGGGCAGACCCGACCGGCCCTCGCAGTCTGCCGGCGGGTGGTTCCGGTCACGCTCTGCAGGAAAGCACCCGCTCTTTCGACACGGCGGAGTCGAGTGAAGTAGCGCTGCATGTGGTGTTGGCTCCTACGACGGATCCTCGGATCCGCCCTGGATGACCCCGGCCGAGCCGATCGCGTCCCTGGGTGCGCATCGACCACCTCGATGCTAGACCGCCTTCGCCTCACTGAGGAGGGCGCGGCCCCGCCGGCCCTGCAGCCAGGCTCCGAGCGTGGCTGGGCAGGCGACGGTTTCTGACCCAAGACGGATACCATCGGCACCGAGAACAGCGCACAAGGGGGTGCGACCCACCCGTGGCGACGTCATGGGCAGTCACGCAGGACAAGATCGACTCGGTCGTGGAGCGCATCGTCGAGCTGGTGCATCCTCGCCGCGTGATCGTCTTCGGCTCCGCGGCTTCAGGCGAGCTGCACGATGACAGTGACCTGGACCTGCTCATCGTGACGCGCCAGGACGTGGCGCGTCCACGACGTGAAAGCGTGCGGATACGGTCCGCGCTCGCGGATGTCCGTATGCCGATGGATCTCCTGCTCATCAGCGAGCGCCGTCTTCAGGAACTCGTGGACCAGCCGGGGTTGATCTATCGAGAAGCGGCCCGACACGGCAAGGTCGGCTATGAGTCGCCGAGCTGAGGGCGCTTCCAGCAGCTCCCCCGAGCGCTGGCTCCGCCATGCAGAGGGCCATGCTGGCACAGGGCCACCCAGAGGTACGCCCCGAGCTGGGCTGTTTCCATGCCCAACAGGCAGTGGAGAAAGCGTTGAAGGCCGTCCTGCTCGCGAAGCAGGCCGATTTTCCTTTCGCCCACGATCTCGACGTGCTGCTCAGCCTCGTCGAGGAGGCTGGACTCGATGTGCCCGAGAGCGTGACGACGGTGGGTCTGCTCACGCCATATGCGGTGCAGACTCGTTACCCCGGTGAGTGGGAGGAGATCTCCGCAGAGGAACTCGTCGAAGCCGCACACGTTGCCGCCGAAGTCCTGGCGTGGGCGCGCGCGTTGGTGGTCGCGGAAGAGCAGAGCGATACCACGGCCGACGTTGGCTCGCGCGCGCCAGCTGATCGCGACCGGCCATAAGTCCAACATTCCGAATCGGATCGCGCCCCCTCAGACCCGCCGCGTGACCGGAGGCGGGATCCTCCAGCGACGCCTTGTGCGGAGGGTCGGCCCGCACGAGGGCGTGCGGATAGGATTGGGCAGCCATGGCAGGTCGGTTTGCGGCGCTCGTCGCACGGGCTCGTTTACGCTCTGCGCTGGTGCCGGAGCTATTCGATGTGTTCCTCTGTCGCAACCGCAAGGACAAGGCGGTTGTTGAGCGCATCGCGGGGTGGTTGCAGGAAGAAGGGCTCCGACCGTGGCTGGACCAGTGGCGTATCGCGCCCGGGGACCTGTGGCAGTCGGCGCTTTTCAAGGGTCTTGATGACTCAAAGGCCTGCATAGCCTTTGTCGGCCCTCACGGCTTGAACAGCTGGGCTCGCGAAGAGCTCGCAAGGGCGCAGGACCGGGCGGTCAACGACTGCGGTTTTCCGCCTGTTCATGGTGCTGCTGCCCGGTGCCGCCGAGCCTGACGACCCCAGCCTGGCCGTCCTCAGCAACCGCCATTGGGTCGACCTGCGCGCTGGCATCGACGACCCAGACGTGCTCCAACCCCTGCTGTCCGGCCTCAGAGGCGTGGCTCGCCGTCCTGTCACCACGGTCGGAGTGTCCGACGGCCGGCCTGTCCACCGCGCTGTTCCTCGGCCTGCACGGCGTGCGAGCCGTGGTCGTCGACCGGCACCCGGGCACCGCCGACCAGCCCAAGGCGCGCGGCCAGATGCCACCGATCATGGAGGCGTTCCGCCGCAGGGGTCAGCGAGCCGCTTTTGGCTGCGGCCCCGCCAGGACTGCCCGAGCTGACCATCGCCATCTGTGAGAGCGTCACCGGCAGGATCATGCACAGCTTCGCCGAGCAGATGCCCGATTTCGGCGCCCTGTCCCCTGCGCCCGCGGGTATGGCGAGCCAGCAGCGGGCCGAAGCGGCGATCGCCGCGCGCGCCGCCGAGTTCGGCGCCGACCTGCGCTTCTCCACCCGGCTGGAGTCCTTCGAGCAGAGCGCCGGCGAGGTGCGGGCGGCGCTGCGCGACCTGACCACCGACGAGCGGTGCCAGCTCACCGCCGAGTACCTGGTCGGCGCGGACGGCCACCGGGGCACGATCGCGCGCGCCCTCGGCATCGGCTCGCGCAGCCGGGGCTCGTTCGGCGTACCACGACCGTGCTGTTCGCGGCCGACCTCGCCACCAAGCTCCCGGACACGGCTGTGCTGATGTACTACGTGCAGAACCCGGCGTTACCCGATGGCTCCGGCGCGTTCGTCTCGACCGACGAGCCCGGCGAGTACGTCGCGGGCATGTCAGCCGACCCGGACCGCACTGACGAGCAGACCCTCGAGGTGATCCGGACCCTCGTGGGCATCCCCGACCTGGATGTCCAGGTCCTCGGATCGAGCACCTGGGAGATCGCGCACCGGGTCGCTGACCGGATGTCCGCGGGCCGCGTGCACCTGATCGGCGATGCCGTGCACCTCATGCCGCCCACCGGAGGGCAGGGCGGGAACATCGCCATGCTCGACGGCCTGCACCTGGCCTGGAAGCTCGCCGCCGTGGTCAAGCGCGAGGCGGGGCCCGGCCTGCTCGCCAGCCACAGCGACGAGCAGTTGCCCTACGGCGAGGCCGTCGCCGACTGGCAGTACGCGAACATGATCGAACGCCTCCGCCCCGACTTCGTCGACGACTCATTGCCGGCGCCGGTGGGCTCAACCGCACTGATGTTCGGTTACCGGCCCTCAACCGGAGCGTTCGTCGCCGAGGGTGAGCCCGGCGAGCTGTTCGAGGACCCCACCGCACCCAGCGGTCGGCCCGGCACCCGGGCGCCGCACGTACCACTGCTCCGCGACGGCATACCACTGTCCACCAGGGATCTTCTGTTCCGAGGGTTCGTCCTGCTCACCGGTGACCCGGCCTGGGTCGCTCGGGCGGACAAGGCCGCCGCGGACCTGGGGATCCGGCTTGACTCGTACCTGATCGGCGCCGACCTCGCCGACCCGGAAGGGGGCTGGACCAGAAGCTACGGAGTCGCATCGGACGGCGCCGTCCTGATCCGCCCAGACGGCCTGATCGGCTGGCGCTCACGCGCCGGCAGCAGTGGCGACACGCTCGACAGCGCGCTGCGCGCCATCCTCGATCGCTGACCCGGACCGAGGGCGCCTGCTCGTTCGCTGGTGACGCTGGCGTCCACGCCCATCTCGACCAGCAGGATGGGCTGGGCGGCCAGGGCAGCGTGCAGCGCGGCGGTCGGGCGAGTCGCCGAAGCGGGCGGTGACGCGCACGCCGAGGCCGGCGAGGTGGTCGACGACCGCATCGCGGGTGGTGAAGGATTGGCCGCGCACGCCCAGACGCGCCCCCCAGCGGGGACGCCGCTAGATGCCTTGGAGGGGCGAGATCTGTTGCGCGTGAGTCAAGTCTGGTGGGTCGGGTTGCGCGCGTCGCGGGTCACGTCGGGCTGGATCTGTGCTGGATAGGCGACGTATACGTCGGGTATCCAGCACAAAACCTCGGTCAACTCCGCGCGCTGCCGTCCCTCCCGTCCATGCCTCGTCGGGCTGGGGCGAAGCCCCGCTAGCGAAGTAGCCGACCATCTTGGCGTCGAGATGGCGGGTGACGAGCAGCCGCTCGCTGTCGAGCCGGGGCGATGCGTCAGCCGCCGCGCGGGTGGCCGACGTGAACCGCTGGATCCACGCCAGCCGGGCATCTAACCGCTCCGCCTCATCGATCACCATCCCCCGAGGCTGCCAGACACGAGCCGCCCCGGCCAAGTCTGCGCCCGGTCGCCGACCCTCCCTGAGCGTGCGACCGGGCGGCGCGGCTGGCGCTGGTGCGCATCAGGGAGGGTGGGCTGTGCGGGGTGGGTGGGTCGGGGT
>JBOGEA010000446.1:0-4220 GCA_050743205.1 Egibacteraceae bacterium | reverse complement strand
GAATATGAAGGAAAGCTGCGCCTCAAGCCCAACAACGCACGCCTGACCTGCAGGTTTCCTCCGTATACGGAGGAAACCTGCAGTGCGGCTGACCCAAAGGGCACCCACGGCCCGCGGCACTCAGCCATCCCTGGAGAGCCACTCCCATTGATTCTGCAACAGGCTCCCCACGGCGGAAAACCGCATCCAAGCTGCCGCCTTGCCCACTGGGTCTGCGGTTTTCCGCCGGATGGGACGGAAAGCTGGGGTGGCAGCGCACAGGCGCGCATGCCAGGCGCGTCCCTGATCGGTCAGCGGTCGCGCACCTGTGAGGGGGGACTCCCGCCGACCCCCTGGGTGAGCAGCAGGTCGTCGATCTCGTCGCGCAGGTCGAGGAAGCGGTCGTCGCGACGTACGGCGGGGCTGCGGCTGCGCCCGAACGGCACCGCGATCTCGGCCGCGATGCGGCCGGGATGCGAGGTGAGCACGAAGATCCGCTGCGCGAGGTAGATCGCCTCCTCCACGTCGTGGGTGACCATCGCGATCGTCGTGCCGGTCCGCTGCCAGACCTCCAGCAGGAACGCTTGCATGACCCGCTTGGTCTGGGCGTCCAACGCGCCGAAGGGCTCGTCGAGCAGCAGCACGGCTGGCTCGGTGACCAGCGCCCTGGCGATCGCCACGCGCTGGCGCATCCCGCCGGACAGCTCCCGGGGCAGCCGGCCGGCCCAGCGCGACAGGCTCATGACCCCGAGGTACTGATCCACCCGCGCGCGCCGCTCGGCGCGGGGCATGCCGGCCAGCTCCAGACCGAACTCGATGTTGCCGGCCACCGTCCGCCACGGGTACAGCGAGTACGCCTGGAACACGAACCCCCGGTCGGGGCCGGGGCCGGTCACGGGCCGGCCGTCGACGGCCACCTCGCCCTCGGTCGGCGTCTCCAGGCCCGCGATGAGCTTGAGCAGGGTCGACTTGCCGCACCCGGACGTGCCGACGATGCAGACCAGGTCGCCGGCGGCCACCTCCAGATTGATGTCGTCGAGCGCGGTCACGGCGCCGGCGCCGTTGCCGAAGCGCTTGACCAGCCCGCGGACGGCGAGCTTCGGGACGGTCATCGGGCCCATGGCGACAGGCGGTTGCGCAGCACCCGCAACCCCACGTCGGCGGCCACCCCGAGCAGGCCGATGACCACGACCACGGCCAGGATCAGGTCGGTCTCAAGGACTCTCTGCGCGCGGGTGATCCGCAGGCCCAGGCCCTCGTCGGCGGCGAGCAGCTCCGCGACGACGATGAGGTTCCACGCGGCGGCCAGGTTGACCCGCGCGGCGTCGACCATCCCCGGCAGGCAGTGCGGGAAGATCACCCGCCAGAACGCCGTGGCGCGGGAGGCGCCCAGCGTGTAGGAGACCTGGATCAGCTCCTTGGGCACCTGCCAGACGGTGTCGGCGGTCATCAGCGTGTTGAAGAACACCGTGCCCAGGAAGATCAGCGCGACCTTGGGCGCCTCGTCGAGGCCGAACCAGATCAGCAGCAGGGGGATGAACGCGGTGGCCGGCATGTACCGGACCACGCTGATCATCGGCTCGACCAGTGCCTGAACGCTGCGGAAGCTGCCCAGCGCCAGCCCCAGCGGGATCGACACGAGCAGGGCCAGGCCGAAGCCGTAGGCGACCCGGCGGACGCTCGCGGCCACGTCGACGGCCATATCGCCGCTGGCCGCCCACTCACCGAGGGCCCGCACGACCGCGACGGGCGAGGGCAGGAACAGGGGACTGACCGCCCCGCTGGCGTACAGCGCCACCCAGACGACCAGCGGGGCGCACAGCGACGCCACCACGAGCGGCCGGCGCAGCCGGTCGGGGATCGCCTCGCGGATGCCCCAGAACGTCGAGGGGCGCAGCGTCCGTTCCCGGCGCCGCCGCCTGGCCGGATGCGGCGGCGCGGGGGCCGGCGCCTGGGCGGTGACGGGCTCGGTCATCTCATCGCCACTGCGGCCTCCTCGCGCCGGGCGGCGTGATCCCGCACGAAGCGTGGGTCGAACACCCCGTCCAGCTCAGGGCGGGTGGCGACCAGCTCGGCATCGACGAGGAAGTCTGCGATCCTGCCGGCGGCGAACGTCAGGCTGGTGAAGTCGTCGCCGGGCTGGAAGGCCCGCAGGTTGTCCTCCAGTGAGAAGATCGTCGTCCCGGCCTCGTAGCCGCGGTAGTCCTCGACGCTGACGCCGGCCCGGCGCGCCATGATCGCAACGGCCTCGTCAGGATGCTCCTGTATGTAGTCGAGCGTGGCGAACCAGGCGTCGACCAGCCGCTGCGCCGTCTGCGGGTTCTGTTCGGCCAGCTCGGCGGACACGACCAGGTGGTCGGGGATCGAGCCGGGGAAGTCCGCGGACGTGAACAGGGTCTTCGACCCGGGCCGCTCCAACGCCCGCGTCGTGAACGGGGCGAACACCGCCACCGCGTCGAGGTCGCTCGACCCGGCCGCGAACTGGGCAGCCGCCGCGCCGGTCTCCAACGGCACGATCTGGACGTCGTCTGGGCCCAGACCGGCCGACTGCAAGCCCAGTAGCAGCAGGAAGTGGTCGACCACGCCGACCTCGACGCCGACCTTCTTGCCCTCCAAGTCGGCGATCTCGTCGATGCCGTCGCGGACGATGACCTGGTCGTTGCCGGTGGAGTTGTCGTTGACCAGCACGATCACCTGGTTGGCGCCGGCGGCGACCGAGGCGAGCGTGTCATTGAGCGTCTGCGCGTTGGCGTCGAGCTGGCCGGCCGCGAACGCGTTGATCGAGTCGAGGTAGCCCTCGAACCAGCGCAGCTCGACGTCGACGCCGACCTGGTCGAAGATCCCGGCCTCCTCGGCGACCTGCCAGGGGAACCAGCCGGGCCAGGCGCTGAACCCGAGGGCGACCGGCTCGCCGGCTCTCTCCGGAGCGCCGCCGGTGCACGCCGCCACGGCCAGGGCAAGCGCTGCCAGCGTCGCGGCCAGCCTCCTCGCGCGCATCGTCGCGGCCTGCCTCAGCCGGCCCAGGGCTCGTCGGGCGGGCTGGTGATCAGCCAGGACGGCGGTTTGCGGGGCAGCGCGCCCGCGTCGATGAGGCCGGCGAGCACGTCGACGATCACGCGGGTGGCCATCAGCGAGGTGATGTCGGAGACGTCGTAGGGCGGGGACACCTCGACCACCTCCATGCCGCACAGCGGCGCCTCACGGGCGATCCGATGGAGCATGCCGAGGGCTTCCCGGGGCAGCAGCCCGCCCGGCTCGGGCCAGCCGGTGCCCGGCACGAAGCCGGCGTCGATGCAGTCGATGTCGAAGCTGAGGTAGACCGCTACGGTGCCGTCGGTGGCGACCTCAAGGGCCAGGTCGGCGGCGGCGTTGATGCCCATGCGCTCGATGTCGCCGACGGTCAGGATCGTGGTGGCGCGCTCGCGGGCGACGGCGACGCCGGCGCGGGGGACCTGCCAGCCGCCGATGCCGAGCTGGACGAGGTTGCGGGCCGGGGCGTTGGCGATGTTCGTGGCGTGGAACCACGGGGTGGTGTGCATGCGCTCGTCGAGGTCGCGCTCCTGAAGGTCGGCGTGGCGGTCGAAGTGGATGATCCCGACGTTGCCGTCGACGTGCGGCGCCAGGCCGCGCACGGTCGGGTAGCCGATCGAGTGGTCGCCGCCGAGCATCACCGGGAACACCCCAGCCCGGAACACATGGCTCATCGCCCGGGAGATCTGGTCGAAGGCCTTCTCGATGTTGGCGGGGATGACGAACACGTCGCCGGCGTCGCCCAGGCGCAGCTGCTCGCGCAGGTCGATCCCGGCCTCGAAGTGGTAGGGGGTGTAGAGCGCGGAGATCCGCCGGATCCCCTGCGGCCCGAACCTGGCGCCGGGCCGGTAGGTGGTCCCGGTGTCCAGCGGCACGCCGACCACCAGGGCGTCGTAGCCGGTCAGGTCGCGGACGTCCTGCACGTAGGGGGCTTTGAGGAACGTGTTGATCCCGGCGAAGTGCGGCAGCTCGCCTCTGGCGAACGTCGGGATGGTCCGGTCGGTGACGCTGGGCGCCGCCGCCAGCCCGTGGCGCAGCCCCTGTTCCACTTCTTCCCGCCAGGCGGTGGACGGCAGCCCGGCCTCGGCCATCGCCGCCTTCCAGCCCGCGGTCTGCTCCCGGTCCGCGGTCTGCTCCCGGTCCGCGGTCTGCTCCCGGTCCGCGGTCTGCTCCCGGTCCGCGGTCTGCTCCCGGTCCGCGGTCTGCTCCCG
>JBOGEA010000445.1:0-4257 GCA_050743205.1 Egibacteraceae bacterium | reverse complement strand
TACGCGGCGTCGTTCCTCCACGACGGGCACGAGCGCTGGCGGCGCACGCGCCCGCCGTCAGGCCGCGCACGGCGATGACGCGGTGAGCGCCGATCACAGCTGCGGTGCGGTGACCATCTCGAAGTCCAGGCCGAGCATGCTCTCCGCGCCCTCCAGCCGCGGCGCGATCCACGTCAGCGATGGATGGGAGCGCCGGGCCAACCAAAACGGTCTGTGTCGACTCTGTGCCCGCTCGGGCCAAACAGTGCGTTGGAGGAGATGACGTCTATCCCTTCGGCTCTGAGACTGTTGAGTTGGCCGGGCACATACTCCGACACGAGCTGACCTTGCGAATCGACGATCCTGTGGATCGGGAACTCGTCCTTGCAGGTTCGTCGTAGATACCGCGGGATGGCCCTTATATAACTTTCCGCGACGCCCATACCGATCACGACCTGCTTATACGTGACCACCAGCCCTTCTGGGACAGCAGAAACGAACAGAAGAAAACGTTCATAAGGCGATTCCGGCAGCGGCGGCCTCCGCTCCGGACACAACAAAACCGCGTCCTGCATCCCCACATGTCCGCCGCGAAGGACGACGCCCAAGATCCCGCGTCGCCCCACCACGGACCGCACGTCCACGACATGGGCAATGCGTTTGCACGGCTCGCAGTGAAAGGTGAGGCGGATGGCGGCCTGCTCGCCGATGCCGAGTATCGATCCAGGGGCGAACCGGTTGCTCGGCAGTCCCTGAATCACAATGTTCTCCCGAAGGTCCCCGGCCCCGATCGAAAAGTCCTCCAGGTCCTCTCGACGGGTGAGGAGCGCTTGGCGGGGACTGAGCGGATGGGCGTTGCAGTCACCCTCGATTCCCTGCCCTGCCCGAAGGGTCATGCCGACCCTGCTCACATCCACCATCGGGCAATTCTTGGCGGGCTTCAAGAACAGAGCGGCAACGGTCCCCACGCTGGTTGGCATCACGAGCCTTAAAAGGGGTCCCACGGAAAGCGTGAGCGCAACACTACGGCTGGGTACAGCCTGCGGAAGTTCTGGTACGCCCGTCTGACGGTCCGAATCAAAGGATTGCTCACAACCGGTTCTGGCGATGTGAACACGGCCTGACAGGCTTCACACACATGCTCTCTGTGCGGATCGGCTGCCCACTCAAAACTGTCGAAATGAGGGTTTCGGCACCGTGGACAGTCGAGAGCCACCAGCGATGGCACCAAATAAGGCAGCGCCTGCTGCGCCATGAGATGACGCGCCATCTCCGGATCCAGCCTGACGCCGTCGATCTCCAGAACGCCATAGGTCTCGTCAGCCGTAGGCGTCTCCGTACGATTGAAGAACCCATGGAAGTGCACCCCGCCCTCCTCCAGCTTCGGCGACGTCCAAACGATTGCGGGGTTTGACCCCCAAAGCTGCACACCCCCCGGGTATCTTTCCTGCCTCACCGAAATTCTGCGGTCAACCGGATCGTTGACCTGTCGGTCTTGGAGCATATCTCCACACAGCTTCTTCACCGACATCACCGGGTTGCCGATGCCCGGTGCGGTGTCGACAAAGACCACGCCGCAATTCTCGCACTCGTGCCGCCGGTGAGCATGGACCGCATGCCAGCCCTTGTCGGAATGCATACGGCCGCAGGCGGGGCACTGCACACACTTGAGCGCTCTCTTCAGTATGGTGCTCACGTTATAATGAAAGGCGTCATCACCATTGATGCGGAGGCTCTTCATCCCTGTGCCTGCTCTATCGGTGATGACCTCGACGACGTCGAACGTCTCATCAATACTCTTCGTTCCTCCCACGGTCATGCGGGCGTGGACATGCACGCCCTGCTCAGGGGCGCGCACGCTGGTGTCATAAACAGTCGCAAGAGCGCCCCATATTGCAATGCCGCCAGGATAGAGGGAGGGATCAAGCCGAAGCGCGGCTGGCCGTCGAGGCCGCACTGGCGTCTGTTCGTCCTCGTGAGCCCTCAACGGCAGGTCGAGCGAGTCCATCATGGCGCCTCTTCAGTACGTGCGGGAGCAGCCTCAGCAGGACTGTGTCTCAACACTGGCGAGGCAGCGCAGCCTCATCAAACGACTGAAGTCCTAACATGAGGATTATCAGGACTACAGTCTCACAGTCTTGACCCGCTGTCAACTGTGGACGGTGAGCCTCCGCACGTCCTCGCCGATCGCGTCCAGCAGGGTTCGCATCGCGTCGCCGAACACGGCCTGGCCGCGCAACCGTCGGAACAGGTCGAGGTAGGCGGCGACGTCTCGTGGGTCGCGTACGGCCAGCTCGGCGGTCACCGTCTCGACCAGCACGATCGGGCTCTCACCGGCTAGAACAGTGAACGTCTCCGGGTGCAGCGTCGTCGCCTCGGCAGCCAGTGGGATCACGCCGATCTCGACGGTGGGCAGGCTGCTGAGCGACGCGATCCGGCCCAACTGGGCGAGCAGCACCTTGGGAGGGCCGGGCCGCCATCGCAGCGCCGCCTCGGTCAGCACGAACTCAAAATGCTTCGCATCGTCGTAGAGGAGCTGCTGACGCTCGAGTCGGGCAGTCACCGCGGCGGGGACATCCCGCTGTCCGGTCACGTCGGCGAGCGTGAACACCCGGTGGGCATACTCGGCGGTCTGCAGCAGCCCGGCGACCGCAGACGGCATGAACACCTGGATCGACGTTGCTTCAGCCTCAAGCTGAGCGATCCGATGCTGCTTGGCCGCCAGCCCCTGCTGAAGTTCCGCACGCCAGGTCGACGCCTCAGTCAACGCCGCCTCAGCCCGCTCGACGAGATCGGCGCGCACCGTCTCTGGAGCCTCTGTCGCCCGCACCCATGCCTCGACGTCTGCGACCTGGGGCACGGTGCGGCCAGTCTCGATCTTCGAGACCTTCGACTGCGTCCAGCCGCAGCGCACGCCCAGCTCCTCGCCGGTCAGCCCGACGCCAACCCTCAGGTCGCGCAGCAGAGACGCCAGACGGCGACGGGGCGAGGTGGCCTTATCGAGTTCCTCGACCAATCAGTTACGCCCTAGCGCGGTAGTCCGGCAGCGGCACCGTCTCCCCGAGGGCCAGGTCGCGCATCGCGCGATAGTGGACGAGGCCAGAGCCGGGGCGGCGCTCAACGCCAAGCCAGCGGCCGTCATCGTCGTAGCGCAAGGTGACCACGTCGCGGTCGTCGAACAACCAGAAATCCTCACGCAGATCGGGCAGGACGGCCCGATCGGCGATGAAGATCTCTTCTCCAGCGGCAGCGTTGTCCGCATAGGAGGAGAGTTCCCAGCGCACATAACCAGTGAGCGGTGTTTCGATGATGCGGACCCGGTACATGCGCTTGCCAGCAGCGGTGTTAGCGGCGATGAGGGCCAGCCACTGATCCATCGCGGCCGAAGGCGGCGGAGGGCGTCCCTCCGAGAAGGCGCGCACCAGCTCGGCCTCTTCGTCCACCAGGTACTGCTGGCGGGTCTCCAGCCGGAACGCGCTGCGCTCGAACGTGGAGAACAGCCGGATGAACTCGTCGATGGTCATGAGCGCAGGCGCGCCACTCCCTGCGCGAGGGTGACGCGCGGCGCACGGACAGCGCACTCGCCTGGGGAAAGATCGAGCTGACCCAAAACCGCCGGGTCGGTTACCGTCTCCCCGACGACGATAGCGGACGCCAGATCAGTGTCGTCCTCCCATACAGCCGGACAACCAGGCAGATTGCAACCACCCGACAGCAGCTTCAAGACCATGAGTCACCCAACTTTCTAGTCTCACAGACGGACTGTAGTCCTATTATGATCCGATGAGGCACGCCTGGCAAGGGACAGCTCAAGTTCTCAAGTTCAAGGAAGGGCTGGAGCCCGTGTGAACCTGGTCTCCGACGCCAACCACTCGGTCGAGGCCCGAGCGCCGCGGAGGCCTCGCGGGCGCAGGGCCTCATATGGGGGTTCGCCGTTGCCTTTGCGCCTGCATCGGCGCTGAGCTGACTGCCTATGATGCCCGGCGAGGCTGACGCCATGGCCTGGGGGCGGCGATCGTGGCCGGAATCGTGAACACCATCGGCATCTCAGCCGTGTCCGTGCCTCCTCCCGATCGCCGGGCCGCGCGCCGCGAGCGGCCTGCACGCGCTGTGGAACGGCAGCGTCAGCACGGGGGCCGCTCGCGCGCTGACCGCCGAGAGCGTGTGTGGGCCCCTTCGTGAAGGGTCGCGTCTCGTTGGTCGGGGGAAGGGCCGTCAGAACTTGAGGGAGGAGCCGGAGGCCTGGGCCATCCGCTCGGCTCTGATGATGGCCTCGGA
>JBOGEA010000444.1:0-4260 GCA_050743205.1 Egibacteraceae bacterium | reverse complement strand
AGGCGGCATCGAGCCGCCTGAACCGCGCTCCGCTTCGCTTCGCCCGCAACTCAAGGTCGCGGTTCTCAAACACGCCCTCAGTGGCGGTGGCGGAGGAGGTCGCGGTCCTCGGGGTGGAGGATGCCCCAGGCGAGGAGTTTGCGGCCGAGGTTGTTGATGTTGCGCTGCCCGTCGATGTCAGTGACCCCGCGTCCCTGGAACCGTTCGCGCCATTTGCGGACGCAGTCCTCGACTGCCTTGGGGGTGACCCGGCGCTCGGACTCGTTGAGCGCCGCGTTGGCGTAGTCCGCCGCTTCCTGATCGCCGATGGCCTCGCCGGGGACGGCGAGGGCCAGGAATTTCGCGGCGAGGAGCAACCGGTCCCGGGCCGTGACGCGCGGCAGCCTGCGGGTGCTCATGTCGTCGTCGCCATCCTCGGGGAGGGGGCGAGGGCGGTGGTCATAGTTGACCGTCAGCATGAGCACGTAAGGGCCGTATGGTCCCTCAATCCTGATCTCCATCCTCGGCGACGGGACCCAGACCAGGAACGAGTCGGACCACGATCGGGGAAGGAGCGGAATCCGTACACCCTGCGCCGTGACGATGTCGAAGGGCCGAGTGGCGCTGTCGTTGCGGACCCACCACAACCCGTTCTCCCACCAGACCGTCCCGGCGTAGCGGGAGACCTCCAGGTCAGGCTGCCCTCCGGCGGTGTCGTGGGCGAACCGCAGCGTCCTGCCCCTGCCCCGTCCAAAGGTGAACTCAGGGCCGCCGGCCTGCAGTGTGATGAGGGGACGGCCTGGAAATTCGACGACGAGAACGCCCTCGCGGTTCGAGCTCCGCTCAGTCATGCTTTCACTTTAGTTGCGACGAGGATTGGAGGGGACGAAACGACAGAGAGTGGGGGCGGCCCTCTGGCGCGCAGGCGCGGCAAGGGGTCTACTGAAGCACGGATGCCGCCCAAGGGGTCACGGAACCGATCCGGGCGGGTATCCGTCCTCTTTCGCAGAATACTGCCCGACCATCCGGCAGGTGGCCTATGAGTGTCCCCACGATCGCGCACGCCCCAGCGCCCGCCGCGCAGTTCGATCATGTCGGCCCGCGGTCGGGGCGGGGACGGCGCGCGGTCCGGCTGGTGCGGGGCCGTCGCACCCCCAGCCAACTCCGCATCCTCCGCGTGGTCCTGGCGCTCATGCTCTTGGCCGCCGGCGGCTTGTCCGTCTACAGCGCCGCACAACGGGTCCAGGCCATCGCCGCGATCAGCGAGCGCGACGAGCGGCTGAGCGTGGACGCCGCCGAGATCTACCGGTCGTTGGCGGATGCCGACGCCACCGCCGCGAGCGGGCTCCTCGCCGGGGGCCTGGAGCCGTCGGCGGTGCGGGCTCGCTACGAGCAGGACATCCGCCAAGCGGCGGCCAGCCTTGTGCTCGCCAGCGGCGAGGTCGGCGCCCAGGGTCCGGCAGCCGACGCGGTCGCCAGGATCAATGGGCAGCTCCCTGTCTACACCGGCCTCGTGGAGACCGCGCGGGCCAACAACCGTCAGGGCTTCCCGGTCGGCGGGGCGTACCTCCGCATCGCCTCAGCGCTGATGCAGGACAGGATCCTGCCGGCGGCTGAGGAGTTGCACCGGATCGCGTCCGATCAGTTGGATGCACAGTACGAGCGAGCCACTGGGGTGTTCCTCCCGGGGTTGCCGGTGCGGGTCGCGAGCCTGATTGCGCTGGCGGTCGCGCAGGTGATGCTGTTTCGCATGACGAACCGGGTCTTCAACGCCGGGTTGGTGACGGCCACCGTCCTCTCGACGTCCGTGCTGCTGTGGTGGATGGTCGCGCTCGCCCTCGGGGCATACCACCTCGAGAACGCCCAGCGTCACAGCGACTCGGTCACGGATGTGCTGGGCGAGGCCCGGATCGCCGCGCTCAAGGCCCGCGGCAGTGAGAGCCTCGCCCTCGTCGCGCGCAATGGCGGCGCCGCGGAGGAGGCGGCGTTCCAAGAGCAGGCCGAGCAGCTCCACCAGGTGCTGGAACGCGCGCCGGACTTCGAGGGCCGGGCTGACGTGGAGGCGGCCACGCAGGTCTGGCTGACGGCTCATGGCCGGGTCCGGGACCTGGACACCGGTGGGGATTATGCCGGGGCGGTCCGCTCCGCGACAGGAGACGACTCGGGCAGCGCCGCCACGGCGTTCAACCGCCTCGACGCGGCGCTGGCCCGTGCGGTTGATGCGGAGCGAGGCGGGTTCGTCAGGGCCGTCGGCAGGGGCAGCCGCATGTTCACCGGTCTTGACGTCGGGACCGGCCTCTTGGGCGTCCTCGCCGCGGCGGCGGTGGTCTGGGGGATCGGCCGGCGGCTGGAGGAGTACCGGTGAGAGAGGACGCAAGCATGCCGCTCCGGCTCACGCGCCTGTGCCTGTGGCTCGCCGTGTGTGCCGCGCTGGTCGCCCTGGCCGTCCCGGGCTCCGCTGGCGTGGCGATGGCCCAGCCGGTGCCGGGGTGTGACCCCAGGGCGAGCCTGCGGCCCCTGGGCCCGCCGCCGCCCCCGGGCCAGATGCCCGCGGGATCGACCATGGCCCGGATCCTGGCGCGTGGGAACCTCGTCGCCGGCGTCGACCAGAACACGTATCGGTTCGGTTTCCTGGACCCGTTCAACCCCGCCACCGGGCGGCTTGAGGGGTTCGACATCGATGTCGTCCGCTGGATCGCGGAGGCGATCTTCGGTGACCCGAATCGGGTGCAGTACCGGATCGTCATCAATGTCGGGGAAGGGTTGGAGACAGCGGAGCGCGGTGACGTCGACCTGGTGGTCAGGACGACCACCATCACCTGCGAGCGCCGGGAGCGGGTGGAGTTCTCGACCGTCTACTTCGAGGCCGGCCAGCGCGTCCTGGTCCTGCGCGGATCGGGGGCCACGGGCATCGGCGATCTCGACGGGCGGACGGTGTGCGCGACCACGGGATCGACGTCCCTGATGCGTGTGCAACAGGCGTATCCACAGGTTCGCACGATGCCCGCGCTCAGCGCCACGGACTGCCTGGCCCGCCTTCAGCTGGGGGAGGTGGACGCCGTCTCCTCTGACGACGCGATACTGGCCGGGCTGGCCGCCCAGGATCCCCGGACCGAGGTCGTGGGCGCACCCTTCAGCGAGGAGCCATACGGTGTCGTGGTCAACCAGAACACACCCGACCTCGTCCGCTTCGTCAACGCGGTGCTTGAGCAGCGGCGGGCGGACGGCAGTTGGGAAGCGAGCTACCGGCCATGGCTGGAGGACCTGCTGGGTCCGGTCCCGCCGATCCCCGTCGCCGCCTACCGTGACTGAAGCCGTGATCAGGATGCTCAGCATCGAGGAGGCGGACGCGGCGCTGGAGCGGCTCGGCGCCGAGCACGACGCCATCTCGGCGAAACTGCTGGAGTTGGAGGACCACCGCGGCCGGAAACTGCGGGAGGCCACGTCGCTGGAGGGCACCACGGCGAAGCGCTGGAGCGCCGCCAGCAGCGTGATCATGGACCTGTGGGCACGCTTCGACACCTGCGGGCGGGTCCTCGACCAGGCGCGGCAGGTCCGCGCGCGGCGCTGGTGGCCGGGAATCTCAGAGCTGGCCGAGCTGACCGAGCTGCTCACTGGCCCAGCCGTGCCGCTCCCTGCTCCGCGGACCCAGGACCGGCCGGTCCCGAGGCGGATCAGCCTGGACGAGGCAGTGGCGGGCATGAGAGCGGCCTGCAGCGGTGTGGTCGCCGAGCTGCGGGGCGAGCCCGAGACGCTCGACGAGACCGCTGCCCTCATGGCTACGTGCGCTGAGGCGCTGGCCAAGATCGCCGCGGCAGACCTGGCCAGCCTGCTGGAGGACCTGGAGCGCGACACCGCGTCGGAAGCGGAGCGCCTGCGGGCCGCGTCAGCCACCGCCCGTGGCCTGTTGGAGGAGCGCGCAGAACTGCGCGGCAGGCTCGGCGCCTACCGAGCGAAGGCCGCCCGCCTGGGATACGCCGAGGACCTCACGCTCCACAAGCTGTACCAGAACGCCCACCGCCTGCTGTGGACCGCCCCCTGCGACCTGAACGCCGCGGCAACCGCCGTCCTCCACTACCAGCAGTCCCTCACAACACGGAGCGGCAGGCAATGACCCGGGCGCGTGGACGCGCTGTGTGTTCGGGGCGGCGGACGATGACCAGCGCGCGGCAGCGCAGGTTTGGGTGGCCCTTGCCGCCCAAACCTGCACAGCGTTACAAGAAACCTGCGACGGTAGGACCCCAGGGGTCGCGCTGCGTCGGGTGCAGCGACCTAAAAGGC
>JBOGEA010000443.1:0-4266 GCA_050743205.1 Egibacteraceae bacterium | reverse complement strand
GTTGGGGCTCGCGGGGGTGGCACGAGCGCGATCCGCGGCGTTGGCGTAGTTGGGGCTCGCGGGGGTGGCACGAGCGCGATCCGCGGCGTTGGCGTAGTTGGGGCTCGCGGGGGTCGCACGAGCGCGATCCGCGGTGTTGGCCCAGCTGGGCGCTCCTGGGGGGTGGCACGAGCGCGATCCCCGGCGTTGGCCTAGCTGGGGGCTCCTGGGGGTCGCACGAGCGCGACCCCCCATACTCGTGCGAGCGGATCCGCGACGACACCGCCGCCACGTCGTCCGCTTCCCGGCTGGGGGCTGCCGGGGTCGGCGGCCAGGACAGGGCGGCCGGTCTCAGCGGGACGGCGGGTCGATCGGGAGCCGGCCGAGCCGCGCGACGCCCAGCGACCAGATCGAGCCCTCAGGTTTGGCGGACGGGAAAACCTCGACCGGCTTGCCGCAATGGGGGCGTCGCGGACGGGGATGTTGAGACGGCTGGAGCAGGTCCAGCACCTTCTTCGCGTCGAGGTGCGCGACGTCCTGAGGGCTGACGACGAGGAGCGCTCCGGACGGGCGCACCCAGGAAGCCAGCCTCGCCTCGTCGGTGCGCGGCGCCCGATCACAGGCCCAGCCCCTCGTAGGGGTAGGTGGCGCCAGGCGCGTCCGCTGGTGCGCCGGCGCCGGAGGGCAGGTCCGGGCAGGTCCGCACGTAGGGCCGGTCACGGCCGACCTATTGGTCCCACTCGTCCTGGTGCAGGTTGCGTTCGGCCAGCATGCAGGCGTGCCGGACCCACCCCTCAATGGTGACCGGCCACAGCCGCACCGTGACGTCGTCGCTGGCGGTGGCGAGCATTCCGCCGTCTGGGCTGAACGCGACCCCCCGCACCCAGCCGGTGTGGCCGGTGAGGGGTTGGCCGAGCTGCTGGCCGGTGGCGGGGTCCCACAGCCGCACCGTTCGATCGTTGCCGGCGGTGGCGAGCATTCCGCCGTCTGGGCTGAACGCCACCGCCAACACCCAGCCGGTGTGGCCGGTGAGGGGTTGGCCGAGCTGCTGGCCGGTGGCGGGGTCCCACAGCCGCACCGTCCCATCGAAGCTGGCGGTGGCGAGCATTCCGCCGTCTGGGCTGAACGCCACCCCCCGCACCGAGCCGGTGTGGCCGGTCAGGGAACGGACATGGTTAGGACGTGGCTCCAGGAGGCCGGGGAGCAGGCTGGCGAGCGCCTCGTTCGTCGGTGCCACACGCAGGCTTTCGAGGCTCACCAGCAGTGACAGCGGCTGGCGGTCAGCCAGCGGTGCCGCCTGCGCGGCCAGCTGCCGAGCGGTCGCCACATCCGCTTGCCGTTGCGCGGTCTGCCGCTGTCCCATCGCCCAGACGCTGACGGTCCCGACCAGCGCCAGCATGACGGCGAGGACGCCGCTGAGCATGCGGAGGCGGCGGTTGCGGCGGCGGGTGGCCGCCAGCTCGTCTCGCTCCCAATCACTGCTCACGGTGAGGAACGCACGCTCGAGGGCGTTGAGCCTGTCCTCGTTGGCCGCCGCCCAGTCACGCCCGGTCGCCAGCCGGCCGCCCCGGTACAGCACGCCGGGGTCGCGCGCCGAGACCTCCCACTCGGTGGCCGCCTCGGTGAGGCGGCGGTGGATGAGCAGGCCCTCGCGGTCTTCGCTCAGCCATCGTTGCAGCGTCGGCCACTCGCGGATCAGGGCTTCGTGGGCGACCTCCACGGTGTCTTCGTCCAGGATCACCAGCCGGGCCTGGGCCAAGCGGCCCAGCACCACCTCGGCGTCCGCCCCGTCGCCCAGCTCGGCACGGCTCACGCGCCGGCGGGTGTCCTCGGTGCCCTCCCCCAGGGCGGTCAAGCGCAGGAACAGGTCTTTCGCGATCGCCTGTTGGGCCAGGTCCAGCTGGCCGTAGGCCTCCTCGGCCGTCTGCGCGATCGCTTTGTGCACCCCGCCCGCGTCGTGGTAGCCAGCCGTCGTGAGACTCCGGCCGCGCCGGCGCTGCCACGTGGCGAACAGCGCGTGGGACAGCAGCGGCAGCGAGCCGGGCTCGTCGCCCAGGTCGGCGAGGACCGTGGAGACCAGGCCCGGCTCCAACGTCAACCCCGCCCGCGCCGCCGGCCCCTCGATCGCCTCGCGCAGCTCGGGGCCGGTCATCGGCCCGACCAAGACCTGCTGGTCCTGCATGGCGGCGACCAGCTCGGGGTACTCCGCGCAGCGGGCGTAGAAGTCGGCGCGGACACCGATCACCACGCTGGCCTGGCAGCCGGGATCGGCGGCCAGGCCGGTCAACGCCTGGACGAACGCGCGGTGCTCCGGCTCGCCGGCGCACAGCGTGAAGGCCTCCTCGAACTGGTCGACCACCAACAGCAGCCGCGTGCCGGCGGGCTCGTCGGCCAGCGCCTGGCGGACCGCGAGCCCCAGCCCCTCCGGCGAGGCCCGCAGGTCGGCCAGCAGCGAGCCCGGCGCCACCCCGCGCACCAGCGCCACGCGCATGGCCAGCTCCTCCAGCGGCTGCGCGCTGGGGGTGAGCACGATGGTCTTCCACCTGCTCGCGCCGGGCAGCGCCCACACCGCGGGCAGGAGCCCGGCGCGCAACGCCGACGACTTGCCGCTGCCCGACGGGCCGATCACGGCGAGGAACGGCGTCCCGGCGAGCCGGGCCACAAGCTCCGCGACCAGCCGGCCCCGACCGAAGAACCAGCGCGCGTCCTCGGCCTGGAACGCCGCCAGGCCCATGTAGGGGCACGGCCCAGGGGCAGGCTGTGCGTCCGCCGAGGCTGGCTGGTCGGATCGCTCCGGGGTCGAGGGCTCCGGCGGCGGGGTCAACAGCTGGAGCACAAGATTGGTCTTGGCCAAGTTCTCACGCACGAGGTCGGTCTGGTGCCGCAGCTCGACGCTGTGGCGAGCCTGCTCTGTCTGGACCGGCAGGAGCATCGAACGGAACGCGTCAGCCAGCGCCTGGCGGACCTCGCCGGTCGCCGCCCGCAGCGCGGTCTCCACGCCGCGGATCTCTTGGAGCAGCGCGGCGGCATCCGCCCGCAGCTCGCCGTCCGTCTCCAGCCCGGCGAGCAGCTCCCGCTCCAACGTCCGCCGCAGCTCGGCCTCGGACGTGGGTCGCTGGCGCAGCCGTTCGATCCGGTCCTCGATGAACGCGCCGATGTAGCCGCTGCCGGTCCCGGCCAGCAGCCCCACCACCGCCTGGACTGGTGGACCTCGCCAGCGGCCACACCACCGGCGCGCAGGCGGCGGCCACCAGGCTGGCCATCACCGCCTTGGGCGCCGCCTCCCTCAGGCGCGAGCCCTGACCCTGGACCCAGCCGCGGATCGAGCCGCGCGCACGGTCGTGCTCGGCAAGCTCCCCGGTGGGCGGCCTGACTGTGGTCACGCGATCTGGTTGTCGTCCGGCATATGCACCGTTCCTCCGGCCCCATGGTCGCACAGACGCCGCATCAGCGCTGGCGCTCCCCATGCCCCACCCCAACGCCCCGCACGGCTGCATCTCCAACGATGTCCATGCCGGCCTTGCGTCCACAGCCCACCCGGCGACCGAGTTCTTTGACCTGGAGACATCAGGGCTCTAGCGCCACGGCCATGAGCGCAGCCATCACCGCACACCGGACGCAACCTCCCGCTGAACCGACCTACGACCGCGAGCGCCCCTATCGGGACTGCCCGCTCATAGAGCTGATCGAGTGGCTGGAGACCCAGTACAGCCGAGGCGAGTCGTCCCACGAGCTGGTTGTATGGGAGCTGGCGGCACGGGCGGCAGAGGCAGAACAGCTCACCGCCCGGTAACCGGGGTGCCTGAGGTGCGCAGCGTGGCCGACGGCATCCAGCTCGAGCGGATCGCGGCGCTGCGTCCGGACCGCAACGTCGCGCTGCTCTCCACCATCGACCAGGGCGAGTACGAGCCGCTGGCCCGGATCTGGCCCCGCCCGCCGAATACCCCGACCTGGGCATACCGTGGCGGGCACTGACCCTCACGGTCGGGCTGGCGGTCGGCCGGCGCCAGCGGGCCGAGCAGCTGGTCGCCGATGTCGAAAGGCGGATCGCCCGGAGTTCGTCGGCTCAGGCGCGCTCGCCACTGAGCGGGATGGCGGAGGCTACTGCGTCTGTTCGTCGCATGCCGTGCCGCCGCTGCCCGCTGACGCCGCTGCCGCTGCCCGCTGACGCCGCTGCCCGCTGCCCGCTGACGCCGCTGCCCGCTGCCCGCTGACGCCGCTGCCCGCTGACGCCGCTGGCCGCTGCCCGCCGACGCCGCTGGCCGCTGCCCGCCGACGCCGCTGGCC
>JBOGEA010000442.1:0-4297 GCA_050743205.1 Egibacteraceae bacterium | reverse complement strand
GCGGTATTCCGCCGCGATCCAGCACACAACAGTCGCCAACTCCGCACGCGACCGTCCCTCCCGTCCATGCCTCGTCGGGCTGGCGCGCAGCCGCTCGGCCAGCCGCCGACGAGGCCGCAGCGCCAGATGATCCGCCCGGCAGCGACACCGAGCGCAGCTCCCTTTCGGCGCTCGGCGAGGTGGGAGTTCTTCGACACACGGTTGGCGCTCAACTGCTCGACCGGGCCGACCCCATGCTGTGATACATCGACGATAGCGGAATCGTCCGGCGTCCGGTCGGCGACGCACGCGCAACCCTGCCTTCAGTTCTTCGGCGACGATGTGTGGGCGGGAGCCAACACCACCGCTCAGCTCGGTGAAGTGCTCTATGAAGGAGAGCTGAGCAGCGCCATTCGGGGCGCTGAAACGACGTCAATGAGCGGGCTCATCGGCTGGTTAGCTGATCATGATCTTCAGCTTCGTTGCTGGCCCCCGGCTCGAGCCAGCCTGTCGCCTTTAAGCGCTCCCAGGCCAGCCTCACGTGCCTTTCCGAGAACAATTCTCTTTTGAGCCTATTCCAGTTGCGGACTATCCTTACAGCGGTGGCCGAGTCCACTGCTGCGGACGTGTCCACGGATGTCGAGGCATAGTGAACGGATGCGAGCAGCTCAAGCCCGTAAGGTGACTCGAACCCTTCAACCAAACTCAATACCCGCTCAATACGGCCAGCGGTATCAGGCCGGTCCCGTAACAGGCGGACCGCCTCCTCCGACGCGCCCTCAGTCAGCTCGATGGGCGTAGCCTGCGCGACGCTCTCACTGCGGTCACCATAGCCTCGCAGGTAATGCCCTTTCGACAGCTTGGAGTACATGGTTGACACTCTCAGCGTACGGACCGTAGTGACCTTTAGTGAATCGCAGCTTAAGCGGCTCGCCCGCGGCCTGAAGGAAGTAGAGCAGCTTCTGGATCTCTAATGGTGTGGCCCCCATTCCTGACTGGGTGTAACGGTCGACAAGCCCGATAAGAGCAGCGCGGCCAGGCGTTATCGGAGGCTTGTTGCTCTTGACGACCATGGCCTTAGGAGGCGGCGCGCCCTCGGGAGGAAACAGAACAACGCGTACGTCAGCCAATGGCTCCATTTTCTGCTCGATCAGAGGTCTGACCTCGGACCAGTCCAGGCCGCCGTTGCCGCATCCCAGAGGGGGTATGGCGATCGAGTGGATCTTCAGCTCTCGGATGACCCTGACAAGGTCATCAAGCCCCGAGGCGATGTGAACCAGTCGTGATCTGTTTCGCCAGTGATCCTTAGTAGGAAAATTTATGATGTAGTGCGGTCTCTGGATGCCGCTGTCGAAGACGAACATACGTCCGAGTCGAACTTCGCCCCGCTCGCATGCACGCCTGTATGCTTCATAGTTGAGTGGAAACGCATGCCTGAACTGGAGCGCCACGCCCTTGCCCATGACCCCCTTGGTATTGACCGTATTTACGAGGCCATCAACCTCAGCCTTTAGGAGGTCGCCACTGGTCAATTCAATCATTGTCACCCCCAATCAATAATACCACCCCGCTTTTACAGCCACTGTCTTCTTTGTGCTGAGTTCAGCGAGAACCCTTTCCACCCTTGACGCCATGGATTCAGTTCGTACAGCCAGACCCAAAATTGCGTCCCACGGAACGCTCCGATGTATCAGCAGCTCAGCCATGCGGCGCCGCATCCGATCGCCGTCTTCGGGCGAATCGGCCCACATTGCGGCACGCATAATCTCCCAGTCGATGCGATCTAAGTCGCCATCATCTGTGAAGTATTCAGTGATGGAACTGCCGCAGTTGCCGTCACTGAACACATAAGGCAAGCCTGCACACTGCACGGTCCCGAGATCCGTCACGAGGTAGACGAGAGGACCTTGGCCCTCTTTGTACTGCGGCACCTTCCCCTTGCTGATCACATAGAGCATCGGGGACCTGGGAGCTAAGTAGAAGGGCACGTAGTCGGCGGGTACGCCGCCCGGCCCAACCGGAATGGGGAGACGCCGTCGCCGGGCCTTGACGTCGGGATCCCCAACGTCCTTGAGTAACTCAGTGCCAATCTTGACCTGAGCATCACAGTGCAGGCATCCGGCACGCACGATGCCGTTAAGGTTATCAATAGCGTGAAATGATACAAGAGGATTCTTGCCGGTCTCCTGATGGGACTGCTCCTCGCTGGCTACCCTTGCACCCCGCAGCTTACGGGACGCGGGCTGGCCGCCCATCCAACGCCGCCGCTCACGGCGGGGCCTGCATGGTGAATGGGTAATCCGAAATACCGGATTGATGATTCACAGTACGCCTGTGCTGGCTGCTGGTTGCAGCCCGGGCCGTGGTAGGAGTTCGTGGCGGGTGGTGGGGCGGGGTAGGGTCGCGGAGTGCCTGGGCGTATCGGGGTTGAGGGTGGTGTCGAGGGCCGGCATGGCTGGAAGGGAGGCGTTGGGGATGTTGGGAGTTCCGGATGGGGTGCGGGTGCTGCTGTTTGGCCTTGATGGGGTGTTGACGCGGACGGCTACGATGCATGCCGTCGCGTGGAAGGAGACGTTCGACGCCTTTCTGCGGCGGTGGGCGGAGCGGACGGGAGCGCCGTTCGTTCCCTTCGACCCTGTGGAGGACTGTGGCCGTTATGTCGACGGCAAGCCGCGGGCGGCGGCAGGCACGCGCTCGTTCTTGGAGGCCCGGGGGATAGATCTGCGCGGAGGGGACGTCGTCGGATCCGCCCGGGGCTCCCACCGTGCACGGTCTGAGCAGCAGAAAGAACGAGCTGGTGCTGCGCCGGCTGGCTGAGGGCCGCGTCGAGGTGTTCGACGGATCGGTGCGCTACGTGTGCGTGGCCCGGGACGCGGGGCTGCGCGCCGCGGTGGTGTCCTCCAGCGCCGACACCGCCCAGGTGCTCGACGCGGCGGGGATCGCTGACCTGTTCGAGGTCCGCATCGACGGGCTGGTCGCCGAGCGGCGGGGGCTGGCGGGCAAGCCGGCGCCCGACACGTTCCTGGCCGCGGCGGCGCTGGACGCGCGGCCCGCGCGGGCGGCGGCCTTCGAGGACTCGCTGGCTGGCGTGCAGGCGGGACGCGCGGGGGGGGTTCGGCTTCGTCGTCGAGGTGGACCGGGCCGGGCAGGCCGCGACGCTGCGAGAGCGGGGCGCCGACGTGGTGGTCGGTGATCTGGCTGAGCTGCTGGGGCCGGCGTGAGCGAGCGGCCGGCGTATTCGACAGAGCCGTGGCGTCTGCGGGAGCGCGGCCTGGCGTTGGACGCCATCGCGGGCAGCGAGTCGGTGTTCGCCCTTCCAACGGCCACATCGGGCTGCGGGGCAACCTCGACGAGGGCGAGCCGCAGGGGCTGCCCGGCACGTACCTCAACTCGGTCTATGAGCCGCGGCCCCTGCCGCACGGGGAGACGCCGGCCACGGCTGTCCCGAGTCAGGGCAGACGCTCGTCAACGTCACCAACGGCAAGCTGATCCGGCTGCTGGTCGACGACGAGCCGTTCGACGTCGGTTACGGCGCGCTGCACGCGCACGAGCGCATCCTCGACTTTCGCGCCGGGACGCTGACCCGCCGCGCCGAGTGGACCTCTCCAGCCGGCCGCGCGGTCCGGGTGACCTCCGTCCGGCTGGTGTCGCTGACCCAGCGCGCGATCGCCGCGATCCACTACACCGTCGAGCCGATCACGGACCCGCTGCGGGTGGGTCGTGCAGTCCGAGCTGGTCGCCAACGAATCGCTGCCCGCGGCGGGCCGAGACCCCCCGTGTCGCGGCCGTCCTGGAGTCGCCGCTGGTCAACGAGGAGCACGTCACCGACGACGCGGCCGCGGTCATGGTCCACCGGACGCGCTGCAGCGGCCTGCGGGCCGCTGCCGGCATGCGGCATGTGATCGACGGCCCGGCGGCGTTGACGGTGGACGCCGACAGCCTGCCCGACGTCAGCCGGGTCACGGTGGCGACCCGCCCGCGGCCGGGGCAGCGGCTGCGGATCGTGAAGTTCGTGGCCTACGGCTGGTCCAGCCAGCGGTCCCGGCCGGCGCTGCACGACCAGGTCGTGGCCGCGCTGGCGGGCGCGCGGCTGACGGGCTTCGAGGGCCTGCTCGCCGAGCAGCGCGCCTACCTCGACGAGTTCTGGGCGCAGGCGGACGTCGAGATCGACGGCGACGCCGAGGTGGCGCGGTGGAGTTGCCCCGGTTTCGTGAGTACCTCAACTTTGGGCGTAAGCCCGTGGAGGGAGTCACGAGATGAGCAGGCACTACCCCGAAGAGTTCCGTCGCGAGGCGGTCGAGCTGGTCCGCAGCTCCGG
>JBOGEA010000441.1:0-4302 GCA_050743205.1 Egibacteraceae bacterium | reverse complement strand
GGCCCCGGTGGCGGTCTGGAACGAGCGCCACCGGGGCCAGGCCGGAACGCTGCGTCCACGTGGCCGCCAGCCTCTTCCACGACATCGCCCCATGCGCAGAAATGGGCCTGCGGGCGGTGTGAATCAACCGCAAGGGCGAGGCCAGCGACCTGCCCCGCCTGGCCCACCTGCCCGACTGCGCGAACCTGCCCGAAACGCTCACCCGCCTCGTGCCGGCCTGAGGAGGGCGGGCCTTCCGTGGGAGCGACCGCAGCACCAGGCGGCCCGCTTGCCGTTGCTCAGCATAGGCCACAGGTCGCTGGATACACTGAAAGGGCATATGCAAGCTGGGCGCGTCGGGCCAGTGGACGTGGCTCCACGTCTGGTGCACGGTTGGGCAGGCGGGGTGCTGGTAGGCTCCGGCGACAATTCAGCAGTCGGACGAGCGGTGTCGCAACGAACAGAGAGCATGGGACCCACAGCAGGCTGGACCGTATGATCGCGGGCGGAGGTGAGGTGCCCGCGACGCCGCTCTGTTGGCCTGGTCGGCGGGCAGTCGGCGGGTCGGGCGTGGCGGCGCTCGATGGTGTGTCAGAGCCGGTCACGGCGCTGCTCGACTCGTTTTTGGAGGCGCGGGTGGCGGACCTCGTGAAGCTCGATCCCGAGCTGGAGTCCCTCGGCGTCCAGATTGCTGGGCTCGTCCAGGCCAGCGGGAAGCGGCTGCGGCCCGCGTTCGTGTACTGGGGTCACCGGGCGACCGGCGCCGAGCATGACGAGGCGGTGCTGTGGCCGGCCGCGGCGGTCGAGCTGCTGCACACATTCGCGCTGATCCACGACGACGTGATGGACCGCTCGCCTGTGCGGCGTGGACGTCCCGCGGTGCACGAGGCCCTGGCATCCGCGCACCGTGACGAGGAGCTGGCCGGCAGCCCGACCTGGTTCGGCGTCGGCGGGGCGATCCTGGCCGGAGACCTCTCCTTCGTCTGGGCGGATCAGCTGCTGGACAGCGCCGACCTCGACCCGCACGCGCTGGAGCGGGCGCGGCGGGTGTTCACCGATCTGCGCGTCGAGGTGATGGCCGGCCAGTACCTGGACCTGCGCCTCGCGGGTCATCCGGCGGCTGGGGAGGACGACGCCCTGCGCGTCGCCCTGCTGAAGTCCGGCCGGTACACCGTCACTCGCCCGCTTCAGCTCGGCGCCGCGATCGGTGGCAGCGACGAGCAGCTTGACGCGGCGCTGTGCGCGTTCGGCGACGCGATCGGGCTGGCCTTCCAGCTACGCGACGACGTGCTGGGGCTGTTCGGCGATCCTGAGGTGACCGGCAAAGGCGCGATGAGCGACCTGTGTGAGGGGAAACGGACCGTGCTCATGCTCCGCGCCCTCGCGCTGGCCGATCCCCACGAGCGGGAGGCGCTCCTGAGCATGCTCGGCGCCCCCGACCTCGACGACGCGGACGCCAGCCGCGCCCGGCAGATCGTCGTCGACTGCGGCGCCCTCGACTCGGTTGAGCGGCTGCTCGCGAGCCAGCACGAGCTTGCCTGCCGCGCCCTTGCGCCCGTCCCCGACCCCGCCCGCCAGGCGCTGCGCGATCTCGCCGACCTCGCCGCGTACCGGATCTCCTGAGCGCTCCCGTGGCGGGCCGGGTCGTCATTGTGGGCGCCGGGCTCGGCGGTCTCGCCGCCGCGGTCCGCCTCGCGGTCGCTGGGGCTGCCGTCACGCTGCTGGAGCGTGAGCCTTCACCGGGCGGGCGCGCCGGTCGCGTGTGGAGGGACGGGTACGCGTTCGACACGGGTCCGACGGTGCTCACCATGCCAGGACTGCTGGAGGATCTGTTCACGGTCGCGGGGGAGGAACTGGCCGATCACCTGCGGCTGGAGCGCCTGGATCCCGCCTACCGCGCGGTGTTCCACGACGGATCGGTGCTGGCGGTCCCGGCCAGCCTGGACGCTTTGGCCGAAGAGGTCCGCAACGTGTGCGGGGCCCAAGAGGCAGCGCGGCTCCGGCGGCTCGCCGCCCACCTGCGCGCCCTCTACGAGGCCGAGTTCGCCGGCTTCATCGACCGGAACTTCGACTCGCCCCTTGACCTGGCCCGCCGGCCAGGGGCGGTCGCGCGGCTCGCGCGGCTGGGCGGGTTCCGGCGGATGCACGGGCTGGTGGCCGGTTTCCTGACGGATTGGCGGCTGATCCGGCTGTTCACGTTCCAGGCGATGTATGCGGGGATGAGCCCGTTCGAGGCGCTGGGCATCTACGCCGTCATCCCGTACATGGACATGATCGCCGGGGTCTACTTCCCGCGCGGCGGGATCCACTCCGTGAGCCAGTCATTGGCCGACCTCGCCGCCCGCCTCGGCGTCGACCTGCGTTTCGGCGAGCCGGTCGAGGCGGTCGAGGTCGCCTCAGGGCGGGCGGTGGCCGTGCGGACGGTGGGCGGGGAACGCGTCGCGGCGGACGTCGTCGTCCTGAACCCGGACCTGCCCGTGGCCTACCGGGACCTGCTCCCGCCGGACGCGACGCCGCCTCGCGTGCGCCGCCTGCGCTACTCACCGTCGTGCGTCGTGGTGCACCTCGGCCTCGACCGCACCCTCAAGGACGCCGCCCACCACAACATCCACTTCGCGGCGGACTACGAGGCGTCGTTCGCCGACATCCTCGCCGGCCGGGTGCAGCGCGACCCGTCGTGGTTTCTGACCGTGCCGACCCGCAGCGACCCCGACATGGCCCCGCCAGGGGGCGACGTCGCGTTCCACCTGCTGCCCGTGCCGAACCTGCAGCTGCTGGACGGTCCCTGGGACGCCGAGCGCGAGCGCGACGCCGCGGTCGCGCGTATGGAGGCCGCCGGCTACGGTCCCGTGGCGACGGCGACGGTGACGAGTTGGACCACCACGCCCCAGGACTGGGCGCGGATGGGGATGGCCGCAGGGACGCCATTCGCGGCGAGCCACCGCTTCTTCCAGACCGGCCCGTTCCGCCCGGCGAACGTGGCGCCGAAGGTCGGTGGGGTCGTCTTCGTGGGCTCCGGCACGACGCCGGGGGTCGGCGTGCCGATGGTGCTGGTGTCGGGGAGGCTGGCCGCCGAACGCGCGTTGAGGATGCTGGCGCCGTGACAGCGGGCGGCTACCACCACCCCGACCCCTCCACCGAGATCGTCGCAAGGGGCCTCGCCGGCAGGACCACCGCCGACCTGGCCACCAGCTACGAGCTGTGCCGTCGCATGAACGCCGCGCACGGCCGCACCTACTATTTCGCGACGCGGTTCCTGCCCAGGTCCAAGCGGCGGCATGTTCACGCGCTCTACGGGTTCGCGCGGTACGCGGACGACCTGGTCGATCACATGGACCTGTCGTGGGAGCCAGAGCAGCGGCGGAGGGCGCTGGAGGCGTGGTCGCGGGAGTTCCTCACCAGCCTGATGACCGGCCGCACCCAGGAGCCGGTCCTCATGGCCGTGCTCAACACCGTCCAAGAGCTGGGCATCCGCCACGACGACCTGCGCGCGTTCCTGCGGTCGATGGCGATGGATCTGGAGGTCAGCCGCTACGCGACCTACGACGACCTGTACGGCTACGTGTACGGGTCGGCCGCCGTGATTGGGTCGATGATGCTGCCCGTGCTCGGCTCGACGCACCCACAGGCCCGTGACCGGGCGATGGACCTGGGGGTCGCGTTCCAGCTGACGAACTTCCTGCGCGACATCGCCGAGGATTGGGACCGCGACCGCATCTACCTGCCGTTGGAGGATCTGGAGCGGTTCGGCGTCACCGAGCGGGACTTCCGCGCCCGTCGCGTCGGTGAGAACTTCCGACGGCTGCTCGCCTTCGAGGCGCAGCGCACCCGCGCGCTGTACCGCCGCGCCGAGGCCGGCTGGGCGATGCTGCCCCCGGCCAGCCGGGCCTGCATCCGCATCGCCCACCACCTCTACCGCGAGATCCTCGACCGCCTCGAGGCCGCCGACTGGCAGGTCTTCGGTGTCCGCGCCGCCGTCCCCACCCGCCGCAAACTGGCCGTCGCCGCCCGCGAACTCATCCGCCCAACGAAGCCCCACCCGTAGCCGGTCGTGGCGGGCCACTGCCCGTTCCGCGATCCCGCTCGCGCTCAAGCTCTACGGCAAGCTCCCGCCGCCAACGCTGGACCCGCGCATGAAGCCAGTCGTAGTCGCCTCGGTGGAGGTCGAAGGTGGCGGGCGGGAGCCGGTCGAATGCGCGCAGCGCGTCTAAATGCCTTGGAGGGACGAGACCTGTTGCGCGTGAGTCAAGTCTGGCGGGTCAGGTTGCGCGCGTTGCGGTCACGTTGACGGCAGTTTTGTGCTGGATCGCGGCGGTATTCCGC
>JBOGEA010000440.1:0-4307 GCA_050743205.1 Egibacteraceae bacterium | reverse complement strand
TCATGCTGCTCGACGAGCCCACCACGGTCCTCGACATCGCCCACCAAGTCGAGGTGCTCGACCTGCTCGTCGACCTCAACCGCGCCGAGGGCCGCACGATCGTGCTGGTCCTGCACGACCTCAACCACGCCTGCCGCTACGCCCACCACCTCATCGCCATGGCCAACGGCGCGATCGTCGCCGAGGGTCCCCCCGCCCAGATCGTCACCGAAGCGCTCGTCGAGCGGGTCTTCGACCTCGACTGCCTCGTCATCCCCGATCCCGTCGCCGGCACCCCCCTGGTCATCCCCGTCAGCGCCCACCATCGCCCGACCACAGCGCGGGCGGCATCCGCGTCATAGCTCCTGGTCGTGCTCGGCCTGCGATCCAGGAGCCGGGCGGGGCTGCTCCACCGCGACCCGCCGCCGCTCCACCCAGCCTGGACGCTACGCGGCGACGTGGGTTCGCTCCGTCGAGGGTTGCGCCGCGCGGACCACACGGGGCGCTCCAGCGCGCTCCTCGACTCTGCCACGATGCGTGCGCCCGTCCATGTGGCGGCGAGCACCAGGCCCACGGCGACGAGAACGATGTCTTTGATGATGTAGCGCGCCGCGAGCGTGGGCGCATGCAGGGGACCGGGGAACAGCTCGCCGGGGAACAGCAGCAGGGGAGACATCGCCCCGAGCAGCTGCGCCCCCATCAGCCACACCGCGACGCGCAGGAACCGGCCGGTCACGAAGCACATGCCGATGGCGCACTCAAGCACCGCGACCATCGTGAGGCCCACGTACGGCGCGACCAGTCCGAACGTGAGCGCAGCCATGGTCTCAGTCACCAGACCCTCAGCGGGGCTGACCCCCGGGAAGAACTTCATCGCCCCGAACCCGAGGAATATGAGGCCGAGACTGACGCGCAGCAGCGCGATGCTGTGAGCGGCCAGCGCTGGTGTCCAGTCGGTCGAGTCTCTCGAACAGGCTGCTCATTTGCACTCCTTCGGGTCCTCCCGACGCAGCGTGATCCGTGACGCGCCAGCCCACGCTGCACGCCGCGCCGACCGAGGCGGGCCTGACCGGCCTCAGCCACCTCCGTGGTTCGTAACAGATCGCCCGGAGGTTCGGATCGCCCGGGGACGCTCACCGAAGTTGAGGTAGCGATCCTATGCCGCAGACGAAGCGTCCCCGCGTGGGACACTGGGGTCGACAGCATCGAGAGGCGCGCTGATGCCGAGCCAACCGTTCAGTGAGTTTCGCGACCGTGCAGCGGCACGCGGTGGGCCTGGACGGCCTGAGTTCCGCCGAGTGCGACGTGAGGCTCGACAGCCGCCGCCATGTGCGGCCAGCGCGGCCGTTGCTCACCGCCGATGGGCAGCGGCTGCTGTCCGAGCAGCCGGGGGCCGTGGCCCTCGAAGGCGGCGTCGGAGAGCCCCGATTGCGGCGCGCGCGGCTGCGACTGGTCGGCCTGGCGGGATCGTGCCGTCGTCGTAAACGCCGCGGACGAGATGACGTGGACGTGCCGTTTCTCCTGGAGGTGCTCGCATGGTTGAGCAGTGGCAGGACAGCCCGCCGGCGGCGTCGGCGATGCGCCGGGCGCTGAGGCGGGCCCGTGACGGCGTGGCGCTGGACGTGGCAGAGGCGGTCGTGCTGCTGTGGGCGCGTGGCGCCGATCTGGACGCGCTGTGCGAGAGCGCGGCCCGGGTGCGCGACGCGGGCTTGGAGAACGCCGGACGCGCCGGGCTCGTCACCTACTCCCGCAAGGTGTTCGTGCCGCTGACCCGGCTGTGCCGGGACCACTGCCATTACTGCACGTTCGTGACCGTCCCAGGGCGGCTGCCCGCGCCGTATCTGTCGGCGGACGAGGTGCTCGACCTCGCCCGGCGAGGCGCCCAACTGGGCTGTAAGGAGGCGCTGTTCACGCTGGGCGACCGGCCTGAGGCGCGGTGGCCCCAGGCGGGGGAGTGGCTGGAGGCGCGCGGCTACGACAGCACGCTGGCGTACGTGCGGGCGATGGCGGTCCGGGTGCTGGAGGAGACCGGGCTGCTGCCGCACCTGAACCCCGGGGTGATGACGTGGGAGGACCTGCAGCGGCTGAAGCCGGTGGCGCCGTCGATGGGGATGATGCTGGAGACCACGGCGACGCGGCTGTGGGCGGAGCCAGGCGGGTGCCACCACGGGTCAGTGGACAAGGAGCCGGCGGTGCGGCTGCGGGTCCTGGAGGACGCCGGCCGGTCCGCCATCCCGTTCACGACGGGGATCCTGGTGGGCATCGGCGAGGACATGCGGGAGCGGGCTGAGTCGCTGTTCGCGATCCGGCGGATCGCGAAGCAGTACGGCGCGGTGCAGGAGGTCATCGTCCAGAACTTCCGCGCCAAGCCGGACACCGCGATGCGGTCGGTGCCCGACGTGGGGCTTGAGGAGTACGTCGCGACGGTGGCGGTGGCCCGGATGGTGCTCGGGCCGCGGATGCGGATCCAGGTGCCGCCCAACCTGTCCGAGCCGGGTGCGCTGGCGTCGCTGCTGCGGGCCGGGGTGGACGACTGGGGTGGGGTGTCGCCGCTGACCCCGGACCACGTCAACCCGGAGCGGCCGTGGCCGCATCTGGACGACCTGGCGCGCCTGACCGCCGAGGCGGGGTTCACGCTGGCCGAGCGCCTGACCGCGCACCCTGAATACGTGCTGCGTGGGGAGCCGTGGATCGACCCGCGCGTGATGCCCCACGTCCGGGCGCTCGCCGACCCCGAGACCGGGCTGGCGGTGGCCGGCCGCTGCCCGACCGGGCTGGGGTGGCAGGAGCCGGACGGGCTGGCCTCCACGGGCCGGACCGATCTGCACGCCAGCATCGACACCGCCGGCCGCGCCTCGGATCGCCGCGCGGACTTCGACGAGGTCTACGGCGACTGGCAGGCCCTGCGCGAGCAGGCGCGGCTGTCACGCGCGCCCCGGCGGCTGGACTGCGACGTGGCGGCGGCGCTGCGCTCGGCTGAGCGGGACCCCGCCGGCCTCACCGACGCCGAGGCGCTGGCGCTGATCCACGCCGACGGGGGCGAGCTGGACGCGGTCTGCGCGCTGGCCGACGCGGTGCGGCGCGACGCCGTCGGGGACACCGTCACGTACGTGGTCAACCGCAACATCAACTTCACCAACGTCTGCTACACCGGCTGCCGGTTCTGCGCGTTCGCGCAGCGGCGCACCGACGCTGACGCCTACACCCTGTCGCTGGAGGAGGTCGGCGCGCGCGCCGTCCAGGCGTGGGCAGCTGGCGCGACCGAGGTGTGCATGCAGGGCGGCATCCACCCCGACCTGCCCGGTACGGCCTACTTCGACCTGGCCGCCGAGGTCAAACGCCGGGCGCCGGGGATGCACGTGCACGCGTTCTCCCCGATGGAGGTCATCAACGGCGCCGCACGGACCGGCCTGCCGATCCGCCAGTGGCTCATGCGCGCCAGGCAGGCCGGGCTGGACACGATCCCCGGCACCGCGGCGGAGATCCTCGACGACGACGTGCGCTGGATCCTGACGAAGGGCAAGCTGCCCGCCGCCACCTGGATCGAGGTGGTCACGACCGCCCACCAGGTGGGGCTGCGGTCCAGCTCGACGATGATGTACGGCCACGTCGACACCCCGGCGCACTGGGTGGCGCACCTGCGGCTGCTCGCCCGCATCCAGGACGAGACCGGCGGGTTCACCGAGTTCGTGGGGCTGCCGTTCGTGCATCACAACGCCCCGATCTACCTCGCGGGCGTCGCCCGCCCGGGCCCGACGATGCGCGACAACCGGGCGGTGCACGCGCTGGCCCGGCTGCTGCTGCACGGCCGGATCGACAACATCCAGTGCTCGTGGGTCAAGCTGGGCGTGGACGGCTGCCGCACCCTGCTGCGCGGCGGCGTCAACGACCTCGGCGGCACGTTAATGGAGGAGACCATCTCGCGGATGGCCGGGTCGCAGCACGGCTCCTCCAAAACCGCCGCCGAGCTGGCCGAGATCGCCACCGGCATCGGCCGCCCCGCCCGCCAGCGCACCACCACCTACGGCGAGGTCCCCCCTCGGCGCCCACCACTCGCTGCCGGGCGCCTCGGCGAGTCCTGAGCGCGCCCGGGAACAAGCCACGCAGGTCTGGTTACATCCAGGTCGGTTTGGGGTTACGCTCCGTCGATGAGCGAGCATCACGGCCAGGCGAGACGGATCGGCCAGCCGAAGCAGGCCGCGCCGCCGGAGCCGGGCGCGGGTCTGGTCGTGGTCGGCGAGTGGACCGCTCGTCGAGGTGTCAGAGCGTGAGAACTGGCCTGAAGGGTCGCGCCTCGTCGGGTTCCGCTCTTCCGTCAAGGGTGGGTG
>JBOGEA010000439.1:0-4318 GCA_050743205.1 Egibacteraceae bacterium | reverse complement strand
GCGCAATATATTGCGCGGATCCAGCACACGACGCGGGAGACGAGGGAGTCCGGGCAACGGCTGTTCGTCGCCGTGGCCGTGCCGGTGGCAGTTCGCACGGCGGTCGCGGAGGCAGTGTCCACGCTGCACTCATCCGCGGCGGATGTCCGCTGGACGGCCCCTGCCTCATGGCATCTCACGGTGGCATTCCTCGGTGGCACCGACGCCGGCCCCGTGGAGCCTCTGACGACCTGCCTGCGGCGGGTGGCCTCGAGCTTCGAGCCCTTCACTGTGCGCTTGAGAACCTCGGCGGAACGCGGCTCGCGACGGAGCGTGCCGTGGATCGGGCTGGAGCCGTCCGAGCCGCTGACAGCCCTCGCCGGGGCGGTTCGGACCGCGCTGCGGGAGTTTGGCCTGCCATGCGAGGATCACGCCTTCCGTCCCCACCTCACACTTGCGCGAGCGCGAGGCCGCGCGTCCATCCCCCGCGCGCTTGCGGACGCATACCGCGGCCCCGCCGCCACCTGGACCGTCCCGGGCCTCGAGCTTGTGCGCTCTCATCTGGGCAGGGCGGGAGCCCGCCACGAGACGCTGTCTGCGGTCCCCTTCCCCGCGTGATCACCCACCAAGGATGTGCATTTCCGGGCGGATGTGCGATGACAGGCGACTCTGCCCGTTTCTGCACATTCTCCGGTGGGCTTGGGGACAGACTTGCGTGTGCGAACGTACGTTCTGCTATGGTTCTCCCACGTCACCGGATCCACCCGCTTGACACACCCGCGGGGTACGGTGAGCCCAGACTTCCAGACGGCGAACAGGAGCACCTCATGGAGCGCGACAAGGCCCTCCAAATGGCCCTCGGCCAGATTGAGAAGCAGTTCGGCAAGGGCGCGGTCATGCGCATGGGCGACCAGTCCAAGATCAAGGTCGCCGTCATCCCCACCGGCGCCCTCGCCCTCGACCTCGCCCTCGGCGTGGGCGGGCTGCCCCGTGGCCGGGTCGTGGAGATCTACGGACCGGAGAGTTCAGGCAAGTGTGTTCCGGCGGACACACGGGTGTGGACTGACCGTGGACTCGAGACCGTGGCGGAGCTGTTCGCGCGGTGCGGACAGGAAACCAGCTGCACGTCTCGCATCACTGACATCTCCGAGCTGGGTGTGCGGGTCGTGAACGAGCGCGGCGAACTCGAGCAGGTCGCGGCGCTCACGCACAACAACCGCAAGCCGGTCCTTCGGCTGCGCTTGCAGTCCGGCCGCACGCTGTGCGTGACCCACAACCACCCGTTGCGGGTCATGAACGAGTCCGGGCTCATGATCTGGCGCCCAGCCGAGGAGATCACGCCCGGTGACACGGTGGTGTCGGCTGCCTTCGGTGCGGTCGAAGCCGCTGACAGCGACGGGCTCAGCGAAGACGAGGCCGTGCTGCTGGGCTACCTCGTCGCCCAAGGCTCGCTGTGCGACCGGAGCGCCGTCCGCCTCACCACCTCCGACCCAGAGGCGGGGGATGAGTTCACCCGTCTGATTGCGCATCTCTTCAACGCCACGGCTCGGTGCGACGACGGCAAGCAGTACGCCGTCGAGGACGCGGTGCTGCGTGCTGAGCTGGCGGACCGGTACGGCCTCGACTACGTCGCTGACCCGAACAAGACGGTTCCACACTGCATACGCGCCGGTGGTCACAAGGCCCAGCCGGCGTTCCTGTCGGCCTTGTTCGAGGCGAACGGCTGGATCGACGAGTCGTCAACGATCAGGCTGGAGGTGCCATCTACGGAGCTTGCCCGCGACGTCCAGCTCATGCTCTACGGCTTTGGGATTCCCGCGGCGATCTCTCAGCAGGACTGTTGGACCGTGGCCATCGACCCTGCCGTCGCGCACCGGTTCCTGGGCGAGATCGGGTTCCGCTCCGTCCCGCGGAACGCACAGGTTGCGGCGAACCTCCACCGCCCATTCCGCGAGCCGCAGTTCGACGATATCCCGCACCTCGCCGGCCTGCCCACACTCGGCGACAATCGCTATACGTTCGAGCGAGTGAAGGCCGTCGAAGACGCTGGCGAGCAGCCGACGTTCGACCTTGTCCTCCCGCGAACGCACAGCTTTCTCGCGAACGGAGTGCTGTCGCACAACACGACGGTGGCGCTGCATGCGATCGCCGAGGCTCAGAAGGCTGGTGGGATCGCCGCGTTCATCGATGCAGAGCACGCGCTCGACCCGAGTTATGCGGCAGCGCTCGGAGTCGACATGGAGGCGCTCCTGGTCTCCCAGCCCGACACCGGTGAGCAGGCGCTGGAGATCACCGACATGCTCATCCGCTCAGGGGCTGTCGATATTGTGGTGATCGACTCCGTAGCCGCGCTCACCCCACGCGCCGAACTCGAAGGCGAAATGGGAGACACGCATGTCGGCCTGCAGGCCCGCCTCATGAGTCAGGCCCTCCGCAAGCTCGCCGGAACCCTCAACCGCTCCCGCACCTGCTGTGTGTTCATCAACCAGCTGCGCGAGAAGGTCGGAGTTATGTTCGGTTCTCCCGAGGTCACACCGGGTGGGCGGGCATTGAAGTTCTATTCGTCGGTGCGACTCGACGTTCGGCGGATTGAATCGCTCAAGGACGGCGCTGATTTCGTCGGCAATCGCGTCCGTGTCAAAGTTGTAAAAAACAAATGCATCGCGGAGGGGACGCGGGTGTTCGATCCGCTGACAGGCGTGATGCACCGCATCGAGGAACTCGTCGACCAGGGCAAGGGCACTGCGGTGTTGGCGGTTGACAAGCGCGGTGAGTTCCATATCTGCGAGATTGGCGCTCGGTTCGATCAAGGCCAGCGGGATGTGCTTGGCATCAAGCTGCGCGACGGAACCGTCCTTCGACTTACTCCGGATCATCGCATTCTGACCGAACTCGGCTGGCGCGTAGCTGGTGAGCTGAGCGTGGGCGACCGCGTGGCACGCCCGCGACACGCTGGCGGGTTCGGTCCGCATGAACCGATTCCCCCTGCTCATGCCCGGCTCCTCGGCTACTTGATCGGCGATGGGTACGTTGGCGGCAAGACACCCATCTCTTTCATCAACACGGAGGAGAGCCTCCAAGAGGATGCTCGGCGCATCGCCGCCGATCTTGGATGTAACGCACATCCCAAAGAGAATGGAATTGAAGTCTCCTTCTCGCACCGGCTGGGAGAACCCAACGGCGTGCTTGCGCTCGCTCGCTGGGCAGGAATCTGGGGCCATCTTGCGCCTGAGAAGCGGATCCCGCCGGCATTCTTTAATCCCGAGATCTCAGCTGATACTGTGGGCAATCTGCTGATGGGTATTTGGGAGACCGATGGCTGGTTCAGCCGTGAACAGACCGGCGGCATTCGTTGCGGGTTTGTCACAACCTCAGAGCAGCTCGCGTGGCAGGTCCACTTCCTCTTGCTGCGCTGGGGCATCGCGAGTTCGTTACAAGTGCATGCGCCCGGATCCAGACGGAGCCTCATTGCAGGACGTCGTGTGGAGGGTAAGCTGCCTTGTTGGCAGGTTCGGATAAACGGTATCGATAACGTTCGCCGCTTTTCCGATGCCCTGCCAATGTGGGGCCCAAAGGGTCAGAGGTTGACGTCGGAGTTGGAGAACCTGCAGCAAACGAAGTTGCGAGGATCCCGCACAATCTATCTCTCGGCGATACAGACTGAGCCGGTACTTCAGCACCTACGTCAGCTGGGAGTCAGTTCACGGTTCATGGCTGGTGTCCTTCAACTCCCCCCGTCGTACAACCAGGCGGGTCTGAGACTCATGCTTGGGGGCCAGCGGCTGCGGCGTGACCGCGTCGAGCGACTTGCTGACGCGCTTGACAGCGCATTCCTGCGAGAGGCCTTAGCTGATGGCCTGTTCTATGACCGAATCGAGGCAATCCTGCCAGTTCAGCGACAGCGAGTATTCGATATCGAAGTGTCCGAGCTGCATAACTTCGTCGCAGACGATGTCGTGGTCCACAACTGTGCGCCCCCGTTCCAACAATGCGAATTCGATATTCTGTTCGGCCAGGGGATCTCGCGCGAGGGGTCGCTGCTCGACGTCGGCGTCGAGCATGGGATCGTCAAAAAGGCAGGCGCTTGGTACACCTACGAGAGCGATCAGCTTGGGCAGGGCCGTGAGAACGCGCGGAAGTTCCTCAGAGAGCACGGCGACATCGCCGCCGAAATCTACAAGAGGGTGACCGAGAAGCTCGGCCTCGTGCCGACTGACGTGACCGGTGACGAGCAGATCTAAGAGCGTGTTTGAGAATTGTCGTAAGGGGTCGCGCCTCGTCGGGTTCCGCTCTTCCGTCAAGGGTGGGTGGGTGGGGGAGGTTGGCGCGGTCGCGGGGG
>JBOGEA010000438.1:0-4326 GCA_050743205.1 Egibacteraceae bacterium | reverse complement strand
CGGGTGGTTGTGTGCTGGATCGCGGCGGTATTCCGCCGCGATCCAGCACACAAGTCGCGTCGAGCGTCGAGAGTCCGTCTCAACTGGCTGAGAAAACGGTCAGGGGCCCGCATTAACTCATCCCAGGACAAGTCGAGCCCCAGCCAACCAGCCGCCGTGATCTCGTTGTCCCGCACTCTGTCCATCCGAAAGGCCCGACGGTCCGAGTGAAAGCGGCGGCCGTCAGCGTTGATGTAGACCCGCGCAGCGGGAAAGGCCACGTCGAGCATGGCGATCAATCGGCCCTCCACGCGGAGCGGATACACGCCTGGATGTGGATCGAATCCGCGCTCGAAGAGCATGGACCGCAGTTCGCGCTCGAACGTCGAGTCGGTCCTGCCCTGGCGCGCCAACTCCTCGAGCACCCACCCCCAGATCAGCCCGCCGGGCGGCTTGCGGAACTCGGCAACCCGGGCTGCGAGCCGGTCGGGACTGAGCAGCTCGAGCTGCACACCCACCGAGGCCACGTCGAACACCTCGTCGCGCCCCGCAGAGCGCGCCAGGTCGATGACGGTGCGCTCCGGCGCCGTCAAGTCAAGCGGGCCGATCGAGGCCAGGTCAGCCTCAAGCAGCGTGCGCGATCGGATCACGTAGACCTGACCCCGCTCGGTCGCGTGCTGCCCGAACGGCGTGATGAGCTGCACGGGCCGCTGACGCGCCTGCGTCATGCCCCAGAGGCGCGCCGCAGACCGCGCGGCGACCAGGACACCCCGCTTGCCGTTTGCCCGGCCAGGCCTGACCGCGAGCAGCGCCCCCATCGCCGCCTGCTCATAGGACGGGCCAGCTCCAGGAAGCACAAAGACCCCTGGGTGCAGCCGGTTCCAACCCTCGCCCTCAACCCGTTCACGAAGGGTTCTGTCCGAAACTCCCAACGCACATGCCTGGGACCGAGAGAATGCACCGTACTGTCCTTCCGCCAGGCCGAAAAGTCGTTGCCACGGATTCATGACAGCAGGATGGCTTAGCTGGGAGCCCAATGCGCGGCGAAATCTTCGCGTCTGTGGATAACTCGCTCTTGTGTGCTGGATCGCGGCGGTATTCCGCCGCGATCCAGCACAAAACTCAGGTCACGGTCACGCGGATCGTGTGGTAGCCGGTGGCGCCGTTGGGGGCGATTGGGGTGATGGCGCCGGTCTGGGTCTGGCCGGTGGCGTCGGTGGCGCGGACGCGGATGCGGTGGGTGCCGGGTGTGGCGTCCCACTCCAGAACCCATTGGCGCCAGGTGTCGGCGTGGAGTTCGCCGGCCAGGCGGGCATCACGCCACGGGCGGTCGTCGACCTGCACCTCGACCCGCCGTATGCCGCGGTGCTGAGCCCAGGCGACGCCGGCTATGGCGGTCGGGCCGGCCGCGATCCGGGCATAGCCGGCCGGCACGTCGATGCGCGACTGGGTCTTGATCGGGCCCTCCTTTGACCACCCCCGCGGTACCCAGTAGCCGTCGAAACCCTCCCAGGTCGTCAGCTGGATGCGGGACAGCCACTTCGTCGCCGAGACGTAGCCGTACAGACCGGGAACGACGAGGCGCGCGGGGAAGCCGTGCACGATCGGCAGGGGCTCGCCGTTCATCCCCACGGCGACCAGGGCAGCGCGGCCGTCGCGGCCGGCCTGGGTGGGAAATCCCGCGGTCCAGCCGTCGACCGAGTGGCCGACGATCTGGTCCGCGCCGGGCTGCACGCCGACCCGCTCGAGCAGCTGGGCGAGCGGGACACCGAGCCAGCGGGCGTTGCCGACCAGGTCGCCGCCGACCTCGTTCGAGACGCAGCACAGCGTGATGTCGGCCTCGACGAGGTTCATGCCGAGCAGGTCGTCGTAGCGCAGCGACAGGGGCCGATCGACCATCCCGTCGATGTCCAGGCGCCAACTGACCAGGTCGACCCGTGGAGCCGACAGCGCGGTGTCGATGCGATAGAAGTCAGCGTTCGAGGTGACCAGGGCGGGCAGGCCAGGCACGGTCAGTGAGGTCGAAACCGCGGGCAAGGGCAGAGTCCGGCTCACCACCGGCAGCCGCACCGCCGCACGCTGGGCGAGCGTCATGGCTCGTCGGCCCAGAAGCGCGCGACCGCTGGTCACCGCGGCCAGCGCTCCCGCGGACACGGCTCCCGCGAGTGCGAGGAACCGACGCCGTCCCCGCATCGTTGCCTCAACAGGGGCGGCGCCCTGCAGCCGCCGCAGGGTCGCCACGCCAGCCAGCGTCGACAGTGTCGCCGAGACGACGCTGGCGGCTCCAGACGCCTGCGGGTCGCTGAGCCCGGCAGCTGCCCCCAACAGACCGAACGCAATGAACCCGACGATCCCGACCCAAGGTCGGCGGCCGGCGGCGACGCCGAGCCCGGCACCGGCAAGCGCCGAAAGCATGACGATCCCGACAAGAAGCGCCGGCTTGTCGGCCGTGCCGAACACCGCGACCGCAGCGTTCTTGACCGGAAGCGGGACGAGGTCGATGACACCCGCCCCAACCGCGAGCACCAAAGAGGGCACCGGAGGAAGGAGGCCGGCGAGGAACTCACTGACCGCGAGCGCGACCACGGCGGCGAGGCCGCCGGACACCGCGGGCGCGAGCCGCGGCCACCTCACGCGGGAAGAAATGTTTAAGGCGCTGGAAGCCATTGGTCGTCACACTATGAAGAGGTGGCCGCGTGGACATGGGCAGATGGGGGAATGTCATTGAGCCGTAAGCTCACAAGCCTTGGCCATCGGACCCTCACCGGCCAATGTTTGAAGCAACAAGTTCAGTGGAAGGCGCGGCAGGAGTGGTAGACCTCGAGGCGGCGCTGCGGCGCACATTTCCCGATCTGTCGAACTTTCTGCCCGGGCAGCGTGAGGCCCTGGAGGCCGTCCTCGCCCACCGGGATGTCGTGGCCGTGCTGCCCACCGGCGGCGGGAAGACGCTCGTCTACCAGCTGGCCGGCGCGCTCTTGGACGGCACGACGGTCATCGCCACACCGCTGATCGCCCTGATGCAGGACCAGGTCCGGCGGCTGGCCGAAGGTGAGGACGGCGCGTCGCCCCAGCGCGTAGGGGCGATCACCGGAGCGCTGCGGGGGGAGCGCCGCCGCGAGCTGCTCCAGCAGCTACGCACGGGCGCGCTCGACTTCTTCTTCGCCACGCCTGAGCAGCTCGTCCGAGACGACGTGCGGCAGGCGCTTGCGCACACGCGCGTCGATGTGTTCTGTGTCGACGAGGCTCACTGCATCTCCGAGTGGGGCTTCGATTTCCGGCCCGCCTACCGTGAGCTGGCCACCGCCGCCGCGGCGATGGGCCGCCCCCCGATCCTCGCGCTGACGGCCACCGCACCCGAGGCTGTGCGCAGGGACGTGGCCTCTGAGCTGGGGCTGGAGTCGCCGGTCATCGTCGCCCGCGGCTTCGACCGACCCAACCTCCACTTCGACGTCGTCCACGTCACCGACCCCGACCGCCGGGACCGCCAGCTCGCCAAGGTGCTCGGCGAGGTGCTGGAGCCCGGCCAGGCCAGCGTCGTCTACTGCACCACGCGGCGTGAGTCCGAGGAGACCGCTCGGGCGCTGCGCATGCTGGGCATGGGGGCCCGCTACTACCACGGCGGCATGGAGCGGGCGGTGCGTAAGAAGGTCCAGGATGCGTTCCTGGACGACGATGTCTCGATCCTGTGCGCGACCAGCGCGTTCGGGATGGGGATCGATAAGCCCGACATCCGCGCGGTCATCCACCGGACCATGCCGGATTCGCTCGAGGCGTACTGGCAGGAGGCGGGTCGCGCCGGCCGCAACGGCAGACCCGCTGACTGTGTGCTGCTGTACCGGATGGAGGACCGCGCCGTCCATGATCACCTCCACCGTCGCAGCCGTCCCGCCGAGAAGACGATCGCGAAGATGATTCACCTGCTCAGCCAGGTGAACAGAGCGACACCCGAGGCCGACGTGCTGGCCGGCGTCGCCGAGGACGCCGAGGTCGCCCGCTCCGGCGCCGTCTCACTGCTGGAGGACCTCGACCGGTTCGGCTACCTGACACGCTTCAAGAGAGGCATCCGCTGGCGTGGGGATCCCGCCACAGCCATGGAAGCCATGGCCACGCACCAGGCGGTCCAGGTCGAGATCGAGCAGTCCCGGCTGAGCATGGTCGCCGCCTACGCTGAGACCACCGCCTGCCGGCGCCGTTACCTGCTGAACTACCTCGGCGACGACTACGGCGCCGAGCTGTGCCTGCGCTGCGACAACTGCCTGCGCAAGGCTGAGGGCCGCACGCTCGACGACTGGGACCTGGACTCAGAGCGCAAGCGGGTGGCCGTCGCCCGCGGCGGCCCCTTCGCCG